>JBFMCO010000043.1:0-6655 GCA_040754495.1 Microcaldota archaeon
TCTATCCTGTAGAGGTAGACCTCGGATGCCCCGATGTTGCCGCCGACGCCGTCCGTGAACGGGTTCGCGTTGTCGCTCGTGTCAGCGCCGCCCATCTCGTAGGCCGCGTCTCCGAAGTCAGGGTCGGTGTCAGGGACGTTGTCCACCCTGTCCATCAGCTCCCTGTTCAGGAAGTCGCCTATGAGGTTGTCGCCGGTCCAGGTGCCAGCAGCGACTGCGCCCGGCACGGTTATTTCGAGCCTGGCCTTCTCGTTGCTGATGCTGCAGGTTCCGCCCGCGCCTCCACCACTTGGGGTGCAAGCCGCTGTTCCGGAGACCTGCGCAGTGAGCGTCTGGCTCTTGTATGCCTCGCTGACAAGCTTGCCTGCGATTAAGGATGCAGCCACCGCGTCCGAGGGCTGCGCCTTCCCGCCAAGCACTACCTTGGCCACCGGAGTTCCTGTGTCGTCGACCAGCGTCGTCGAGCCGAACATGAGCCCGGCGAACGCTGCAGAGCTGGCGAGGATTGTCGCACCGGCGACAATCGCGCCCATTTTCTTAAGGTTCACTTTCATGTCATCTTCCTCCGCAGGCCAGCCGCTAGGTTGGGCTGGCCATGAGTATGAAAGGGCGAAACGATAGTATGGGCTAGAATACCTTCTCCCCCACGTACACCTTTATTCCGCTCGGCGTCACCTTGAAGGGCACGAGGTCGCGCGAGTGGTCGGTTCCGCGCATCTTGAAGACTTCGAGGGCGCGCACGCGCCTGTCTTCGCGGTCCAGGTTGTATAGGTTGATGATGCCGTCCATCACGAAGTGCTCGATGTCGAACTTCATCTCCTCGCGCCTCGCGCTGTTCGCCTCGACCGTGGTTATGGTCGTGACGTCGAGGTTGCGCAGGAGCGAGAGGAACTCGAAGAGCGTCTGCCTGTATTCTATCTCGCTCTTGAAGGACAGGCGTATCATGGTCGCGGAGTCTATGACGGCCCTCTTGATGCCTGTCGAGGTGATGCGGTCCTCGAGGAGGTTCGCGACCTCCTCCAAATCGAGCTTCTCGGGCTTGAGTATCTCCAGCTTCTTTTCCGCTATGAGCTGGGACGTCTCGGCGAGAAGCGGGAAGGTGCTCTTCATGTTCTCGATGATGTCTTCGGTCGTTTCCTCCAGGCTCACATAGAGGCCGGGCTCGCCCATTTTCGCCCCCTGATAGAGGAACTCGAAGCAGAAGGATGTCTTTCCGGCTCCCGGGCCTCCGTATAGGGCCACGTGCCTGCCTGCCGGGATTCCGCCATTGAGCATCTCGTCCAGTCCTGAAATTCCGGTCTTTACCCGATCCATGCTATCACTTTTCGCCTTCTTCTAGCGGCTAAAATTTATATATATTGGCGACCGAACCCTATTGATGGAAGCGGATATCCTACCCTGGACAGAGAAATACAGGCCGCGGAAGCTGGACGACGTGGTCGGCCAGACCGAGGTCCTCAAAAGCCTGAAAGCGTTCGTGAAAGCCAGGAACATGCCCAACATGCTCTTCTCAGGGCCGCCCGGCGTGGGGAAGACCACGTGCTGCCTCGCCCTCGCCCACGAGCTCTTCGGAGCGGACCTTGCGGGAAATTTCCTCGAGCTCAACGCGAGCGACGACCGCGGCATAGACATCGTCCGCGGGAAGATAAAGGATTTCGCCCGCTCCGTCTCGCTCGGGGAGGCGCCGTTCAAGCTGATTTTCCTCGATGAGGGCGACGCCCTGACATCAGACGCCCAGCAGGCGCTGCGCAGGACCATGGAGGCCAACGCATCCGTGACGCGGTTCATCATCTCCGCCAATTATTCCTCCAGGATAATAGAGCCGATCCAGAGCAGGTGCGCGGTCTTCAGGTTCATGCCGCTGTCCCAGGAGGACGTGAAAAAGGCCCTGGAGCACGTGGCGAAGGCCGAGAAGCTGAAAGTGGAGGAAAAGGCGTTCGAGGCCGTATTCTACGTCTCCGAGGGGGACATGAGGCGCGCGCTGAACGTCCTGCAGGGCTGCGCCATGCACTCTGCCCACATCACCGATGAGCTCGTGCATAAGATAAGCAGCCGGGCCATGCCCAAGGAAGTGAAGGATATGCTGGCGCTCGCCTTGGACGGGAAATTCCTGGCCGCGAGGGAGAACCTGGACAAGCTGCTCATAACGTATGGCCTCAGCGGCGAGGACATCCTCTACCAGGTGTACAGGGAGATACCGAAGCTGGACGTTCCGGAGAGGCAGAGGCTGAAGCTGATAGAGATACTCGGGGAGTACA
Source organism: Microcaldota archaeon (assembly GCA_040754495.1). Taxonomy (GTDB): domain Archaea; phylum Micrarchaeota; class Micrarchaeia; order Anstonellales; family Bilamarchaeaceae; genus Bilamarchaeum. Next base: position 2,259 of record JBFMCO010000043.1, read on the forward strand.
ATTTCAGGCTAATCCAGGGTGCCAACGAGAGGATACAGATAGAGGCGCTCCTTGCCCAGTTCGCCACAGTAAAGGGGTCCTGATGCGAAGGCTCCTGCTGGCGCTCCTCCTTGCGGGATTGTGCTCCGCTGCGGTCGTGGGACCGAGGATATACGAGCAGGACGATTTCGGGGACATCTCCTGGTCTGAATTTACATACTCGATAAGCGCGGACTGCACGGCCTCGACGATAAGCCTCATCATCATGAACGAGAGCAACAAGCCGGTCGCGGACGCGCAGACGTACCTCAAGTATATCGACTTTTCAAGCCCGCTCCTCTCGAATGTCAAGAGCGACAAGGACGGGCTCGCCCTGCACAGGCTGCCCGGGCAGGTGACGCTCATGCGCGGGCTGTTCGTGCTCGTCATCGAGAAGAAGGGGTACAGGAGCAAAGAGGTGCATTTCGACCTCTCGCCGTGCTTTGGCAACTACACGGTTCCCCCGCCACCGGCAAATCCGCCCCAGAACGGGACGGCCGGAAACGGAAGCGCCGCACCTCCCCCGGTGCAGCCCCCGAAGAACAATACCACGACCATCAACGTGCCCCCGCCCGCGAACGCCACGAACGGAAGCGGGGATGACGGCCCTGGAGCCGTCCCGGCGCAGCCTTCCATCTGCCCGCCGGCGCTCGCCCTCCTGCTCCTCATATTTTTTAAACCGATAAAGGGATAATCCAGGTATGAGAGGCTACCTAGTTTTTGCCGCGGCGCTTTTCCTGTTAGGATGCGCGGCGCAGCAGGGATGCGTATGCACGGCCGAATACAACCCCGTCTGCGGAACGGACGGGAAGACGTACGGCAACCTGTGCACGGCCAATTGCGCCAAGGCCGCTGTCGCGTATGAAGGCGAATGCGACGCGGGAAAATGCACTGACACCGACGGCGGCAAGATAGCCGCGCTGAAAGGGAATGTGTCTTCGGACGGGGCCAGCTATACCGATTATTGCAAGGAGTTCGGCTCGGTTGAGGAATACTACTGCGACGGCGATGCGGCATCTGTCGCGAGCGTGCCCTGCGCGGAGGGGTATGAATGCCGCGACGGGGCGTGCGTGGCCAGGCCGCCCGGGATTGAGACGCCGCCATGCTCCGACACCGACGGGAAAAACACCAGCACAAAGGGCACGGTGAACGCGTCCGGCCTGATTTACCAGGACTCCTGCAACGACGCGAAGCTGGTGAAGGAATACTACTGCAAGGACGGGCTCGTAGAGAACGAAATCAGCGAGTGCCCGCCCGGATACCGCTGCCGCGGCGGCCTTTGCGAGAAGACGGACGCCACATGCACCGACACCGACGGCGGGGACGACATCGGAAAAGGCGGCATGATTACGATAAAATCAGGCCTCACAAGCGGCGAGTACATAGACAAGTGCCTGAGCGGCACGAGGCTGAGGGAGTACTACTGCATAGGCTCGGACTGGGTTACATACGACACGGACTGCCCGGCCGGATACAGGTGCGTGGAGGCCGCCTGCAAGCAGGACCAGTGCTTCGACTCGGACGACGGGTATTCGATATTCCAGGAAGGCGCGGCCAACAAGGGCGACGACCTTTTCAGGGACAAATGCACGGATAGCGACAGCGGCGTGGAGTATTACTGCGACGAGAACAAAATCATGAACGCAACCTTCCAATGCCCTGCCGGCTCTTCGTGCGTGGACGGAAGGTGCGAGGGATGATTGCATGAGGCACATATTGATACTGCTGCTCATTTGCGGCCTTAGCATGGCGTTTTCGGTCAGGCCGGACTACAACGGCGTCCAGGACACCGGGAACAAGAACCTCGGAACGGTAGAGGTGAACATAACGATAGACTGCGACTCCAAGGAGGTTACGGCGGACGTCTTCTCGAACGAGAGCGGCGCGCCCGTATCAGGGGCGACCGCGTACATGTTCTACACGGATTATACATACCAGGCGCTCCCGAATTCCGGCAAGACCGACTCGAACGGCAGGGTGAAGATGGCCGTCCCGGGCACCATCAGGTTCCTGACCGCCCTCTTCATCCTCAGGGTGGACCACTACAATTTCCAGAGCAGGGAAATCGAGTTCACCTACAAGAAATGCTTCGAGGCCCCGCCTCAGCCCCCTCCGAACGGGACGAACCAGACCGGGCCGGAGTCCGAATGCGCCTTTAACGAAGACTGCGCCGACGGCGAGTATTGCTCGGTCGCGGGCGAATGCGAAGATGTGAGGGGCAGCTGCGGTTATGCTAGAAACCATTCATGGGTTCCCTACGAATGCGGCGATTTCCCCGAGTGCCCGTCATGCCCGCAGGGATTCGGATGCGTGGATAACGTTTGCAAGGAAGCGCCTTCTCCCGGGAACGTGACGCCGCCCGGAAGCGGCAATGCATCCGGACCGGGAACTGGAAGCGGGGGACCGGTTGCCGCACCGCCCTCCGCCTGCCCGCTGGGGGCCGTCCTCCTCGCGCTGCTTTTCCTGAGGGCGCGAGCATGAGGACCGAGGAGGATTTCATAGGGAAGGTGCAGGTCCCGCAGGACGCCTACTACGGCTCGTTCACGGCAAGGGCGCTGCTGCATTTCAGGCTCAGCGGAATGAAGGTGCACAAGGAGCTCACGTACGCCGTCGCGCTAATAAAAAAATGCGCGGCGCTGGCAAACGCGGAACTCGGAACGCTTGACCCGAAGGTTGCCGGGGCCATAGCCAGGGCAGCATCCGAGGTCGCCGCTGGCAAGTTCGACGGCGAGTTCATGCTTGATTCGTTCCAGGCCGGGGCGGGCACGCCGCTGCACATGAACGTGAACGAGGTCGTCGCGAACCGCGCAGAGGAGCTGCTCGGCGGGAACAAGGGGGATTACCGGCTGGTCCACCCCAACAACCACGTCAACATGTCCCAGAGCTCGAACGACGTGGTGCCTACTGCGATAAGGGTAGCCGCTATCCAGCTCTCCGAGCCGGTGATTTCTGAAGGGAAGCTCCTCCAGAAGGCCCTCCTGGAGAAGGCGCGGGAGCACCGGCAGTCGGCCAAGACCGGCCGCACCCACCTCCAGGACGCTGTGCCGATGACATATGGCCAGACGTTTTCAGCATGGGCAGCAGCGGTCGAGAGGGACCTTGCTGCGATAGAGGCCGCGCTCGGGCCTGTGAAGGAGCTCGGGATAGGGGGGACGGCCACCGGGAGCGGGATAAACACCCACCCGGCCTTCAGGAAAACGGTCGTCGAGCTGCTCCGGAAAGAGAGCGGCCTTGATTTGAGGATGGCAAAGGACCCGGTGCAGATGACCCAGGACATGAACGATTTTACCGCGCTTTCGGCCGATTTCAGGAGGTACGCGGTCACGCTTGGCAGGATTGCGAGCGACATTCGGCTCCTATCCTCCGGGCCGAGGGGGGGCATCGCTGAGATCGTCCTTCCCGAAGTCGAGCCCGGCTCGTCCATAATGCCCGGCAAGATAAACCCCTCGGTGCCGGAGGCCGTGAACATGGCCTGCTATCAGGTCATGGCCAACGACCAGGCCGTGCTCCTTGGAGCGCAGTCGGGGCAGCTGGAGCTGAATTTCTGCACGCCCCTCATTGCGCACAACCTCCTCCAGTCAGAGAAACTGCTCGCAAACTGCACCGCCATGTTCAGGCAGTGCATCGAGGGAACGCGGGTGGATGAAGGCCGCTCGAAGGGTACGCTCGATGGCACTTTCGCCTATGCGACCGCGCTCAACCCGTATCTGGGCTACAAGGAGGTCTCGAAGCTCGTGCGCGAGGCGCTCGCTGACGGGGTTACGCTCAAGGAGGTCATACTTAAGAAGAGGATAATGAGCGAAAGCGACCTCGAAAAGGTGCTTTCCGGCGCTACCGGCCCTTCCGAAGTGGATAAGGGGATAAAGGAAAGAGCAGGCCGGAAAAAGGACTAATTAGCCGCAGTTCCAAAAAGCGCCGCCCCATAAAGGAACGCCCCGAAAGTAATGGCGAGAGACAGGGCGGTGGCTATGATAAATTCTATGATGATTACTGCGACGGCCTTCATCTTCTCAAGCCCGTACACGACTTTCAGTATGTGATACAGAAGGAAGAATCCGTAGATGCTGATGGCTAATCCGATGAGGCTGAAGACGCACGCGTAAACGAGCATCGGCACGGGAAGGTAGATTGCCAGCGAGAAAAGGAATGTGAGCGGGAACAGACCCAGCGTGGAGAGGGAATAAAGATATGCCAGCTCCTTCACCTTGCCCTTTCCGCCGAAAAAGTCGGCAAGCAGGTGGACCAGGCCGAGGCTCATAGTCTAGGACAAAATTAGACGAACTTTTATAAATTGTCCTCCGTAGATACTATCTATGGTCTGGCATCTACCAAAAGGAGATGAATTCCTCCCCAAAATATCCGTTGAAGAGTTAAGGCAA
>JBFMCO010000044.1:0-18361 GCA_040754495.1 Microcaldota archaeon
CATCGGGGGCATAATGTCCGCCCTCGTCCCGCCTTTCGACAACAACCTCACCCGCCTGCTGCGCGGGAGCGCCGAGCGCGAACGCCTGGACCAGCTCGCAATCAGATACAGGGGCTTCGGCCTCGACGGCCCGGTCTCGAGCATCGTGCTCATCACGTACGAGGACGAGGTGCAGATGCTCGCGTTCCGCGACAGGAACACCTTCAGGCCCCTGAAAATCGTGGTCGACCATGAGAACGGGCGCGTTTTCGCAGCTAGCGAGCTGCGCCAGATAATCGCGGCCACAGGCCTGGACACATTCTCGTCCAAGGTGGAATCCTACTCCCCCGAGCCCGGCAAGTTCCTCTGGGTGTCGTCGAAGGCAGGCATAGTGGCGTCCGGCAGGAGCAGGAGGCCGTTCATCCCGGCCCCTGCAGCGGCGAAGCAGCCCGTTCCGCTCGCCGGCGCCCCCCACGAATTCGCAGGCGAGCGCATCGAAGGCCATATCCTCTCCGCCGGGATCCTGGGGAGCCACGGCGGGAGCTACTCCTCGGGGGACGGGACTCTCGAGGTGGTGGGCTGCGTCCAGGACAACTGCTTCGAGGCATCGAGCGTCCGCAATGTCATCGTGCACGGGACGGCGGGCATGATGCTCGGAAACGCATTCCAGGGCGGGCGCTTCTTCGTCCGCGGCTCCGTGGATTCGCGCGCCTTCCAGCAGCTCCGGCCCAAGGACGGGCGCGAGCCGCTCGCCATAATCGGCGAGAGCGCCGGCCAGTACCTGGGCAAGATGATGAGCGGGGGGAAGCTCGTGGTGCTCGGCCTCGAGAACCTCGGCAGGGAGGACGTGGATTCCCCGATAGTCGGGGAGTTCGTGGGGACGGGAATGGTGCGCGGCACGATTTACGTCCGCGGCTACGTGATTGACGATTACATAAAGAGGCCGCCCCAGCGGCGCGATGTCATTGCGGTATGCGCGCAGCTCAGGGACGAGGGCCTGATTTCCGAATCCGCCATGCGCGAGATACGGCACAACCCGCTCAGCCTTCCCAGGATACGGAAAATCCTCGAAGGCTCGCGCCTGAGCCTTGCGAACCCGGATTGCGTCGGGAAGGCGATTTCGCGCCTCTCTCCGCTATACGACCAGGCGCTCGATGTCGAGCGCAGGGGCCTCAGCGAGCAGGAGGCCGCGGAGCTCGGTCCGGCCCTTGAGGACTATTTCAGGGCTTTCGGCCTTCCGGAAGAGGGATTGAGGCGCGTCCTTTCCTCCAATTACACCGTGATAGGTGTCAGGCCATGATGCGCTTTGAGCGCCGGCTGATGCGCGTGGAGCTCTGCCACCGCGCGTTCGCGGACGCGCGCACCGTGCGCAATCTCAAGGACGAGCTGCTTGGCGCGATGGGCGACTTCAAGGCCACCCGCGCCGTGCTCCGCGTGCTGACCGAGGGGCCAAGGGGGGATGCGCATTTCAGGCTGGAGGCGAATGTCCGGACCCATGCCGGGGAGCTCGCGGTCTTCGGCTGCAACGCCCCGGAGAGGACGCCGCCGGAAATGGAGTTGCACCGGGAAACGACCTATCTCGCCAAAACCCTGTGCCAGCAAAGGCGCCCTCTCCGGCAGGGCCTCGGGATAATCCGGCTTGATTCGGACCGCTCGGCGGCTGAGGAGGTTTCGGCGCTCCTTTGCAAAACATACTCGTCTCATCCGATGGGGCTGGACCCCGTGTCGGTCCTCGGCTACATGGAGCGGTTCATCTGCTATGGAGTTCTCGAGCGCGGCGCCATCGTGTCCGCGCTTTTCGGGCAGCCGCATGATTTCGGCCCGCTCAGAGCCGTGGAATTCACCCTCAGCGCGACATCCAAGGCGGCCCGGGGAACCGGCCTGACCACGGCGCTTGCAGCGCGCATAAAATCCGAGGCCGAATCGCGCTATGAGCGCCCGCTGATGATTGCAGAGACGATCGCGGCGCCCGTCATGCGCTCATGCCACGACCTAGGCATGCAGTGCAGCGGGGTCCTGCGCAGCCACTACAGCATCGGCATAGGGGAAAGGCTTTTTACCAACCTCTACCTATGGTCGTTATGAGGCTCGCTCTCGCGCAGATGGAGATAACGTACGATGATGCAGAGGCCAACCTGGGGAAGATGCGCAGATTCATCGCCCGCGCGAAAAAAAGGAAAGCGGACGTAGTAGTATTCCCGGAAGACTCCCTTTCCGGCCCTGTCCGTGGGCGGAAGGAGCACGTCGACGGGAACGGCCTCTCCCGGAAGCGCCTCTCGTCTCTTGCGCGCAGCGGCCGCATCGATGTCGTCGGCTGCTTCATCGAGTCCGTGGAAGGGAGATGGCTCAACACCGCGTGCTATTTCGACCGCAGCGGCAGGCTTCTTGGCGAGTATCGGAAAATCAACCTCTGGCATGGCGAGCGGCAGTATATCTCTCCGGGGAAGGACGTCCGCGTCTTCGATACCCGCTTCGGCAAGGCCGGCCTCGCCATCTGCTGGGACCTGGCGAACCCGCTTCTCTTCCGCCGCATGGCAGGGCTCGGCGCGAGGGTGATTTTCGTCCCGAGCTTCTGGAGCGATGCCGGCATAAGCAATTACCGGTACGAATCCCGCAACATAGACTCCCTCTGCTTCGTCCGGGCCCTCGAGAACGAGTGCGCGATTGCGTACGCGAACGCCGCAGGCTCATACCGGCCCGGGGACAGCCTCATCGGCCACTCGCAGGTTACGGTCCCCATCCGCGGGGCGCTGAAAAAAGCCGCGCACAACCGCGAAACCCTTATCGTGGCGGACGTCCCGGAGGCTCCGCTTGCGCGCGCAGCCAAGGTTTATAAGATAAGGAAGGATATCCTCTCCGGTTATCCCGGATGAAGCTGAAGCGCGAACTCGGTCTCGTCAGCACCACCCTTTACGGCATCGGAGTCATACTCGGCGCGGGCATATACGCCCTGATATCGGTGGGGGCGGGCCTTGCCGGAAACATGCTCTGGCTGGCGTTCGTCATCTCCGCCTTCATCGCCGTCTTCTCCGCCTTCAGCTACGCGGAGCTTTCAAGCATGTTCCCGAGGGAAGCCGCGGAATACAATTACACCCGCAAAGCGTTCGGATGGGAAAGGCTCTCCTTCCTGGTGGGGTGGGTGCTGGCCGCCGGGACCGTCATCGCCGCATCCACCGTGGCGCTCGGATTCGGCGGCTATTTCAGCTCGCTCACAGGAATCGAGCCGAAAGCCGCGGCGCTCGGCCTCATATGCGTAATGACGCTCCTGAATTACCTTGGCATAAAGGAATCGGCCAGCTTCAACAACATCGCCACTTCGCTTGAGATGCTCGGCCTGCTCATCGTGATCGCGGCTGCATTCTTCGTCCCCCCTCAGGTGGAGGCGGACCTGCTCCAGCTTCCGCCGGAGGGATTCGGCGGCATAATGGCCGCGGTGTCCGTCATCTTCTTCGCTTATATAGGCTTCGAGAACATAGCGAACCTGGCCGAGGAGGTGAAGGACAGCCGGCGGACGCTCCCGAAGGCGCTCATCCTGGCCCTCGGCATCTCCACGCTCCTCTACATCATGGTCGCGGTCGCCGCGGTGCGCGAGCTGGGGTGGGAGGCGCTCTCGGAGTCCAAGGCCCCGCTCACGCTCGTGGTATCCCGCGCCATGGGGCAGTACGCCGGCCTGCTGTCCTACATCGCGCTGTTCGCGACCGCGAACACCGTCCTGATGTTCCTTATAGTCCCCTCCAGGATACTCTACGGCATGTCCTCGGGCGGCTCTCTTCCTATGCCTCTCTCGGCAATAGGCACGCGCGGAACGCCCTATCTCTCGGTCGCCCTTGTCGGCCTCGCTGCGGCGCTCATGGCCTACGCCGCGGACATCAAGACGGTCGCCCAGCTCACGGACATGGGGGTATTCATAGCCTACATTGCGGTTAACGCCTCGTTGATTGCGCTCGCAGGCTCCGGCCTGAAGAGGGGGTTCCTCAGCCCGCGCGTGGCTGGGGTGCCGCTGCTTGCCTGGCTCGGCGTTCTAGCCTCGCTCGGCATGCTGCTTTTCTTCCCGCCGTGGCTCTGGCTCGCCGAGGCAGGCATAGTCGGCCTGGGGCTTGCCCTCTACTATCTTACGAAGAGAGTTCCTGTGCCTGCAGGAAGAAAATGACGGCCAGATATACGACATATAGGACGATGAACAGCGCGCCGCCAAGCCGGTGTATCTTCTTATTCACCGCGGCCGCATAGAGGAGCAGCATGTTCGCGATGACCGCAAAAAGCAGGGCGGCTATGAATACCGGCAGCGTAACCGATATCGGGTTGATGGCCGCGGCCGTCCCCAGGACGAGGGTTATGTTGGCCATGTTGCTCCCTATTGCGTCGCCAAGGGCGATGCCATAGTGCTTCTTCCTTATTGCCTGCAGGTCTATGGACAGCTCCGGAAGCGAAGTGCCGACCGCTATTATGGTGGCGCCTATGAAGCTCTCGGCGACCCCAAGAAGGCGCGCCAGCGCCACGGCGGAATTCACTACAAACCCCGAGCTGACTATGACGATTACGACGCCAGCACCGAACAGCAGGAACGCCCTGAGCGCCTCCTTTTTCGATACCTCCCCGTTGTCGCCATTGTTCTCTACGGATTTCCTCTGCATGGAGTACCAGGCGAATGCCGCGAACACTGCGAGCAGCAGCGCCCCCTCCATGAAGCCCAGAGCCCTCTGCTGTACCGAGCTGTTGAATATGATGTAGACGGAGATGATGGTGGTGAGGAGCAGGACCAAGCCTATATCCCTCAGGTTCGCCGGGCTTATCCTCAGGCCGTAGAGGAACGAGCCAATACCGAGTATCAGCAGTATGTTCGCTATATTGGAGCCGAAGACGTTGCCTGCCGCTATCGCCCCCTCTCCAATGGTAGACGAAACGACCGAGACCGAGAGCTCGGGCAGGCTGGTAGCCACTGCAAGGAGGAGGAACCCTATCGCGACCTGGCTTATGCTGAAGAATCTCGAGAGCTTCGCAATGTTGCCGACTACTAGACTGGAAGAGCGCGAGAGGACGACAACCGAAATGACCAGCGTCGCTACTTCTGCGAAAACCATCCCTGTAGCAACCCATATAAATTTTAAATGCCTAACGGCCTCGATGAAACAAGCAATAGGCAGACTGGCGCCTCTGGCCCTGCTGGCGGTCTTCTTCATCCTCGTTCTGTCTGTATTGCGCGCGAGCGTGTTCGGGCAGGTGGAGGAGGAGAAGCACGTCTATTTCGAGATAGTCTTCCTGCTGCTTCTTGCCGTAGTGGGCGAGCTTTCGGTTCTTTATTTCCGCCAGCCGTCCGTCATGGTCCTGATGCTCCTGGGCATAATGATGAGCCCGACCTTCCTCGCCCTCGAGTGGGGCCTGCTGAAGTCGCTGCCCCTCGGTCTTCCCCAGGAGCCACCCGAGATATTGCGCTCCGAGGCGATAATCCACGTTTTCGCTCAGCTGGGCGCCATCGTCCTGCTTTTCAAGGTCGGCCTGCACAATAAGATTGAGGGCATATTCGCCCTGGACAACCTGGTAGTGGCCGCCGCCGGCGTCATCCTTCCGTTCGCCGTGGGCTACGTTTATGCATCTTCGGCCGGCGGCGATTTCGCATACTCCATGTTCATGGGCGCTGCCCTCACTGCCACGAGCGTGGGCGTAACGGTTGCGCTCCTCAAGGAAGCGGGACTCATGCAGGAGCGTTTCGCGCAGATTATCATCGGCGCGGCGGTGCTTGACGATGTCCTGGGCCTGCTCGTGCTCTCATTCGTGATAAACCTGACCGGCGGCGCCGTGTCGCTTGAGCCCCTCGTCCTCACCCTAGTCACTGCCGCCGTCTTCCTGGCAGGGGGCGTGGTTGCCGGGGAGCACTTCCTGTCCTATCTTGACAGGAAGGAGATGAGCCCGAGGCGTTTCCTGCTCGTCCTGGCCTTCATGCTCTTCTACTCGTACGTGGCCGAGTACATCCGCCTCTCGGCCATCGTGGGGGCATTCATAGCGGGAGTAATACTCAACAGGAGCAGGCACATAAAGGACATTGAGGAGAAGACCTACGGACTCGAAATGCTTTTTATGCCCATCTTCTTCATCTCGCTCGGCATCCTGGTGGATGTGAATGCACTCGCTGCCTTCGCGGTGCCTATACTCCTCCTCACAGTGCTCGCCATGCTGAGCAAGGTCGTAGCTTGCGGCGCGGCAGGGCTGTGGGCGAAACTGAAAGCAAGGGAAGCGCTGATGGTGGGTATAGGCATGGCACCCCGCGGCGAGGTCGCGCTCATCGTGGCTTCGCTCGGCCTCACGACGGGCGTACTGACCGCGGCACAATATTCGGTCATCTCGGCGATGGCCCTGCTGACTACTTTCGCCGCCCCGCCTCTCCTAGGGCTTCTCATGGAGAAGAAGGGATAATCATTTTATACCCCGTGCGCCGAGAGAACCCTATGGGAAAAGTCAGCATAGTAATACCTGCCCTCAACGAGGGGCGGACAATAGGCCCGACAGTGAGGGAATGCCTGAAATCCCGCGCGGTTCTGGAAGTGGTAGTAGTCGATGATAAATCCAGCGACAGGACTGCGGAGCTTGCGCGGGAGGCCGGGGCTCGCGTACTGGTCAGCCAGGTCCGGGGAAAGGGCAAGTCAATGGAGGACGGCCTTGCCGCGGCGCGAGGGGAAATCGTGGTTTTCGTTGACGCGGACATAAGGAATTTCAGCAGCGGCATGATAGACGCAATAACCAGCCCGATTCTCGAGGACCGGTGCGATTTCGTGAAATCGGCGTACGGCCGCAGGAGCGGGCGCGTCACGGAAATCCTCGTCAAGCCGCTTCTATCCGAGCTTTTTCCGCCTCTCGTAGATTTCAGGCAACCTCTCAGCGGCATCATCGCGGGCAAGGCCGGATTCTTCAGGAAGGTGGGCTTCGAGAACGATTACGGTGTGGACGTAGGCATTCTCATAGACATGGTGAACGCCGGCGCGAGGATAATGGAGGTGGACATCGGCTACATCGAGCACAAGATGAAGCCGTGGAGGAAGCTGCGGGGGATGGCCGGGGAGGTCACACGCTCCATTTTGAAACGGGCGAAGATGACCAACCGCATGCTACAGGACGGGCTCATCGCGGAAGCGTCCCTGCTGGGAGGCATCGTGACGAAAAGCGCCGAGGTCGCATTTCCCATTGACCGCATCGCATTCATCGACATAGACGGGACCCTCATCCGCCAGAGGTTCATCTTCGCATTCGCGAAGAAGCGGTCTTTCCATGACGCCCTCGCAAGCCTCTCGTCTTCTGTCATAGAGGGGTACTCCCGGACCAAGGCAATCGCCGGCCTAATGAAAGGGGCCATGCGCGATGAAATCTCTGCCTTCTCGAAGCGCATGCGTCTCAGTTCCAACGTCGATTCGTTCATGGGCCGCCTCAGGAAAAACGGCTATTACACCGTCCTGGTGACCGACGGCTACGAGGCCGTGGCCAAGGCTGTCGCGGACCGCGTAGGGGCAGACGCCATCATAGCGAACCGCCTCAGGTACGATAAAGGTGTGTGCACTGGTGATATCGAGATAAACCCCCTCTTCCTTCCCCTCGGTCCGTCATGCGCGAATCATGCTGTATGCAAGCTGACTGCGGCCATGCGGTTCTGCAGGATGCATGAAGTGGCTTTCGAGAAGACCTTTGCCATAGGCAATAGCGAAAACGACGCCTGCCTGCTCCGTTTCGCCAACATCAGCTACGCCTACCGCCCCGCGGGCGCGGAAGTGGCCGCCTCCGCAAAATACGTGATAAAAGACATGGCCGAAGCCAAGATATTCTGATTTGCCCCATCAGCCCTCTACACCCGAAACTGGGAACTGGAAACCGGGTGCATCTAAGCCGTCTCGGGCCCGGCCTTCTCGCTACGCACGCCGAAATCAGCGACCTCGGCGGACCACCAGTTGCCGTATTTCTCGCGCAGCTTCTCCTCAATCGGCCTGGACTCCTTAATAGCGATTTCGACGTCTTTCCTTTCGATGAACTCCTTCTTCCCGGTCGCGGCCATGTCGCCGGCCATCTTGATTATGCCGCTGAGGTTCCTCAGCCTGAGGGTGAAGCCCTTCGCGTTGTCTATGCGCCTCGCTATGTTCCTCGCCTCGTCCACGACCAGCTTCACTCCTGCCTTCTCCATGTGCGGTATCTTGCCGTCCTTGATTATCTCCTGGGCCATGAACTGGACGAGCCTGTCCTCGTTTTCCGGCGAATCATCCATGTATCCGTTCATGAGCACCTCGTAGCCGTCGCCCCTTATGCGCGAGCGCAGCGGGGGGACTATGTTCTTCATGTCGTTGATGTTGCAGGCGCCGACGAATATGAAATCGCAGGGCACGCCCTCGACGCGGACGGCCGCGCCGCTGCTCATGGGGTTGCGGCCGACAATCGGGAACTGCTTGTCCTGCATGGCCGTGAGTATGAACCGCTGGATGTTCCCTAGGGTGGAAAGCTCGTCTATGAAGAGCACACCCTCGTGGGCCTCGTGCACTGCACCTGGCACGACGCGCATGTAAGCAGGCGTGCCGAGGCTCTGGTGGCCGCCGTACGGGTCGTGCCGGATGTCGCCGAGGAGCTCGGTCTCGCTCCCGCCGCTCGCCTGCACGAACGTGGAGCGCTTGAGCGGGACGATGACCTTCCTTTTGGCCTTCTTGCTCATTTCCTCGATTTTCTTTATCTCGTCCTGCCTGAGCATGATGATTTTGCCCTCAGGCGTCCTCTCGTAGATTATGACCTCCTCCTTGCCGTCGATTGCGCGCCTCGTAGTGGCCACGCGCATCCTGTCCGGCTCCGGCGGGAGGTTCATCTGCGGGGGCATCCCGTAGCGGTCGAACACGTTCTTCTGGTTCTTGGCCGCTCCGCACTGCGGGCAGATGGTCTCTGTGAACGGGCTGAGGGCGGCGCACCTGCGGCAGCGGAATCCCAGCCTTTCCGATACGAACGTGGGCACGTCCAGGGGGGATATCTCCGTCCCGATCTGCCTCTCCTGCTTCTTGTCCCTCTTTATGCTGCCCTCGTCCCTGATTTCCACGATGGGGCGCTCCGGATTCTCGGCATTTTCAAGCACCGAGACTTCGAATCTGGGCTTCGTGAGCACGCTCGCTATGGCCTGCGCAATCATGCTTTTGCCGGTTCCCGGGGGGCCGACCAGAAAGAGGTGCCTCCGCTGGTACGGGACCATCTTCGCTATGGCAACTGCCTCAGGCTGGCCTATGATTCTCTCGAAAGGGTCCTTCGGGATTAATACGTCTCTGGTCGTCTCGAACTCGAGCTGGGGCATGGATATAATCTGCCACCAACTACTATTTATAAGTGCGTCCCCGTATCCTGGCATGGTCTCCGTCCAGACTGTCCCGGACCTGGCGCCAAGCCCTGACAAGCTCAGCCTTGAGCCGCTGTTCCAGTCCTCTTACGCCGTGTGCCTCGGGGTGGCGGCAATATTCCTGGCCCTGATAATAATCTACTTCCTCCTGAGGGGGAGGAAACAATATTAAGACAAGTAAGGAACGGACCAAAATAACGAGTTGAGAGAGGCGGGAGGTACGGTCCGTTCCATTACTTGTACAGTATGACGAAGGGGAAGTTCCCCTTCCTTTTCTAATGATTCCTATGAGCATAAAAAAAAGAGGTTGGCTAGAAACCCTGGTCGGGAGTTTCTAGTCCCCGGTCTTACCGGGTTGTTTTGGGAGGATAACAAGTTGAGAACGGACTAAAATAATTTGAGAGAGGCGGGAGGTATAGCCCGTTCTCAGCCTTGCCATCAGTATCTGACTTTATGCTTCATACCGGAAAGAAGTAAACCTTCTTCCCGACCTGCTGCTTTCCCAGCAGCCCCATGTCACACAGGCGGTTGAGCCTGGCGGATGCCGCGTTCTTTCCGCGATAGTTGAACTTCGCCCGGACCTCTTCGGCCGTGGCGCGTCCGCTCTCCTTCACGAACCCGAGTATCTGCTCGTCGATTTCAGGCAGGAGCGGCTCGGCCGCAGGCGCGCCCGTCTGGGGGGCCGCGCCAACCCTGGCTTCCATCGCCTCCAGCTTCTGGAGGACGTTCTTGAGCAGCCTGTTCGTGTTCTCGCGCTCCTCAAGAAGCCGGTAAACCAGCTCGCCGAGGACGATTGGGTCGCGGAACTTGTCCATGTTCGCTTCCAGGTCGCTTCGTATTTCTCTGGTGAACGCGTTGTCGCTAGGTTTATATTCTTTGTCGTCGTTGTTCTTCACGAGCATCACCAACGCATTGCGATGAAATCACGCAACTGTCATGACATAATCATGATACATTTTTAAATCTATCGCTTTTTTCCTATCATAGGTGACCACTTGAACCGACTCACCCCCCTTGCCTCGAAGGTCCTGTCCGCTTTCCACAAGCGGAACCAGCGCAACCTCCGCAAGCTCAACGACGAGATACTCAAGGGCACGGCCATGGAATGCGACACGGTATGCTTCGACATGGCCGTCTTCTCTTACGTCCTCTCGAAGATAGTGTCCAAGCCCCGCTTCCTCCGGCCCGAATACAAGAGCGGCCTGGATGGCATCGAGCGCGCACTCTCGCGCCTCGTGGAGCGCCTCGATAGCGCCGAGGAGTCGGAGCTCCTCTCGCTGTTCCAGGAGCTCGAGAGGGCGATAGCGCACCTCGAGGAGAAGGACCCTCGCTTCGTGGTGGACCTGGTCACGAAGGGCAAGCTCAAGATGGCCGCGACGTTCTACGCCCAGGGCATGAGCCTCGGCGTGGCCGCGGAGATGACCGGCCTCGAAAAGCAGGAAATCCTCGATTACGCCGGCGAGACGATGATGTTCGACCGTTTCAAGAACGAGAGAAGCATATCCGAGAGGATGAGGATGGCGAGGAAGGTCCTCTCGACCGGATGATTTTATAAGAACAGCCGAATTAAGATGGCCATGGCCCGCGACATCCTCTGCGATTCCGGCGTACTGATATCCCTGACGGCTGGCTGCCTCGACAGGATCCTCTACTTCTTCGCCGAGCACCATGACGTGCGGTTCGTCATCCCGCCCTCGGTCGAATACGAGACCGTGACAAGGCCCATGTACAACGGCCTCAAGAAGCACCTCTTCTCGGCCATCCGCATCAAGGACGCAATCGAGGACGGCGTCGTGGTGGTCGTCGACGCGAAGGTCGAGGACGAGGCGAAGAGGATGATGCACGCGGCGAACAACCTCCTTTTCGTCAAGGGGAAGCCCATCCGCCTCATCCAGTTCGGCGAATCCGAGATGCTGGCCCTCGCCATCGAGCTGGGAATCGCGAACATCCTCGTGGATGAACGGACTACGCGCATGCTCATCGAGGCCCCCTTCAGGCTCAAGGAGCACCTCGAATCCGAGTTCCAGGTGAATGTGATGGTCAACAAGAACAGCTACCGGGACCTGTCATCGCGGGTGTCCGGCCTGAACGTCCTGCGCAGCAGCGAGCTGGTCATGCTCGCCTACGAGCGGGGTTTCTTCAAGAATTTCGGGAACCTCCAGAGGGCGGCGCTCGAGGCGGCGCTCTACAAGATGAAATACTCCGGCTGCTCGATAAGCTTCGAAGAGATCCACGGATACCTGGAGACGGTGAAATAGCGCTAGTGATAAGATGCAGCAGTTCCTCGATTCCCCTGAATCCCCGCAGGTGCGCATAGCCGTGGACCAGCGCGAGGACGCCGTTTTCGACTCCATGCTGGAGGGGATGGGCGCGATTGTGGAGCGGCGCGTGCTGGGCGTGGGCGACTTCCTCTGCTCGGCGCGATTGGCAATCGAGCGCAAGACGCGGGCGGATTTCGAGCAGTCCGTGATTGACGGAAGGCTTTTTTCGCAGCTTCCCAATCTTGTCTCGAACTACGGGCGCGTCGTGGTCATCGTCGAGGGCATGAGCGACGAGGAGCGGCTTTCAAGGGACTCGCTGCTCGGCGCGTATTCGTCCATAATCGCGGATTTCGGGGCATCTCTCATATTCACGCGCGACAAGGCCGGAACGGCCGAGCTCGTGTTCCATCTGGCGAAGCACGAGCAGCTTGCAAGGAAGCAGCCGATGCGCATCTACGCGAAGAAGAAGGCGCTGACGCCGTCGCAATCGTCCCGCGCCATCGTGGAGTCCCTTCCCATGGTCGGGCCGAAGCTGGCAAAGAGCCTGCTCCGGCATTTCGGGAGCGTGGAGGCGCTCGCGCACGCGTCCGAGCGTGACATCTCCGAGGTCCCCGGGCTCGGGAAGAAAAGGGCGAAGGTCATAAAGGCGATACTATCCTATCCTTACAACGAGGACGAGGACCGGTCGGAGTATTAATATTTTTTAGCCGCGTATTCCCCCCATGCGGGTCCCATGCAACGGAATTCACATCGGCCTTGACAGCCCCGAGGGGGAGCTCTCTTTCCTCTCGCATGCCCACTCCGACCACACGAACGGCCTGAAAAGGCTGGAGCGCATGATATCCACCCGGGCCACGCTGGACCTTGCCGGAATAAATGCAAAACTCGAAACCCCTCAAAACACGAAACTCCTCGATGCCGGCCACATCCTCGGGGCCAGGCAGCTCAGCGTCGAATCGGACGGCGAGAGCGTCGTATACACGGGGGACTTCTGCCTCAAGCCGAACGTCTTCGGGATGAAGGCCGAGATTCCCCGCTGCGAGCGCCTGATAATGGAGGCCACCTACGGGGACCCTGCATACGTCTTCCCGCCCCTCGAGACCATCCATGCCGACATCCAGCGCTGGGTGCGCGGGAACGACAAGGCGAACCTCGTAATCGGATGCTACGAACTCGGCAAGGCGCAGGAGGTAATCAAGGTCCTGAACGAGTGCGGCATCGCGCCTGTGGTCACGCCGAAAACCGAATCCTTCTGCTCGGTCTATGAGAAGCACGGCCTGAAGCTCGACCGAATCGTCGTCGGGAGCGGAGAGGCGGAGGAAGCGATGTCCCGGCCATTTGTAGCCATCGTCCAGATGGGCAAGGCAAAGCGGTATTTCGCGAAGCGGCTTGCCGAGGCATTCGAGCGCGAAACACTCTGCGCGGTCGCGACGGGCTGGGCGCTACATTACCGCTTCAACGCCGACGCGGCGTTCCCGCTGAGCGACCACGCGGATTTCAACGACCTCGTGCATTTTGTCGAGCAGAGCGAGGCAAAGAAGGTGGAATTCTTCTGCGGGGACGGCTCCCGCGTCCTTCAGGCCCTTGGAACAGCTTTTAATGCTTGAAGTTCCTTTCACTGCTGGTGATATATTGGCAGTCAAGAAAAGGAATCCGATATTCGTCGTCGTGGCGAGCTTCCTGACGTTTTTCATATACGCCCTCTACTGGTTCTACGCGACTAGGGAGGAGCTGAACGGCCTCACCGGCGGCAAGACAAGCGCGCTTCTCTGGACAATCGGCCTCTTTGTGCCGCTTGTGAACCTCTACGTCCTGTGGAAATACTGCGAGGACAGCGAGAAGGCGACGAAAGGCGCACTGGGCAAGATACTGATGTTCGTTGTCTGGATAGTTTTCTTCCCGGCCGCGCAGTTCCTTGTGCAGACCGAGCTGAACAAGCTGGCCAAATAAGTTATAAATTGTTCATTCCTTTTTTTATTTATCAAAGCCACACTATTTTGTGAGCCAGTTGTTGATGGCCACGATATAGCCGAACGGCGGTGTCAAGGTCGGCGTTCCGACCTTGAGCATGCTCGCGAACGAATCGTCGTTCGCGACACCGTTCGTCTATCTCGGCCATGCTCACTTGCGTTCGCATGGCCACGATGGCGTAATGGTAGCGTGAGAGGCTGTGGCCCTCTAGGCCCGTGTTCGATTCACGGTCGTGGCCCTTATATTCAAGTTCGAGTCCCGGGCATACGCGGAAACACAAACCGCGACAACTCCGGGGCTTTGCGCCGAGGCCCTTGCTTTGGCCGGATTCGCATCTCGCAAACATGCAACATCTTGCATGAAAAAACAAAAAGACTGGAAGCGAGGTGTTGGGTATGAATCCGGCGAAGTACGACATACATAGCATATCAAGGCGGCTGAAAACTGCCTTGAAGCTTATCGATGGGGATAGCAATCTCATCCCAGAGAACAAGAAGCTGATTCTTGACTTTGACAAGTATATCTTGAGCCTGGGCCTTAAACCAGAAAGGCGCTACAAGTACCTCCACCAGCTCAGGTGGCTGTCAAAGATGCTGGGAAAGCGGTTCGCAGATGCCACCAAGGAGGACATGATTCGAATCGTCGGAGGGGTCGAGAAGGAGAATATAACCGAATGGAGCAAGGTTGACCGGAAAGTAGCGATAAAGCGGTTTTACAAATGGTTCAAATGCAACGACGACTCTTATCCCGATGAAGTCCGATGGTTCAGATGCCGGATAAAGAATGACCGTTGCATGTTGCCCGAGCAGCTCCTGAACGAAGAGGATGTCAAAAAGCTCTCCGACGCCGCCATCCAGCCTAGGGACAAGGCGCTAATCCAGGTTCTTTACGAATCCGGCTGCCGAATCTCTGAGATATTGACAATCCAGATAAAGAACGTCAGCTTCGACGGGGCCGGGGCGCTTCTCAGGGTAACGGGGAAGACCGGAGACCGACGCGTAAGGATAGTTGCATCAGTCCCAGCCTTAGCCGCCTGGCTTGAGCGCCATCCTTACAAAGACGAGCAGGACGCCTACGTTTGGCTCAGATACCTCCATAGAAACGCGAAAGACACCTATCCGCTGGGCTATAACTCGGTTCGCCATCTCCTTATCCGGCTCGCCTCGGACGCTGGCGTAAAAAAGCGCGTCAATCCCCACCTTTTCAGGCATTCCCGCGCTACCTCCCTCGCTAACCGGCTAACTGAGGCCCAAATGAAAGAGTTTTTCGGCTGGGTTCAAGGCTCGGACATGGCCGGGGTGTATGTCCACCTTAGCGGGAGGGACGTTGACGACGCAATCCTGAAAACCTACGGGAAAAAAGCGCCGGAAAAGACTGAGCAGCCTAAGCCAAACGGTTTCGTCTGTGAGAGTTGCAACACGAGCAATATCGCTGGCTCAAAATTCTGCAACAATTGCGGGAAGGCCTTTGGAAATGAGCTGTGGGTCGAAAAAGTAGCCCCTCCCAAAAGGCAGAGCAATTTCATGGGCCAGTTGATGCAAGACCCGGACTTCCGCGACCTGATGCTCAAGAAGATGGCCGAGGCCATAACAAACGAATGAGGTGAAAAATGATGATATACAACCCGTTTACGCCGAAATCTGGGATAGAGCCGCGTTTCTTCATGGGACGCGAGAAAGAGGTCGAGTTCTTCAAGAAGGCCTTGAAGGACACCGAAGCAGGACGGCCTAGCCATTTCATTGTTATCGGAGGCTGGGGGTCTGGGAAGACTAGCCTTCTTAGGGAGTTCAAGAAGATTGCCCAGCAAGAAGGCTCGGTATGCTCTTTTGTCTCCATGAGAGGGTTTGAAGGCCGCGACACCCTACGTGATAGCATAGAATACCTGGTAGGCGAGGTCGCCATACGCCTTCCCCTCGATGTAAGCAAATTGACCAAATTCACGAAAGAGCTGAACTCGGTAGGGGTAAGCATTGCGGGAACCGGATTCCAGTTTTCGAAAGACATAATCCGGGGCGACCCTCAGACTTTTTTCTATTCGAATATGCTGAACCTTTGGTCAGACCTCAAGAACGAGACCAAAGTAGTTGTTGTCCTGATTGACGACGTTCAGAATCTAAATTCAGTTTCAGTTGCCATGAGCGTCATAAGGAACACTCTGGCAGACGAGAAGATAGTAAAAGAGACTAAATTCCTCTTTGTTCTCGCATCAACGCCGGACGGCTGGAAACCGTTCTTGCAGAGAGACCATCCCATAGGGCGGTATTTCACGCCGAGAATGAAGCTAACAAATCTCAGCGAAGCGGAGACGACAAAACTGATAGAGACCTACTTGAAAGGCTCTGGCGTCAAATTCTCCCAAGAGGTCAAGAAAAAGGTGTTTGCGTACACGCGAGGCCATCTCTATGAAACTCAGGTCTTGTGCAATCACCTTTTTGAGAACCAGCTCAAGGGAGAAGTTAAAGGAGATGCTTTTGAACCAGCCCTCATAACGACCCTTGAGACGCTAGGGGAGGAGATTTTTGATAATCTTTATGATTCCGCAAGCGAAAGAGAGAAACGAGTTCTCGGAATTGTCGCAATCTTAGGTGAAAACACCCACCTAAACGGGATAACAAAAGAAGCAAAAGAAAGGCACCAAATTTCATACGATGCCGTTTGTGTCAGCCTTGAAAGGTTGGTGAATAAGGGAATTATCAATAAAGCCCACCGGTCTGTTTATACAATTGAGGATACGCTATTCAGAACTTATATCGTTAAAGTGAGGTAAGTTATCAAAACTATCAATTTTTCAACTTTTTTGATAGTTCTGATAGTCGAGGCTGACTCTATTCAAACAATCTTTCTAAGTCGTACTTCAGATGTTTTGGCACGGCATCTTTCATGTCATCATAGCTTGAGCGTACCCTGAAATAATCTCGTTCCCCGTAAGGTATTTGGCTGTATTCGGATTTATCGAATTTTTGATATGCGATATCAAAAAGTTTTCTCACTGGTTCTTCATCGAATTCAAAGAAATTCTCCCGTAATTTCTCGCCAATATCATGCATCTTGAGAGAATTCGTAATGTCCGGGGTATCGTCGTAAATTAGCCTGAGTACATGGAAAGTTGCATACTTATGGAATCTCTGGCGCTTTTTCCCTCGATAATTCTTACCGATATAAGAAACAAGTCTCCAAACCAGGTAGGGTAGAAGGTAGTCGATAGCCGTTTTATTTTCTTTGAATACATCGTTGAAGTGAGACGTGAACAAATCATCTTCATTTGCTTGAGCCGAATGTGGGGCTTTCACTATCGCGGTGTTTGCCCTTAAAAGCTCTATATTCTTAATGCATTCAAGACTAGCGATTCTCCTAGATTTACCCCGTTCTTGTTTATACTGTCCCTCCTTTCTCTCAAAATAATACCCCAAATCTTCTAATTTTCTCTGGAGGCGCACTTGAAGAGGGTGGTTTGACTTTAAGATTCTCTCGTCAACAGGAGTTTGTCTGTTATTGGCCTCGATTATGGTGTCTATAAAATTCTGGTTTATCAATTCGTCTCCAATCTCAATAATTTTGGCAAAAATCAACGCATCCTGAACAATGTTTGGTGCTAATTCCCCAATTGTGCTAACAGTCTGACAACCGTTAATTATCTGAGGATTTTTTAAGATAATTTTGCTTGCATTTTTAGTTGCTTTCTCGGATAATATCGTAACGCCGTTATTGAAGTACCAAAAGTTTTTGGGTTCTTTATTTAATGTTAATTTCATTGCTGTATTTGCTTTTTTTGAAGTGCCATAGAAAATCCTGACATTTCTTGAGAAAAGTTTTTCTTTCCATTTTAAGTATGCCTTTCTTAGAACCTCAGCACGGATATTGACTATATAAGACTTAGGCACTCCTGGCCCCTCAACAATATTCTCAAAATCCAATTCCACCTCCCCTAGTTCGGGAGTATGTCCATGACGCCATTCTTCGTATTTTCTTTCGATTTCTCTTGAACTGATTAGCTCTAGTCTCATGTCAGAAGGCAGATAAATCTCATAATGGGGGTTCATTCTATGCGTAGTAATAAAGAAAAACTTCAACGTATACCCCTGTTCCTTGATTAAAAGTAATGCTTTGTCAAGTTTTTCTCTTAATGAGGTGTGAATATAGTCTCTAATTTTATAGAAGTCCTCTTTTCCAGAAAGATACTCGTATATCTTGGATGTTTTGGTTAATTCGTCTTTATCAAACGGAGAAGACCCTATCTCTTTTGTAAATTTGCTTTGAATAATTTTTACGTTTTTTTGAGTATAATCAATTACTACTGCATCGCTCCCAGCGTCTTTAGGCCTATCGGTAATACATTCCCATATCTCGGAATCGGGTAAGTCCTCACTGGCCTTTAGATACCAAAATAAGAAGGCCCTGTAGTCTTTAACTTTAAATTTGGAAACGATATCCTCTATCTCTTGTAAAAATAAGTCTTTCCAGATAGCCATAATCAAGATTCTCTCTTATATTTAAATACTTTTTTTGTTTGTTTGATGATGGCATATAGCGTGTTTCTATTTCCGCAGAAATCCGTTTCCGCAGCAATTTTTCCGTGGCTGTTTCACATATGTACGCGAAATCCAATTATATTAATCCTGAGAGCTTCTTTCGGGGTGGATAAATGAGGACACAGAGGGAGGTTTTCGAGAAGATTCTACATGCAGTGAGCGCAGAGCCGCTTTCCTTCATGAAACTATGTCGGCAATGCGGATTCAACTACCGGACAATGAAGAAAAGCCTTGAGCTGATGGAATACCTCCAAAGAGAGCAAAATAGGATTGAGATT
>JBFMCO010000045.1:0-38106 GCA_040754495.1 Microcaldota archaeon
CGAGGACGTCTCGAGCTCCGGTGATGAAGTCCTCGAGGAGGGAGACTACATCTCCATCGTCCAGGACCCTGAAGTCTGGAAGCTCAGCTACAAGGGGCTTGACCTCACATCCGAGGACATGTCCGGCCTGAAGTTCGAGCTGAAGACCACGGACAAGACGATTTCCGAGAGCAAGGGCCCTGACATCGAAGGCGGCTCACCGGGCAGCGGGTATCCGGGCGACGGCGACACGGATGCGTGCATCATATTCGCACCGTACGTCGAAGTCACTTCCGGGAGCGCGGGCTCCACGTTCTCCGTGGACCGGACCGATGCCGGCGGGGCTGGCGAACTTTCGGACGATGAGTTTTTCATCCCGCTGAACGATGGCGCTACCGACGGCATAACCGGCCTGCCGGGAGGCGACCCGGGCGCCGGGTCGAGGGCGGCCCTCTGCGATGACGATGACGATGGTGTCGTAGACTCCGGGGACGTGGTCGTTTTCCCAGGAAGCGTCTTCATGAAAATCTCCCCATCCAGCAGCGAATATGGCTTTGCGGAAAATCCCTACCCGAACGACCCGTTCGGCATCGAGGTCGGCTATGATAAGATTGGAGACGGCGACGATGCATTCGCTCCTCCTGACGGAGGCGCATTGCTCATCCAGGGCGCGTATGCCGTTGATTTCTCGGCCCTTGCCGGAAACGACGACTCCCAGCTGGGCGACCTCTTCGACTCTGCAGGGCTGTGCGATGCGGTTTTCAACACCGACTGCGGCGAGGACGTCGACGATGGCGCCGCATCAGCCGGAGTGCCGGACTGGTATTTTGCCATAGCGGAGAAGGCGGGCACGGGCTCGAGCAACGAGTTCGTGGACTACTTCGTCTTCGCGCTGGACGGGGCGTCTACGGGCACGCCCGGGGACGCCACCTTCGACTTCGATGCCACTGATGGAGCAGGAGAGACGCTCGCGTCCGACAGCGAGGAAATCCTCTACGGCCATGCGACGCCTAACGCTCCGGTGACCGGAGGAGGCGCAGCGAGCGCGGAGTTCTACGGCTCAGCAGGCGAGGTAACTGGTCCTGTGAATTCGGGCCTCGAGGTTGTCGAGGAAGGGTACGTCTCCGAGAGGGGCTCCGTGTTCAAAGTGATAGACGACGACACCGTCCAGTTTGACATGGCGCACAAGCTCGCGAGGGCCCAGTGGCTCCTTGCGCCGGCTTCGACCTCTGCGGCAGACGCGTCCAAGACCATCGTCACCCTAGGCGAGGGCGAGTCGGAGACCGTGAGCGGAGTCACCGTGAAGGTGCTCGAGATAACCGAGGACGTCGGCGCTTGCAGCGCCGCGGGCGGCTCGGTCTCGTGCACGGCTGACATGAGCGGCGTATCGGCAGTCATAATGCCGAACAACGCAGGCTCCGTCGCGGTCGCGGTGCCGTCAACGTACGCCAACCTGGTGGTGCTGGATTCCGACGCTACGGGCCTCAGCACCATCATCTCGGTCGGCGGCGACAAGGTGAACTCCGTCACGGCGGACCTGCTGTCCTCGTCCCCGGTGGACTGGGCGGCGGAGAAGAAGGTCGTGCGCGAAGTGGTCCAGGGCTCGAAGATAATCGTGGCCGGCGCAGAGGCGACCGACACGCTCGCGGCGGCCCAGGACTTCGTGGCGCAGGTCACGAAGACGCAGTAAATTTTTTTTATCAATTTTTGCGCCTTTTTTGAAAAAAGGCGCCTATTTTTTCTGCCCTGAGCCAGCAGCGTTGGCCCTGCAGGCCTCGATGTTCTGCTGCAATGCCCTGCGCTCGTCGCTGCTCAGCCTCTCGCCCGAATCGAGCGCATTCTGGAAGTGCCTCGCGCAGTCCGCATAGCGGCCCTCCTGATAAGCCCGCTGGCCGGCCTGCAGCTCCTCGTTGTAGCTTCCGCGCCTGGAGTCGCGCCGGTAAGCCGGATTCAGCTCGCCTGCCCTGCGCAGGTGCCTTGCCGAGGCTTCCATGTCCCCCGCGCGCTCGTAGAGTACGCCTATGTTCTGGTGCACGTAAGCATCGCCTTCGTTCAGCTCGAGGGCCCGCCTGTAAGCAGCTATCGCGTCCTGGCTCCTTCCCGCGTCCCGGTAGTAGTCGCCCATCTCGCGGTGGTACATCCCGGGCGCCTGGGAAAGGGTCATCGTCATGATAGTGGTATACCTGCCCTGGGCGGTCTGGCCGAGCGTCCCGGCCTGCAGGTCCACAATAGTCCGCCTCCCATCCAGCTCGACATAGGGAACCATGTGGTCGACGTTCGCCGGCGCGCTCTCGAAATGCACGAGCATCGCCCCCCCGGCTATCCCCTTCTCGCGGAAAAGCGCGATTACGATGTTGGCAAGGTCCGTGCAGTCGCCCCCCTGCGAGAGCGCCTCGGACGCGGTCCGGGGAGCCCTGCCGGCCATGTCCATTACGCTCACCCCCCCCGCCGCGCCGCGGTGGAGCCTGTCGAAAATCGCCTGCACCATGGCCCGGGTATCCCCGCTTATCCCAGATGCTATGTCCCGCAGGGGCTGGTCCATTGCGAACGGGTCGGTCTGCGCTGAATATCCTGCCTGGACTGCCTGTGCCTCTGGCGTCCTGGTAACCGTAATGGGGCCCATCTGTGCCTGCACAGCCCCGCCTCCTGTGCCGGCAGGCTGCGGATAGTCCGGCCTCCTTCCTTCGGACATGGGAGCGCATCCCATGAGGGCCGTTCCCGCAGCCGCAAACCCTACTGCCCTTACGAACTCCCTTCTCGTGAGCTTCATGTCGAGGATAATGATAAAAAGTGTTTTTAAATAAGCCAGCCGGCCTGCCTTTCCCACCGGGCCGCCCTTTTGGGACGCCGTTTTTATATGTTTCCTATTGAAATTGAAATAAGACTCACCGCCTGCAAAGATAACGCTGCGCGGGCTACTTAGGTGCAAACAGGATGTATGACCACAGACAGGTAGAGAAGCAGATACAGGAATTCTGGAAGGAGAACGGCATATATGAAAAGGCCAAAACCCGGAACGCGGGACGCGAAACCTTCTATTTCTGCGACGGCCCGCCCTATGCCACGGGACAGATACACCCGGGCACAGGCTGGAACAAGACAATCAAGGACGCGGTCTGCCGTTACCAGCGCGCATGCGGAAAGGACGTCCGCGTGCAGGCAGGATACGACACGCACGGCCTCCCGATAGAGGTGAAGGTCGAGCAGGAGCTGAAATTCAGGAACAAGGGAGACATAGAGAAATACGGCATAGGGAAGTTCGTGGAGAAATGCAAGTCTTTCGCCACCAAATACATCAGCATAATGGGCTCTCAGTTCCAGTCGCTGGGCGTCTGGATGGATTTCGACGCGCCCTACATAACATTCCACGACCCTTTTATCGACTCCTCCTGGAAGACGCTCAGGATGGCCCATGAGCACGGCCTCCTCCACGAGGGCATCTACGTCCTCCCTTACTGCTACCGCTGCGAGACGACGATGGCCAACTACGAGCTGGAATACGACGACGAGACCGACCCGTCGGTATACGTCAAATTCAAGCTCAAGGACAAGGACGAATATCTCATGGTCTGGACGACGACGCCATGGACGCTGATTGCCAACATGGCCGTCATGGCGCACCCCACGTTCCCGTATGTCCGGGCGAAGGTGGATGGCGAAGTATGGATTCTCGCCAAGGACCGCCTCGAGCACCTGACCGGCCTGCTCGGGAAAAGCGCGACTGTGCTCGAGGAGCTTCCGGGCCGCAAGCTGAAGGATTTGGAATACCTGCACCCGTTCCAGGACAAGATACACAAATTCGCCGACCGCAAGGTGGTCCTCAGCGACGAATTCGTTACCCTGGAAGAGGGCACCGGGCTCGTCCATACCGCGCCCGGCCACGGCCCGGCCGACTTCATAATCGGGAAGCGCTACGGCATCGAGGCCTTCTGCCCTGTCGATGAGAAGGGCAACTACACGGAAGATGCCGGCGACCTGCATGGCAGGAACGTCCGCGAGGCGAACCCGGACGTCATCACAATCATGAATGACAACGGCTCCCTCGTCTACGAGGCCCGCATCCGCCACCGCTACCCGCACTGCTGGCGCTGCAAGACGCCCCTCATCTTCCTGACCACGAAGCAGTGGTTCATCACCATATCGAAGATGAAGGACCAGATGCAGAGCGAGATAGACAAGACCGAATGGCACCCTGATTTCGCGAAGGAGCGCTTCAGGGAGTTCGTGTCGAACGCCCCGGACTGGTGCATATCGCGCCAGCGCTACTGGGGCATCCCGCTCCCGATATGGAAGTGCGAATGCGGCAAGGTGAAGGTTGCAGGCTCGAAAGCGGACATACCGCCCGTAAAAGAGCTCCACCGCCCGTACATAGACGAGGTCGAGCTGGACTGCGAATGCGGCAAGAGGATGAAGCGCATTCCCGACGTCCTCGACGTGTGGTTCGACTCCGGGAACGCCATCTGGGCCTCCCTCAATCCGGAGGAGGCAAAAAGGTACGGCGAGAGGGCCGACCTCATCATCGAGGGCCAGGACCAGATAAGGGGATGGTTCTATTCCCTGCTCGGCTCAGGCGTGGTGAGGTACGGGGCCTGCCCGTACAAGAAGCTCCTCATGCACGGCTTCTTCGTGGACGAGAAGGGCGAGAAGATGAGCAAGTCTCTCGGCAACTTCGTGCCTCTGGAGGACATACTCGACAAGTACGGCGCGGACTCGTTCAGGCTCTGGGGCGTCAGCAACACCATATGGGAGGAGCTGAAATTCAGCTGGGACGAGCTGAAGAAGGCGACAAGCGAGCTGAACATCGTCTTCAACATGGTGGTCTTCCTGGAAAGGTTCCACCCCCAGAAGAAGCTGGAGAGGCCGGTCCTGGAGAAGGTGGACGAGTGGATGGTGAGCAGGCTGAACTCCACGCTCAAGGAGTTCCGCTCCTCCTTCGAGTCCTACGAGATAAACCGGGCCGCAAAGGCCCTGCGCTCCTTCATCGTGGACGATGTCAGCCGCTTCTACATGAAAATCGCCAAGGACCGCATATCCTCGGGCGAGAACGCCGAGGGCGCACTCTGGACGATTTACACGGTGATGCTGGAATCGCTCAAGATGCTCGGCTGCATCGCCCCGATGCTCAGCGAGCACCTCTACCAGAGGTTCTACCGGAAGTTCGAGAAGGAGGAGTCGCTTTTGCTGCTCGGCTTATCCCAGCCCGACGAGGCCGAGATAAACGCGCTCTACGAGAAGCAGATGGAGACCGTGAAGGAGCTCGTCTCGGTCGCCCTCGTTGCCAGGCAGGCTGCCGGCATCAAGGTCCGCTGGCCGGTGCGCACCCTCTTCATAGAGACGAAATCACACGAGGTATCGGACGCCTTGGCGCAGTTCGATTCCATCGTCCTCGGCCTGGTGAACGCCAAGGAGGTGAAAACCGTCGCCGAGAAGCCGCCCGGGGAAGTGGCGGGGGAGGCGTTCTCCAAGGGCAGCGCCTACATAGACCGGAAAATCGACGAGTCGCTCTACGAGGAGGGGCTGCTAAACGAGGTCAAGAGGCGCGTCCAGATGATGCGCAAGGAGGCGAAGCTGGTGGAATCCGACAGGATCGCCCTCCATATCGAGACCGAGAAGGAGTTCGAGGCCATCCTGAAGAGGCAGGAGAAGGCCCTGTCGGAGGCTGTCAACGCATCTTCGGTGAAGTACGCTCCGGAAAAGCAGATGAACGAATACACGATAGACGGGAGGCAAGTCAGGATTGCGATAAAGAAGGGCTAAGCCGGCCCCGTTATCCTTTCTTTCCCGACCTTCTTTTCCAGGGCCGCGATGAACCCCATCATATCTTTTTCAGGGAATTGACCAATGTTCAGCACCTTTTTGTCGTTTGTAAGAACGTTGATGGAATACCTTTTCATCGGCCAATCCGGTCTGGTAACCACTCCTTGACATCCACCCTCATTATTTTGCCAAGGGGTATTCGCTCGCTGTCCATTGGAAGCAAGTTCCTGATTTCTATGAAGCCATCAGAGATGGCATACGTCCTCGATGAGCAATAGATGCCGAGAGCAGGGATGGCAATCAGGACGCAGAGCAAAAGAAGGGTTATGGTATCGGTTTTGCCGATTCCGATTAGCCCCAGCGTCAGCCCCGCCATGAGCATAAGCAGGAGCGCACTGAAGAAGAAGTGTAAATAACCCGGCCAGATGCGTTCAGCCATGCAGACGATAAGCCGTTTGAAAAATAAAAAGCCTTCAGTTCGCGCTCCTGGACTTGTTCATCCAACCTTATCCAAGCTCACGCACCGGCCCGTTTTCTCCTGAAGAGGAGATAAACCAAGGCAAGAACCGCGACTGCGATACCAGCATAAAGCAGAAGGCTGTCCTGCCCGGGCCAGGGGCCTTTTCCGGTTTCTGATATGTCCGGGGACGGAATCTGCTCCAGTTGGGGCGCATCCACTGTAGCGTTCGGGTCCCCTCCGCACTTGTCAGGGCAGCTGAGCGGCGTCTCGCCGAGCCTTTCATCGCATCCTGGATAACCGGAGCACTCGACCATCACGCTCAGTGGATTCGAGAGGAACCTCCCTCCGGGGACATACACCTCGGTGGAGGAGAGATATATCGGCCCCACCGTCTTTGGCATCACCGTATAAGATATCGTCTCCGTCTCATCAGGGGCGATAGAAACGTTCCAGCTCAGCAGCGGGGGCTGGACGACAAGTTCCGACTCGTTCTCCACATCAGTGTAAAATGGCTGCGGCTCCAGCGGTATGACGTTGCCCAGGTATTCCTGCACCACTGCAGAAACCTCTTCCGGGCCTTTGTTCGTCAGTGTTATCGTCACGGTGAGCTGGTCTGTGACGTTGATGCGCTCGGGGGCCGATTTGGCCACTTCGAGTTCGCCGGCGAATTTCTGCCCGGGATAAGTCGTCGTGGCGACATCCTCGGAAAAAACCATGGAAAGAAGCAGGAAAGCCAGTAATAAGCCCTTCAGCATCCGGTCACCTCGCCTTTCCCCGGGCAGGTCCAGAAACCAAGGTCGTTTCCACAGCGGTCTGCCTTGTAGCTGCAATGGTCGGTATCAACGCCCTTATACTTCCAGCCCCACCCCCCTCCAGTAAAGAATTCCCCGCCGCGGTTTCCTACGGTGTCCACGAGTGAATATTTAGATTCGCCCGGCAAATAAACGAGATTGTACATGTGGCCGGGAGCTTCCATGGACGGGACCTCGTTCTTCTTGTACCCTGCTTTCCGGAGAGCCGTCGTCACGGCCAGCGAATAATCGACGCACGTACCCGTGTTCATGACATTGATGGATGAATGAGTCGGGGTCGTGAGCATTGCGTTGTTATTCGCCTTGGGGTCGCTGTCGCTGCCGTACCAGCCGTCCTTGGGGACCTTGTAATTGGAGCCTATGAGCGGCTTGACCAGCGTATAAACGCACCGCAGCTCGCTGAACTTTATATTGCTTGCCGGCCACGGCCCGGCCTCGAACCTCGGATTGTCCCCGCAGGCCGGATTGTCCTTGCAGCAGGCTTCTCCCCTGTAATAGTCCTTCATGTAGATAGCCGAGGAACCGATGCCATGCACCAGGTAGGACGTCTTGCATACTTTCATGCTGCTCGCCGCATTCAGGTGCGTCATGGGCTTCTTCATCCGCGTGTCTGCGAGGGCGATGTCGCAGTTCTTTTTCTTGTCATACCCGTAAGATGTCTGCTCAGGAAGGTCGGAGAACTCGTACTGGCCGTTGCAGCAGCTTTCTGCGTCGGCAATCATGTAGTCTATGCTGTCATCGCAGACCTCGAATGCGTGGCAGGCGCCTATCTCCTGGTTGTAGTCTACCGTGGCCTGGCCGTCGTAAGGCCATTTGTCGGTGCAGGTCGTGTCGGGCGGATAATATTTCGCTTCCTTGCAGGCAGTCCGTTCGGAAACTGTGATTTCCGTGGTGGCGGTCGCTACCCTCCCGAAATTATCCTTCACCCTGAGGGTCAATGTATGGGCGCCGGGGTCGGTAAAGGTTATGCTCACGACGCTCAGGGCGCTGTAGAGCGATGGAAGGAAACTCCGGTTGTCTCCGCCGAAATACGGCGTCATGCTTTTTGTCGTGCTTTCGTCATCCCACTGGAGTTCCGTTTCAGTGAGCGCTCCCCCGGGATTCCGGCTGTAGGCGCTTATGGTGAGGATAAGGCTGCTGCCGTGGCTTATGGAAGGCGAGTAGGGAAAGAGTCCCGCGTACGGGTCGTAGAGGGTTTTCGTCGTGTTGAACCTGGAGATTGTCGAGTTCGCGCAGCGGTCCGCGCAGCTTGAGACCAGGTATTCATATGTCGTTTCCGGCTGGAGCCCGAACAGATTGACCGAGTGGTTCTTCTTGACTATGAGTTCGAGAAGGGAAGGGTCGGTTATCCCGCTTATCATGCCGCTTTTTATCGTGTATCCGCCTGCGACCGGGGCGAACGACGCCAATACGGCAGTTGCAGGTGAAAACTGCACTGCGTTAGCCGGCGGAGCGGTGCCGGCCACGTCTGACCCGCTTCCCGCAGTTCCGGACCCTGATACGTTGAAACCCGTTTCGATTTCGGGGGGCACGTAATACCTCTCTATCGTAATCGCATCGTATTTGCCCGGCGGCGGGGCCCGCTCCCATGTCGTGGCACCCAGCTTCCTATAATAAACCATCGAATCGGAAACGATGTCCGTCCGCCAGGTTATGCGCGCCGAATCGTTGGTTATGGCGGTCGCTTTCACTCCGCTTATCACCGGAATCGCCGGCGAGGTGCGGAACGTCCTTTCCTCGCTGACGCAGACGGAGTCGCAGGACTCTATGGAGACCGTATACTCCGTGTCGGACGTCAGGTCGGAAAAAGAAAGCGAATGCGCCGTAACGCTGCTCGTGTCAGAGGCTACTTTCAGGGGAGCGAGGAAACTCGTGCCATAGAGGTAAATCGTGCCGTTTGCGGCCAGATTTGTCGTCCAGTACACGTTCACGCCGTATTCGCCGGGCGAGACATTCACAGACGCTATCCTGAGACTCTCTGGAACATATGTGGACGATGAGACCCTGGTCCTGGCATATGGTTGAAGCTGCTGGTTGGCGTCCAGCTCATAACCCAGGCCAAGCACCTTTATCGTGACATTCCGCTTTCCGTCCTGCACGCTTGCAGTATAGCTCTCGTCCTCTTCCAGGGTGGGGTCAGCGACTTCCTCCCCGCTTCGCAGGATAACGTAGGAAGCGCTTTCCACGACCGGATTCTGGTTCTGGTCAAAACCGGTATCCAGTCCCGACAGACTTACGTCGAAACCGTTGTCGGAACGGACGGAGTCGCCTTCGAAAAGCTTGTACGTGCCGTCTCCGTCGTGGCTTGCTGCGAACGAAAGGGAAACGAAAGCGAGGACAAGCAAGAGCCGCATGTCCGCTTCTGCGTATCGAATATTAATAAAGAGTGGCGGGATGCCGCTTTAGTTCGCGCTCTTGAACATGCTCCTCTTGTTTATGTTGGACCAGCAGCTCTTGCAGATGTAGCGGTGGTCTATCTTCTTCCTTTTCGCGCTTTTTACGCAGGAGCTGCAAATCCCTCGGGCGCAGTAATCGCATTTGGCGAGCTTCGCGGTCTGATTGCCGCATCTTCCGCACATTTCAATAGACATTAAATCTACTCCTCAGAATAATCTGAAATTCGCAGAAGAACTATTCATGGAAACCTATTTAAACGGTATTCAGGGAATGCTAACCATGAAGGGACAAGCCGCCATAGAGTACCTCACGACTTATGGCTGGGCAATCCTCGCCCTCGTCATTGTGATAGCGGTCCTTTTCTCGACCGGCATCTTCTCTCCGAGCTACCTCGTGTCCGAGGAATGCAATTTCGGGAATTCCCTGCAATGCCAGTTCGCCCTCTTCAACGAAGGCGGGCACACGAAAATACAGCTCACGGTGTTCAACGGCTTCCCCTACAAGGTCAGGCTGGACGATTTGTCCATCGTCACGCTCGAAGGTGGCCAGGCATTCACCGGCTTCGCGGGAGGCATCGAGCTTGAGAGCGGCGCCCAGCACACCTTCGAGGGCGAACTCGGCGGGCCGGCCATCCCTGAAGGGCAGATAAAGCGCTTTGGCGGCAACATGACCTACGTCTCGTGCGCCCCGGAGCTCGGGCCTGCCTGCAGCGACGTGGAGCACACTATCACCGGAAGGGTAACAGGCCGGGTAATCCCGGAATAGTCTCCGGCAGCCGGCCTTCGGCGCGCAGCGCCGGAGGACTTGGGGCCGCAGCCCCATGGTTCCCGGTTCTAGGCGCTTACGGAGAATTCGCCTTTCACGATTTCGACTTCCCTGATTTTGCTGATGCTTTTAAGCTCCCCGACCAGCTCGGCATCCATCTCGTCTGGCAGGCTGAGGCGCACCTTCTCAAGCTCAGCGTTCTGGGGCATCTTGTTCCTGGACTTGTGCTGGCGGAGCTGGCTCACGACCTCGTTAAGGACCGCCACCTTCGCCACGTCTGCGGCGTATTCCTCCCCGGCTTCCGGCCAGGGCTCCCTGTGCACCGTCCCCTTGCCATAAAGGCTGCCGAATACCTCCTCGCTTATGTGCGGCGTAAGCGGGGCAAGGAGCTTCATGGAGGTTTCGAGTACTGTGTTCAGGGTTTTGAGCGCGGCGTCCTTCTTGGGATGCTCGCCATAAACCCTGTGCTTCACGTATTCGAGGTAATTGTCGCAGAAATCGTGCCAGAAGAAGTCGTGCAGCTTTTTCATCGCATGGTGGTATTCGAAGGCTTCCATGTCCGCAGTAACCTGCTTCGTCGTGGTGTTCAGCCTGCCGAGAATCCAGCGGTCCAGGAGAGCAGGTTCCGGGTTTTGCGTTTCCCGGTGGAAGCCCGCTTCCATGGGCCCCTTGTTCGGTTCGCCGAACAAGTGGGTGGGCTTGCCGCAGGTTTCAACGAATCTTGCCGCGTTCCAGACCTTGGTGAGGAAGCTCTTCGCGAATTTGATGTCCTCATAGCTGAACGGCCTGTCCTTTGCCATGGCCCCGCTCAGGGCCGACCACTGCCTTATCGCGTCCGTGGGGTAGTCCTTGAGAAGCTCGGCAGGGGAGATGATGTTGCCCAATGATTTGCTCATCTTCTTGCCGTCAGGCGCGAGCACGTTGCCGTTCAGGAGTATCGTCTCGAAGGGCGGTATCTTGGTCAATGCGACTCCGCTCCGATAAATGGTGTAGAACGCCCACGTGCGGACGATTTCCACGCCCTGCGGCCGCAGGGAAACCGGGTAAAACCTCTGCATTCTTTTTTCATCAGGCCATCCTGAGATTATAAGCGGGCTGATGCTCGAATCCACCCAGCAGTCGCACGTGCTCGTTTCAGGCTCCATCGGGGCCTCGCAGCCCGGGCACGCCTTCTGCTTCGCCTTTTCCGGGTAGAATGGGAGGTCTTTCTCCTCTGCCGGCGCGGTTGCGTTGCAGTTCCGGCAGAAATAGAACGGAAGCGGGGTTCCGAAGACGCGCTGCCTGGAGATTACCCAGTCCCATTCCGCGCCCTCCACCCAGTCTATGAGGTAGGATATCCCGAAATCCGGGACCCACCTGATTTTGTGCGCAAGGGACTTGATGTGGCTGGCCGTGGTCTTTATGTCGGCGAACCACTGCAACGAGGGGATGAGTTCGACGGGCGTCTTGCACCGGTCATGGACTTTCACGACCTGCTTAATCTGGGCCTTTTTCACGACCTTGCCTGCCGATTCCAGCTCCTCCATGATTTTTTTCTTGGCATCCGCCACCTTGAGGCCGTCCAGCGAACCTGAGTTTATCATCTTCCCGTACTGGTCTATGGCGTCGTATAAAGGAAGCTTGAACCTGTGCATCCAGACGACGTCCATCTTGTCGCCGAACGTGCACACCATGACCAGGCCGCTTCCGAACTCCTTGTCCACCTCCCTGTCAGAGAAGGCAGGGACTTCCTTGCCTAATGGCGTGCGCACCTTCGCGTCCTCGAGATTTTTGTATCTTTCATCCTCGGGGTTGAAGAGGACTGCCTCGCAGGCGTGCAGGAGCTCAGGCCTGGTGGTCGCTATTATCAGGTCTTCGCCATCCGGGCCGGTGAATTTTATATGGTTAAGGGTGCCATCCCTCTCTTCGTCGTCAAGTTCCGCCTTCGCGACGGCCGAGACGCACCTGGGGCACCAGTAAACAGGATACCTGTCCCTGTAGACGAGCTTGTCCCGATACATCTGGATGAGCGAGAGCTGGACCTTCCGGTGATACTCCGGGTCCATGGTCCGGTATTCGTATTTCCAGTCCGGGCTGAACCCCATCTGGTTCATCTGCGCCTTCATCCGCTCTATCATCTCTTTGGTCCATTCGACGCATTTCTCCCTGAACTGGACCGGGGGGAGCCTGCCGAATTTCTTTTCGACCTTCACCTCGGTGGGGAAGCCCTGCGTGTCCCACCCCTGGGGGTAATAGACGTTGTAGCCACGCATGCGCCTGAACCTCGCCGCGAAGTCGAAATAGCTGTAGGAGAGGACGTGGCCCATGTGCAGCTCGCCGCTCGTGAAGGGCGGGGGCGTGTCTATGGAATAGACGGGTTTTGTGTTGTCTGTTTCGTCGAAATTGTACGTGCCGTTCTCTTGCCAGTGCTTCTGCCATTTTTCCTCTATGGTCCTGTCGTAGCGCTGCTGGAGCATAAGAATCAAGGATAAGGATGTCTGGCCGGGTTAATAAAGATTGTTTTGGGTTCTGGGTTTAGCGTTTTGACAAAACCGAAAACCCGAGACTGGAAACTCTTTAGCCAACCATCCTTCTGGTCGAGGTTGGAACTGGCACGATTTCCCTGAGCCCCCCGGTGTGCATGGCGAGCTCAAGCTTGGCATGAGCGTCGGAAGCATTCCGAAGGCTGGCCTCGTTGACAGCGACGGTCCTGCCTCCTTCGCTGGTTGTGGTATTGTCAGGGCTCTTCACCCAGGAGTCAGCTATTGTTGCCATACCCCCGCCATTCAGACGGGCATACTCCCTTATTAGCTGTCGGTATTCCTCTTCCTCCTGCGCGCGCTTCCTGGGGTCGGTTTCCCTCTCCATCTGCTCCTGCAGCTTGCGCAGCTCCTGAGTTATTCTCATGGAGCGCTCTACGGCTGCTACTCTGACCATGTCGAGGAATGCCTGGTTGGGCCTTGGCCGATTTTGTTCATCTCTTGGTACTGCTATATCGCCGAAGACCTGCATGATTTCTCCGGTGCTGAATCCGCACCCAATCAGGGCCCTGGCGAGGTCCTGCCTCCCAGTTTGAATCTCGTCTTCGCTCTTTCCTTGCTCCCTGGCTCTTTGGACATATGCCTGGTCGATTCCCCTTGCAGCTTCAACGGCTGCCCCAGGAACCTGGTCCAGCTCTTCTCGTTGGTGACCTAAACGGCTAGCCTCACGGCCATGAGTCTGAAAGTCCCCCTCTCTCCCCTCAGCCCTTGCGATTCCGGCCTCCCCCTGGTGAAACTTTACGCCCTCGTCGCGGTATATCCTTGCAGCCACAACGAATTGAGGTTGCTCGAGGCTAATTCCCATTGCGGAAGACGCCAGAGCGGCCCTTCCAAAGTCGTTAGCGTCTATAGCTACGAACAAGGCGGCTCTCCGTTCTTCGAATTGCCTTCTTTCAAGCGCAGGAGCGCGCTCTGCAGGCGCGGGTGGTATAGGGATGGCTGCCCTAAATTCAGGTCGTGCTTGTACATTTAGAATAAGTTGGTCTTCAACTACTCGCTGAACTGGTGCAACCAATTCTCCTTGTGGTACCGGCGGGGCGGTTGTTGGCGGTGGGCACATAGCAAAACCTTGGTAAGGTTATTTTTTATTACTACCTTCTAGCAATTGTGTCTCTGTTATTTGGCTCAATTATTACATTAGCTTCTGCAGTTACCACATTTGCATAGTAGCTGGCAGTGTATACGAGATACTCCCCATTGCCAAGCCGTGTAATCATGTTCCCATTCGAGTCTAGTGGAAAAATGTACGCAGTCGTATAATCTGTTTGCCTGCCATTATACTGGAAAGTGCCCCTCTCAAGTATAAATCGAACTTTAGTTATGTCCTGCCCAGCCACTCTTCGGGCGAAGGAAAGAAAATCCGTTATATCTACTCCCCTCAACCCGGCCCCTCTGGCATTGGGGTCTGTTTCTCTCTCCTTCGGAAATGTGACAGCTAGTAGTTTATTCGAACCGCGTGTTTGGACTGAAACAAGGAAAGTTACCTCATTCGGCACAATAATATCATGAGAATACGTATAGTTGTTGCTGCTCGATGGGAGATGCTCATGCGTCTGATACTGAGCCGTATCCCTCGCCAACTCCGCCAATGTCCTATCGAGTTGAATCTCATTGACCTGCCTTCCGCCTACCTCCCTCGTCTGCGCGTACGCCGTCCTCGGCAAGAGAACTGAGCCGACGATGCCACCCTGCAACGCGGCAACTAATACCGCTGCGCCTGTGGCTTTGAAGAAGTCGCGCCTGGATACTTCAGAAACCCGCTCGGGCTTTTCGCGCGTATGATCAAGCCTTTTCATTTCTCCCACCCGCTACGTATCGCCACGAAACTCATTATAAACACTGCGCTTTTCGCTTTATTTTTGTTAAAATTCCCTAATTTCGTTAAAATTGTGATAAATCACAAAATCAGAGCCTCATAGCAATGTAAATTGTTACATTGCACATAGTTTTCGCCCTTTTTTAGCATATTATACATTCTTCTAACACATTTATTCGTAGGGAGGGCTCCAACAATTCGGAATCAATAAAATTCCCGAATTAGCGTTTACGCCCTCCCAACCGCCTTCAAAATCATCCTGGCTTCCTTCCTGGGCAGGACCTGCTTCACATCGTGAAGCTCCACGAGATTCAGCTCTCTCGCCACTCCGTCGGATTCAAGCTCGAAATCGTACTGCCGCGCTCCCTCCACGTCCACATACCCGATATACTTCACGCGGGAGCACTCGAGGCCGAGGCCGGAGAACAGCTCCTTTACCGCAGC
Organism: Microcaldota archaeon; assembly: GCA_040754495.1. Taxonomy (GTDB): domain Archaea; phylum Micrarchaeota; class Micrarchaeia; order Anstonellales; family Bilamarchaeaceae; genus Bilamarchaeum. Next base: position 14,950 of record JBFMCO010000045.1, read on the forward strand.
CTCTATCCCCTCGCCATTCACATTCCTGTACGGAAGCCCCCTGCCAACTAAGCCGAGCTTCCCCCGGCTTCTCACTACTGCGGCCACCCTTAGCTGGGTGATGCCGTCCCTCCTCGCGATGGTCATGAGGTATCGCTGGAGTTTTGGGGGGATAACCGGCTCATCCATATTCTATGATTTATTACAACGTTTTATTTAAGCCTTGCGCCTTTGCACCGGTTTCGGGCTTTTTACTGTTTGATTCGGATAGAAAAAGGCGTTTGACTGTAAAAATCAACCATAAAATAAAAGCGGGCGGCGCTTCCAATGTTGTGTTATAACAAATCTAAATTCGTGCTTTTTAGGCAAACCTTTAAATAGCATCAGACAACAAGCCGCATGCCGTCCTTCGCGGCAACGGCTTCCACGCCTGCCTCCTTTCCTATCCGCTCGGCTTCCTTGGCCGGCCCCATCCTCAGCATCTTGATGCCGAGGTGCGTGATGACTGCCTTCTTCGGCTTCGCAACCTGCAGGACTTTTATCGCCTCTCCGCTCCAGAGATGGCCGCCGTATCTGTCAGCCTCGGGCTTTATGCAGTTGATGATAAGGGCATCGCAGCCCTGGAAGTCCGTGCCGAGGCTTTCAATGTACTCAGTATCCGAGACATAACCAAGGACCTTGCCGTCAAGGAACAGCTTGAACCCGAAAGTCGTCGGCTCTTCATGCTGCATACGCACGGGTAGCAGCTCGAAAGAGCCCCTGTCTGTCCTGAACGACGCCTTCTTCCCCCATTCGGCCGCGTGGACGGTGGTCACTTTCGACTGGTGGTAGCTGCTTATCCCCCTGTCCCCGCTTTCATCCCCAAGGACCGTGTGCCTGCTCCCGATGATTATCCCCCTCCTCTTCAGCCCGTAGTGCGTCATGCCCTCTATCATGGCCATAGCATCGGTCACGTGGTCCACGTGGTTGTGCGTGACTATCACGCAGTCGAGCGAAAGCGGATCTAACCTGTTCTTTATCGAATGGATGAGCGCGCCCGGGCCCGGGTCCACGTGGATGTTCGCCGAGCGGGACTCTATCCTGAATCCCCCGGTGCCGCGGACCTGCTTGATGAGGTTTATCCTCCCGCCGCCTGTGCCGAGGAAGATTAGCTCCATGTTAGGAATCCCTACGGAAGAGTATTAATTCTTATTCGCTATCCCGGCCTGCTGTGGGCGGACATATGCAATTTGCCGTCAGGTGTAAATCCGAAACATCCGCCGTTTTAACAGCTTCCGAAAGCCTCTTAATGTGTTTCCACATAATACACATAAGTTGGTGATATGGCGAACATGACATTGTCGATACCGGAGGAGCTCCACAAGGAGATGCAAAAGCACGCCGAGATCAGGTGGAGCGAGGTGGCAAGGCAGGCCTTCGAGCTGAAGATACGGGAGCTGCACTGGATGGACGAGGTGCTGCGCAGGAGCAGGCTTTCCGAGGAGGACGCCGAGAGGATAGGGCACAGGATAAAGCACGAGATGGCCAAAAGGTTCGTGAAAAAAGGGCTACAATGAAGCTTATTGTCAATACCAACCGGGTAATCGCGGCCTTGGTGCGGGACTCCCTGTCGAGGAAAATCCTCTTTCATTCAGATGCCGAATTCCTCGGAATCAGATTCAGCGATGCCGAGGTCGGCAGGCACAAGGCCATCATCCTGGAAAAGGCTGGGATTAATGAAGAAGAATTCGACAGGCTTCTTGTCAAGATAAACTCGCAGATTGTTTTCCTGGATGATGAGCTCGTCCTTTTGCATATGGAAGAAGCGACTAAAATAATGTCCGCCATCGACCCGGATGATGTGTCTTTCATAGCTGCTGCCCTGGCCACCGGGTCGGACATCTGGAGCGACGATGCGCATTTCTCCAGGCAGAAGAAAATCAAGGTATGGAAGACGTCGGACCTCGTGAAGCTATTCGGCTACTAGCGCCTATAACTCCTTTTTGCGGAAAAGCTCCACCCGCTGGCAGAACATGCATGTTTTCTGCGACGAAGGCTCCCCGCAGGAGGAGCACGCGGATATCGAGGCGTTGTCGGCGTACTTGTCCCGCAGAGCCCCTTCTATCTCGAAAAAAGAATTGACAATCTTGAATTTCGTGCCGGGATATTTCTCCTCGGCAATATTGAGCATGTTCCGGACATGCCCCCTGAACGCAAAACGCGCATAAGGGCATTCCCTTCCCTCGAGCTCTATGCCCCGAAGCATCGCGTAGATGGCGACCTCCCTCTCGGGCGTCCTCATCAGGGGCCGGATGCGCGGCACGAAGCGCGCGCTTTTCACGGACGGCTTGTTGAACCTCGCAAGCCTCGATGGCTCGGCGCGCATGAGGTTCATGAAAACCGTCTGCGCCACATCGTCAAGGTTGTGTCCTACGGCGAGCTTTGTAGCCCGCACCTCGCGCGCCCCGCGGTTCAGCAAATAACGGCGGAGCACGCCGCAGTGGCTGCATGGGATGTCTTCCGGATTCTCGGAAACTATCCTGTCCATGGTCGCCCCTGCACCGGCCTCGAAGCGGAAGACCTGGTGCTCTATGCCGAGCCTTTCGCATTCCCTTTTCGCGACTGCAAGCGTCTTCTCCCTGTACCCTTTGATGCCCTCGTCGATGGTAACCGCGACGAGCTCGAGCGGCAAGTCCTTCTTCAATTCGGCAAGCGAGTGCAGGAGCACGGTGCTGTCCTTCCCGCCGGAGAGTCCAATAGCCACGCGGTCGCCCTTGCGCAGCATGGAGAACTCCCGAACCGTCTTCCTCACGCGCTTGTCGAACATCCTGATGAAGTGGGCCTCGCAGAGGTGCTTCTGGGAATAGTGCAGGAATATTGAGGGTTCTTCACCGCAGTGGCAGCGTTCCATAGAATGACCACAATGTCAGTGCCGAGCGCTAGCGAGGCAAACTGACATTAACCACCGAAGACGACCTTGATTACCTCGACCTTGTCCGAAGGCCCGAGAACGCGGGTGTCCGGGACGAGCCTGCCATTCACCTTCACCACGACCTCCTCCCTCATCACCTTGAGGTCCCTGAGGAGGCCGCTCACCGTGCCGTCGAACTCCACCCGCCTCGCCCTGTTGTCGAATATGAGTTCCATGCTCACGCCTCGTACCTGCTTGAGCTGCCCTCTATGGTGCGGATGGCCGTCCTGCTTATGATTTCGAGCCGGCACCCGAGCTCGAGCTCAGGCCTTCCGTCACCGAGGACGTCCTGCCTGAACCGCCTCATCTCGTCCAGCACCGAGACCGGGCTGCGCGCAGCAAGCTCGCGCAGGGACGAGAGGGAATACACCCTCACGCTCTGGTTGGCATCAGGAAGTGAAAGGAAGAGCTCGCCTGCAATGGCCCCCGCCCGGCTATCGGGCGCGACGCCGGTGCCGAAAAGGCCGGGCTCCCGCAGAAGGGCAGTGTAAATCATGGCCGCGCACATGGCGCGCACGTTCTGGTCGCCGTTACGGAGCCCCATCCGCAGGCCGTCAAGGACCTTCGAGCCGTGCTGGGCAAGGGCCATCACCGCGCTCCAGCGCACCTGCCTGCTCATATCCTCGAGAGCAGCGCAGAGTATCGGGACCGCATCCTCCGCGCTCACATGGCCCCGACCTATGGCCGCCGAGAGCGCTGGTATCGCCCTCAGCTTGTCCTCCATGGTGCCTGCCTTTATCGAGCGCTCGATGCCCTCCAGCATGGGTGCTCTCGCTGCATCCTTCACCACGGCACGTACGCCTTCCTCAGCCCGTATGCGCATGGCACCCTATTTGATGCGTAAGGTAAAAAAGGGTTGCCGAAGAAAACTGCTCATGAAGATAGTATCCGTCTGGGCACGTGAGATACTCGACTCCCGCGGCAATCCGACAGTAGAGGTAGAGGTCGCGACCGAAGCCGCGCTTGCTAGCGCGGCGGCACCTAGCGGCGCGTCGACCGGAAAGCACGAGGCGGTCGAGCTGCGCGACGGCGGGAGCAGGTACGGCGGGAAGGGCGTGCTGAGGGCCGTGGAGAATGTCAATACCATAATCGCCCCCTCCATCACCGGCATGGAAGCGGCCGGCCAGGAAAGCATAGACCGGCGCATGCGCGAGCTGGACGGGACCAGGGACAAGAGCAACCTCGGCGCGAACGCGATGGTGGCGACCTCGATGGCGGTCCTGCGGGCCGCGGCGGCGTCCGACGGCAGGCTCCTGCACGAGCACCTTGGCGGCAAGGTCATACCTGCGGCGATGTTCAACGTCATCAACGGGGGAAAGCATGCGGGCAATGCCCTTGCGGTCCAGGAATTCATGATAATGCCGGATGCCGAGCTTTTCTCGGAGCGGCTCAGGATGGCGAGCGAGATATACCATACGCTGGGGAAGCAGCTCGTCTCATCGCTCGGCCCTGCCGCCCGGAACGTGGGCGACGAAGGCGGCTTCGCGCCGCAGCTCGACAACACCTACAAGGCCTTGGACGCGCTCTCGTCCGCGGTTGAGGAGGCCGGATACGCGGGCGCCTGCCCGTTTGCGATGGATGCGGCGGCATCGTCGTTCTACGACGAGAAGGCCGGCACGTACCGGATTGACGGCAAGGAGCTGAGAGAGCCCGAGCTAATCGACTATTACGCGGACCTCGCGAAAGCCTACCCGCTAAAGAGCATCGAGGACCCCTTCTACGAGGAAAGCTTCCAGGCGTTTGCCGCCCTCCGCAAGGAGCTGCCCCGGGTACAGATTGTCGGCGACGACCTCGTCGTCACGAACGTCTCCCGCCTCAAACAGGCAATCGAGGCACAGTCGATATCGGCGCTCCTGCTCAAGGTAAACCAGATAGGCACGGTAAGCGAGGCGCTGGAGGCCGTGAAGCTCTGCCGTGACAGCGGCCTCAACGTCATCGTGAGCCACCGCTCCGGAGAGACGGAGGACTGCTTCATCGCGGACTTCAGCGTGGGAATAAGCGCGGGCCAGATAAAGACCGGGGCCCCCGCACGGGGCGAGAGGACCGCCAAGTACAACCAGCTCCTGCGCCTCGAGGAGAGGATGCTCGCCACGCAGCAGCTCTGAGCGCGGACGGGCAAGCCCCCGCGCAGGAGGCCAGCCGCCCGGCGGCTACCAGATCCTGAGGCCCCCGCTCAGGACTACTATCACGAGAAGATAGAGCGGAGCGCAGCAGAGAAGGCCGGCGAAATCCACGAGAGACAGGCCGTTCTGGCAGATGCCGCCGACATATCCGGTCGCGGTGCCGGCCTGGCAGCTGAAATGGATGATGAGCAAGGCGATGATTATGCATGCGAACCAGAACAACCCTCCCCCTGCCTGTTCCTTGTGGACCACCAACCCTTCCTGGCCGGCATGCGTTTCCATGCCTTCCGTTCTTGCCTCCCATATTTTTATTCCGATGGCCCTCCTCAGCATTTATAAAATTAGTCTTACATCGATATTCATTCCGCTACACGAGTGAATCCGATGGTCGACAGGAAGCCCAACCCCACAGACGCGAAGACATACTACCAGTCCGGCAACGACTATTACGAGAAAGGGGACTACGACAAGGGCATAGAAAACTACAACATGGCCATCCTCCTCAACCCGGTATTCTCGGAGGCCTACTTCAACCGCGCGCTCTCATATTACCAGCTCAAGAACTTCGACAAGTCGATTGCCGACTACACGAAATCCATGGAGCTGGACCCCCAGAACCCCATCATCTACAATAACCGGGGCGACGCGTTCTACAGGAAGCAGGACTTCCAGAGCGCGGTCAAGGACTACGACAAGGCCATCCAGCTCAACCCCAACTACCTCAAGGCCTTCTACAACCGCGGGCTCTCATACGCCTCCATCGAGGAATACGAGAAGGCGGTCGAGGACTTCAGCAAGGTAATCAAGCTCAAGGCCGATTTCGCGGAGGCGTACCACCTGCGCGGGCTGGCTTACGAGTACGCAGGCTCGCTCCAGAGCGCGATGGCCGACTACGAGAAGGCCCTCGAGCTGAACCCGGAGCTCACCGAGGCCAAGACGCACCTAGAGAGCGCGAAGGCCAAGAAGGACCAGGAAGGGAAGGGCGGCGGGGAGGGCGGGACGGCCGACATAAAGATGCTTTCCAAGCCCACCATGACGTTCAACGATGTCGCCGGCATGACCAAGATGAAGGAGGAAATCCGCGAGGCGGTCGTGTACCCGATGAGGAACCCGGAGCTCGCGAGGAAATACGGCAAGCTCGGAGGCGGCGGCATCCTGATGTACGGGCCGCCCGGATGCGGCAAGACGTTCATAGTCAAGGCCGCCGCCGGCGAATGCGGCGCAGGCTTCATAAACGCGAAGCTGTCCGACCTGCTGGACATGTATGTCGGCAACACGGAAAAGAACATACACAAGGTCTTTGAGCTCGCGCGCAAGAACTCGCCCTGCATACTGTTCTTCGACGAGGTGGAGGCTATAGGAGGCCGCCGCGACCAGCAGGAGGGCCAGCAGTACATGAAGATGGCCGTGAACCAGATGCTCTACGAGATGGACGGCGTCGAGGCGAACAACCAGAACGTGCTCATCATCGCCGCCACCAACGCGCCCTGGGACGTGGACCCGGCGCTCAGGCGTTCCGGCCGTTTCAGCAAGACAATCTACATCCCGGCCCCGGATTTCAACTCCCGCGAGGCCATCCTGAAGATGCATGCGAAGAAGAGGCCGCTCTCGCCTTTCATACCGTTCAAGCTTCTTGCTTTCGCCATGACCGGCTACGCTTCGGCAGACCACAAGGCTGTCGTGGACGACGCGGCCACGATACCCTGGAGGCAGGCCTTCATGGGCATCGAGAAGAAAATAGAGGAGCTGACAAAGGGCGGCATGGCCAAGGAGCAGGCGGAGGAGATCGCCAAGAAGCAGGTCTCGCAGAGGCCGGTCACGCTCGGCGATTTCGTCTTCGCGATAGCCAAAAAGCGCTCGTCCCTCCCGCCATGGTACGAGCAGGCCAAGAAGCAGATAGGCAAGCAGGAGGAGGTCACCATCATAGACGGCAAGGAGCACAAGAAGGTGACCGAGAGCAAGATGGGCCCGGGCGAGAAGGAGGCGTTCAAGGACCTTCTCGGCACCATCAACGGCCGGAGCCAGTGGTACTACAAGGCATACATCACTGCGACGAAGGAAATCACGCTCTTCGTGCTGCGCATCATAGTCCTCATCACAGAAACGGGACGCATAGTCTGATTTTTATTCCTTGTTCCCGCAGAGGACTCCATGAGCCTCGTCATAAAGAACGGCACCGCGTTCCTCGGGGACCGCTTCGAGAAGCGCGACCTGCTGATAGAGGACGGCATCATAACCCGCATAGGCTCATCCCTCTCCGGCGACGAGCGCATAAACGCCGAGGGCATGCTGGTCCTTCCGGGCCTTATAGACCCGCACGTGCATCTGCGCGAGCCCGGCGACACGTACAAGGAGGATTTCCGCACGGGAAGCAGGGCGGCAATAGCCGGCGGCTTCACGACCGTAATCGACATGCCCAACAACGCCCTCCCGACAACCACGAAGGAGCGGCTGGACGAGAAGGTCCGCCTGGCCAGGGAGAAGGCCATCTGCGACGTCCTTTTCCATTTCGGGGGGACCGATGACAATTTCGACGAGGTGAAGAAGGCAAATCCTGCCTCCCTGAAGCTTTACCTGGGCCACACGACCGGCAGCCTGGTGCTGAAGAAACCATTCTCCATGGAAAAGCATTTTATCGGGTTCCCGGCCGACCGCCCCATCGTCCTGCACGCCTGCGACCACTCGGAAGAAGAAGAGGAAAACCTCAGGAAGACATACACCACGGTGGAGAACGCCATCGCAATGGCGCAGAAGCAGGAGCGCAGGATACACCTGGCCCACGCGTCCACGAAGAAGGAGATGCTTATAGCCAAGAGATACGCCCGCTGCACGGTCGAGGTCGCGCCGCATTACCTGTTCCTCTCATCGCAGGCCCGGGAGAACCTCGGTCCTTTCGCGCGCGTCTATCCGCCGCTGCGGAGCGAGCAGAAGCGCCTCATGCTATGGAGCGCCCTGGAGCAGGTGGACTGCATAGCGACCGACCACGCGCCGCACACTGTCGAGGACAAGGAGCGTGGAGCGGCGGGGTTCCCAGGGCTCGAGACGAGCCTCGGGCTGATGCTCACAGGCTGCCGCAGGGGCCTCCTTGACAAGATATGGGTGGCGCAGAGGATGAGCCAGAACGTGGCGGACATCTTCGGCATCGAGAAAAAGGGCCGCCTGATGGAGGGCCATGCCGCGGACATCACGATAGCGGACCCGAAGAAGAAATGGACCGTGGATGCGACGCAGCTCGAGACGAAATGCCGCTGGACTCCCTTTGACGGGATGGAACTGACCGGGAAGGTCCACACCGTGATAAAGAGCGGCAAGGTGCTCTACGAGAAATACCAGATGGTCGTCTGATTAAAAGAATAAAATAAAAAAATCAGGAAACCCGCTCAATCTTCACGTGCGCCTCGTTGCCCGCATAGACCGAGCTTATGTTCAGCTTCATCCAGCCGCCGGCCGAGGACGAGTTCGCGAGCGAGCCGGGGTTGGCAATCGGGAATTTCACGATTTCCGGCGTGTCCTTGACGCCATCCGGCGTCTTCAGCGTGAGGACAATTTCCCCCCCGCGCCCGGACTGCGTCGTGTTCAGCCAGATGGTGTTCGGCGGGACGTAGACGTCCGTAACCACCGATGAGTTGGTGCCGAGGCTGCCCACTGAATTGGCCAGGGACGCTATCCTCGTGACCGCGAGCTCGGCCTGGTACGACGCTATCTGCTGGTTCGCCTCGCTCGCCTTCAAGTAGACGAGCACCAGCAGCGGTATGAAAATCAGCAGTACGAGTGCGACGATTACCAGAAGCTCCGTGCTTACCTGTCCTTTCATCCTATCCCTCCCTTCATCGAGCGTGAGTGACGCGAGGCTTGAGCCTCCGCAGTTCCTTCTTCTTCCTCAGGATTTCGCTTACCTCAACGGCCGTTTCGTCTATTGCCTCCTTCAGGGAGCCCCTCTCGGTCTTGAGCGAGACGTGGCCCTGGTCCGTATCGAAATATAGGTTGACCACGTACGTGGACTTCCCCTCCTTGACATGGACGCTGCAGTTCCTGACGTTGAACGTTTTGCCGAACTTCTCGAGAACGTGGCCTATCTTGGACTGGACGCGGTTGTAATACGGAGCGTTGTCCTCGCCAAGCCCGGAGACCTGGATGGGGACGCCCTCCTCGGCAATCTCCTGCACCTTCTTGAATACGTCGAGTGCAGATACGATGCCGAGCGGCTTGCTGTCCGAGACGACTATCGCGGTGGATGCCTGCTTGTTTATCATGCGCTCAACAGCGTCATCGAGCGATGCGCCTTCCTTGACCAGCGTCGCGTCCGGCCTGAGGAAGCTCGATATCTTCATCTCCTCGGTGTTTATCGGGTTGGAGAGGCGGATGTCCTTCCTGCCCCCGGGCAGGTTCTGCTTCGTCGTCCAGGTGCCCACGTCGTAGGTGGAAACCACGCCGATGAACTTGCCGTGCCTTGTCACGACCAGCCTGTGGGTGCTTTTCTCCTTGAGCGCCCTCTTCGCGCTGGCGACGCTCTCGTTCTCATCTATAGTGTAGACCGGGCTGCTCATGAGGTCTGCGACATTCATCTTGGGCACCAGGCCCTCGACGAGCATGTCCTTGAGCAGCTCGACCCGCGTCGTTATGCCGAGCGGGGCCTTGGACGAATCCAGCACCGGCAGGGCCTTGAAATGGCCGAGGAGGAACGCCGCCACCCTCTCGAGCAGCCCTGCGTCCTCGCCTAGCACCGGCGGCTTGGCTATGACCGTTTCGCATTTCACGCTTGCAGGGTCCCGCAGCCCCGTGCTGACGCTCCTGTGGTCGATTATGCCCAGGTATTTGCCGTTTTTCGTGATTATCACTGCCGGAGCCTCGTCCAGCTGTGGCAAGGCCTTGGAAAGAGAATCCGCGCTGTCCAGAACCATCGTCGGCTTGATTTCCATAAATTCCCACTCATTAATCAGTTATCAAAATATATAAAGTAAATAGGTATATAAACAATTATGGCGAACCAGGTCCAGCTCGCGTCTCTCCAGTCCTTCTCCTATATCGAGACGATGGTGTCGAAGCCGACCTGGAAGGACATCCTGATGGAGCTCATCTCATCCAACCGCATAGACCCCTGGAACATAGACCTCATCTCGCTCGCGGACGCTTTCATAAAAAAGGTCCGGGAGATGGAGCGCATGGATTTTGCGGTCCAGGCGAACGTGATTCTGGCAGCGTCCATACTCCTGAAATACAAGAGCGACTATCTCAAGGCGCTGAGCTACCAGGCCGGGCTGCCTGATTTCCAGGCCGAGGCCGAGCCGGCCCCGGCGGAGGCCGAGGAGCTTCCGCAGCTGACGCTTTCCTCGCGCATCCCCCCGAAAAGGCAGGTGACGCTCGAGGAGCTCATATCCGAGATGGAGCGCATAATAAAGTACGATGATACAGAGCGCGTGCGCATGCCGCGCGGCTCCATTACCGAAACCGTCGACATGGAGCTGCCCGAGCGCGACATAGAGCAGGACCTCGCGCGCATACTCTCGCGCGTGAGGGAAGGCGCGGACGAGCAGGGCTGGGCGCTTTTCTCAAGGCTCGTTTCCGGCAGCGACATGAGGGGGACGGTCTACTCGCTCCTCTGCCTGCTGCACCTAGTGCAGAGCGGAACGCTCGACATCAGGCAGGACGAGCTGTTCGGCGAAATATTCATTCATCTGAAGCCTGCTGCCTGACCTCTGCCGGCCTTGCCAGTTCCCTCTCCTTGTAGAACGAGAGCAGCCTCTTTATATCCCAATCCGTCTTCAGTATCCACCCGAACATGTTATCCCCGGAGCGGTAGCTGGCCGAGCTTAATATTGGTATGTATCGGAAAAGGAGAAATACCAGGAGAAAAAGAAAAAATCACTCGATGACTGTAGCGCCCGGCTTGGCCTTCGGCTTCGTCTTTACTATCTTCACGTTGGCCGGCGTCAGGATTATCATGTCGTTCGAGAGCAGGGCTATGTCGCCGTTTATCTTGCCGGCGTTCGACTTGAGCTTCGATATGATGCCCTTGAGCCTGTTCGGCTGCTTGGATAGCGGCATGACATTAAGGATTATGATGTTCTTGGAGCCGAGCTCCTTGAGCGCCATGTCCCCATCGCCCTCGTTCCTCAGGTCGACCCTCTTCACGTAGAAATCGGCCGGCGGACTTACAACATCGCCTTCGCTCTGCATAATCTCTTCAAGGTCCGGAACTTCGGGCTCTTCGCTTTTCCCGAATATCTTGTCGAACAGTCCCATTAAACCACCACTTTGCATGGAGTATGTTATGTCTGTGTTTGCTTTAATGCAATTAATTTATAAACCTGTCATGCTCCGAAGAGGAAACCCGCAGCCCCGCGCGAGCCGCGGGCCGGTTTTCCTGCGGGAACATACTAATATAGGGGCTCATCCGCGGGCGGACATTTTCTTTATAAACCTTTAGCTTGTCATTTTCTGAATCTGCTCAAAAAGGTGAACAAATGGTTGATGAAGTTCTGTTAGCTTTAGGCGCAGGCTCCGCTACGCTCCTTTACGCGGCATACCTCGCGTTCAGGGTGGTCAGCGCGCCGGCCGGCAGCGACAAGATGCGCGAAATCGCAAGGGCCATCCAGGAGGGCGCGAATGCATTCCTCACGAGGCAGTACAAGACGCTCGCGTCCATCGTGCTCGTGCTCCTTGCGCTCATAGCATACTTCGTGGACGTGCCTACCGCGGTCGCGTTCCTAGGCGGCGTCGTGTCGTCCGCCCTGGCCGGCTACGTGGGCATGCAGGTCTCGGTCCGCGCCAACGTGCGCGTCGCAGAGGCTGCTAAGAAGGGCCTCCAGCAGGCGCTCGGCCTCTCCTTCGGCGGAGGGGCTGTCACGGGCATGGCGCTTGCGGGCCTCGGACTCATAGGCGTTTCGGCGCTCTATATGGCTTTCGGCACCCTCGCCCCGCTCATCGGCTACGGTTTCGGCGCCTCGCTCATATCGCTCTTCGCCCGTGTCGGCGGAGGCATATACACGAAGGCGGCCGACGTGGGGGCGGACCTTGTCGGCAAGGTCGAGAAGGGCATCCCGGAGGACGACCCGCGCAACCCCGCAGTGATAGCGGACAACGTGGGCGACAACGTGGGCGACTGCGCAGGCATGGCCGCCGACGTCTTCGAGTCATTCGTGGTGACGGTCATAGCGGCCATGCTCATAGGGCTGACATTCACCGCGACGAGCCCGCTCGTGCAGGTGCCGCTCGGCATCGCGGCCCTCGGCGTCATATCGAGCATACTAGGCTCGCTGTTCGTGCGGGTGGGAAAAGGGGAGAAGATAATGCCCGGCTTCTACAAGGGCGTGCTGGCGAGCGCGCTCCTGATGGTCGTCTTCTCCTACGCCTACCTGAACAACCTGAGCGGCCTCGAGATAGCCCCGATGTCCCTCTTCGTAACCGTCATAATGGGCGTCGTGGTGACGATGCTGCTGTTCATAATCAGCGAGTATTACACCGCGACCGAGTACACGCCCGTCCGCAGCGTGGCCAAGGCGGCCACTACCGGTGCCGGGACCAACATCATCTCGGGCCTGGCCATCGGCATGGAGTCCACGGCGCTTCCGACGCTGGTCATAGTCGCGGCCATCATAATATCGTTCAAGGTGGCCGGCCTCTACGGCGTCGGCCTCGCGGCCGCGGCGATGCTCTCGCTCAGCGCCATAGTGATAGCGATAGACGCATACGGCCCGATAACCGACAACGCCGGGGGCATCGCGGAGATGTCCGGCCTCCCGGAAAGCGTGAGGAAGGTCACCGACGAGCTTGATGCGGTAGGCAACACCACCAAGGCCACGACCAAGGGCTATGCCATAGGCGGCGCGGCCCTCGGCGCGCTCGCCCTGTTCGTTGCCTATGCGGAGGAGACGGAGCTCGTGTCGATTAACCTTCTCTCGACGCCGGTTGTCATCGGCCTCTTCATCGGGGCTCTCCTGCCCTTCGTGTTCTCCAGCCTGCTCATGCTGGCTGTGGGGAGGGCGGCGTTCCAGATAGTAGAAGAGGTCCGCAGGCAGTTCCGCGAGATAAAGGGCCTGATGCAGGGCAAGGGCAGGGCGGACTACGCGAAATGCGTGGACATATCCGCCGCGACCGCCCTGCGCGAGCTTGCCGTCCCCGGCGCGCTTGCGGTGCTGGTTCCGCTCGCTGTCGGCTTCGTGTTCGGCCCGGCGGCCCTCGGCGGCCTTCTTGCCGGGGTTATCGCGAGCGGGCTGATGCTCGCGCTGACCATGACCACCGCCGGTGCGGCATGGGACAACGCGAAGAAATACATCGAGCAGGGCAACCTCGGAGGCAAGGGCAGCGACACGCACAAGGCGGCGGTGGTCGGCGACACGGTCGGCGACCCGCTGAAAGACACGGCCGGCCCGGCGCTGAACGCGCTGATAAAGGTCGTGAATACCGTCTCGCTCGTGTTCGCAGCGATTATAGTCGCGAAAAGCCTGAGCGTACTTTGATTTTTTTATTTTATCAGGCTTTCGGCAGGCAGGACCTCGCCGCCGAGATAGACGAATGTCCTGTTCTTGCCCTTCTTTTTCGCCTCGAGCTCGGCTTCGTTCGCCTTGTCCACAAGCGTGTCGAGGCTGTCGCCCGTGCCGAGCCGTGCCATGCCCATGCTTACCGTGACGCCGAGGGGCTCTGCCACATCGTGCGGCGTAACCCTCAGCTCCATAACCTTTTTCCTGATTCTCTCAGCCAGCCTGCATGCCGTCCTGATAGATTTAATCTCGGGAAGAAGGACCACGAACTCCTCCCCTCCTATGCGGTAGATGGAATCGTACGGGCGGAATCCGGATGCAACCGTCTCCACCACCTTCTGAAGGACAAGGTCGCCGGTATGCTCGCCGTGCTCCTTGTTGAACGCCCCGAAGCCGTCTATGTCCATGAATAGACGGAAGAGTTTCCGCCCGAACCTGCTCGTCTTGGAGCACTCCTCCAGGAAGTTCTTCTCAAGGCCCCGCCGGTTCAGGGCGCCCGTCAGGGGGTCTGTCAGGAGCATCTGCTCGGTCTTCTCCCTCCTCTCGGTCTCGACAAGGAGCTTATCGCGGTAGAACTGCATCCGCTTGAATATCTCCCTCGTCCTCCGATTGGCCTCTGCAACGTGCGGGCACGAGCCTTTCTTCGGACAATGCCCTTCCATGTTAATTATTGTGTTAGAATATGTTTATATTCACGCTTATCCGGCCGCAGCGCCAGCCTCCCGGATGCCGTCGCCTGAGAAAACACACGTCCTGTTCTTCCCGCGTCTCTTGGCTTCCATCTCCGCCCGATTAGCCCTTTCTATGAGCGACTCGAGGCTGTCGCCATCCCGGAGCGAGGCGACGCCAAGGCTCGCGGTCACCCTCAGGCCCGCACTGCCGTCAAATGAAACCAGCTCTACTGCCTCAATCCTCCTCCTGATGCGCTCGGCGACGGAGCAGGCGTCCCAGTCGGAAGAAACCTCTGGCAGGATGACTATGAACTCCTCGCCTCCGTATCTGTGGACGGAGTCATAGGGCCGCAGGACGCTCCGTATGGCCCCGACCATGCCCTTGAGGACTATGTCCCCTGACTGCTGGCCGTGCTCTGAGTTGAACGCCTTGAAATTATCCACGTCGAAAAACACGAGGCAAAGCCCCCTGCCGAACCTCTTCGCCTTGGACTGCTCCTCTGCGAATCTCATCTCAAGCCCCCGGCGGTTGAACGCTCCGGTGAGCGGGTCGGTTATGCACCTCTCCTCGGCTTCCTTCCTGAGCTTCTGCTCCTGGAACAATGCCCTCCTCAGCCTGGAGCGTTCCTCCCTGCCCTGCTTCATGCGGCGCAAGGCAATGAGCCTGGCCGGCCTGAAAAGCCTTCTGGGATTGGCATTGTTCATGTTTCACGATTTGTATTATTGTGTTTTTAACCCATGCCGTCCCTCTTCCCCGGGATAAAGGCAAGCCTAAATATCCCCTCCGCATATCTGAAGAATCATGGAGTCCCCTGACACGCCGTGGGCGAAAAGGCACGACGAGCGCCTGAAAAAGAGGTTCGAAGAGCCCCCGAGCCGTGGCGCGGTATTCTTCCTGGAATTCCTGAAGGGAAAGGGCATCGGAGGGGGGCGCCTCGTGGACATCGGATGCGGCAACGGCCGCAACGCCATCTTCTTCGCGAACGAGGGCTTCGAGGTGCACGCGGTGGACAAGTCGGACGAGGTCCTGAAAGACATGGACCTGCATGGCGTCATGCCCCACTGCCACAGCATAACCGACTACTGGTTCTTCGAGGACGGGTTTTTCGACATAGCGATGGACTGCTTCTGCTACAGCGAGCAGGCGGATGCCGGCAGGAAATCCTTCTACAGGGAGCAGCTCTCGAGAGTCCTGAAGGATGGCGGCTATTACCTGCTCTGCGTGGAGGAGGGCAGCGGCACGCATGAGACGATGGCAAAGGAGTTTGCGGCCTTCGCCACTCTCTCCTCGCTTTCTTTCGAGGATACGGTGAACGGGAAGAAAAAGAAGGCTCTCGCCATCATCATGCAAAAGAAGAGCTGAATCATCTCCTCTCGCCGTACTGCTCCATGAAGCGCCTGTACTCCTCGAGCAGCTGGTTCGTTATCGAGGGCCTCCTGCTCTTGAGTATCTCCACAACTGTCTGCGTCGAAATCGCCTCGCTTTGGCCCGCGAGCTTGGCCCGCAGCGACCTCATCTTGGCGCTCTGGCAGACCTCCGCTATGTCGGCGCCGCTGAAGCCGGGCGTAAGCGAGGCAAGGAACTTCAGATCCACCTGCGGGGCGAACTTCCCCATGTGTATCCTGAACATGTCCACCCTCCCGGCCTCGTCAGGCGGGGGGATGTAGAATATCTTGTCGAAGCGGCCCGGCCTCATTATAGCCGGGTCCATGAGGCCCGGCTTGTTCGTGGCTGCTATCACTACCACGCCTTTCTGCCCCCTCACGCCGTCCATCTCGGTCAGGAACTGGCCGAGTATCTCCGCGGAGCCGCTCACGCCCCTTGCCGGGGCGAACGTCTCGATTTCATCCACGAATATTATGCCCGGGGAGTTCTCCCTGGCCCTGTTGAACGACTCCTTGATGACGGTAACGGCCTGCGTGTACCCCTTCTTCATCACTTCGGCCGCGCTGAGCGTCTGGAACGATGCCTTGAGCTCGTTCGCCGCGGCGCGGACTATGAGCGTCTTGCCGGTACCGGGCGGCCCGAAGAGCAGGATGCCCTTGCTCGGCTTGACCTTGAACTCCTTCATCTCCTCCTCGTGCAGCAGCGGAAGCTCTATCGCCTCGAGCAGGGCGCGCTTCACGTCTGCGAGGCCCGCGACATCGTCCCATTTGA
Organism: Microcaldota archaeon; assembly: GCA_040754495.1. Classification (GTDB taxonomy): domain Archaea; phylum Micrarchaeota; class Micrarchaeia; order Anstonellales; family Bilamarchaeaceae; genus Bilamarchaeum. Next base: position 31,311 of record JBFMCO010000045.1, read on the forward strand.
CGGCGGCCTCCTTCGCGGCTTCCTCCTCCTTGGGCTTCTCGGCCCCCACGCGGCGCTCGAAGTCGAGCTTGAACTGCTCGTACGTGTCGAGCTGGGCAAGGCCGGTGCTGGGCTTCACGTAGGCAAGGACCTGCAGGAAGTGGTTCATGTTCAGGGGTATGACGACGCCTTTCTGGGTCGCCTCCTTCGCGGCCAGCCTCTTGGCCTCCTGCACTATGTTCTTTATGTCGGCGCCCGAGAAGCGGTCTGTCTTGCGGGCAAGGGTCTCGTAATCCAGGTTCGGGTCCACGGGGAGCCCCCTCAGGCCTACCTTGAATATCGCCTTCCTCGCGTCCGGGTCAGGAAGGTGCATGTAGATTATCTTGTCGAGCCTGCCGGGCCTGAGCATGGCGGCATCGAGCGAGTCGGGCCTGTTCGTGGCGCCTATTATCATGACGGTCGCCTTGGACTTGCTCGCGCCGTCTATCTGCTGGAGCAGCTCGCTCAGCACGCGCTGGCCCACCTCATCCAGGCTTTCGGCGGACCTCTTCTTCGCGACAGCGTCTATCTCGTCGAAGAACAGCACGGTCGGGGCGTTCTTGCGCGCGTTGTCGAAGACCTCCTTCACGTTCTTCTCGCTGTTATGCGCGAATATCCCCCCAAAGCCGGCCACGAAGTTCTGGCACGGCTCCACCGAGACATCATATACGAACTCCTCGTCCGCTGTCTTCTTTATCTCTTCGACCCGGTCCAGGTAAATGTCGTTTTCCGCGATAACTCCGGGGTCCTCGCACTCTTCGGCCGCGAAATCCCGCCCTATGGTGGCGGAGCCGCCCCATTTCGGGAGGCTCTCCAGAACCTGGGCCCTCAGGCGCCCGGTTACCGGAATCTGCTCCTTCCTGAACCACCCGGTGCGGCTTAGCGATGCATCGAGCCTTTTCGTTTTCTCCGCATCCATGAATCCTATTTCTCGGAACCTGGAGAGCCATTTGCCGCCCGTCATATATACCCTGAAGGACTTGGTGCCGCTCCATTCCCTCTTCTCGTAGACGGTTCCGACGATGCCGAAATGCAGCAGCATGTGCAGAAGCTGGTCTGCAAGCTCCCTGCTGGTTGTGCTTCCCTCGACCATTGCGACGCCCCTTTGGTTCTCGTATATGGTTCCGTCGCCGCTGAAGTAGCCCCTTAGAATCGCCGCGAGGGCCTCCCTGCTGAAGCTGAATGCCAGTTCGGGCATCTTTTTACGGGATGCGCCATCTTCAAGCCCGAGCACATGCCTGAACAGGACATAAAGGGGCCGGGAGGGGATGTAAATATCCCTGCCTTTGCCGCCTTTCTTTGAATAAACAGATATTTTTCCGAAAAGCGCCTCGCACAATGCGGCTATGCCTGCCATTTCTCTCTCCGAAGTGCTAATCCTTACGGTATCCTGCCTGTTATAGCTTCCTTCTGCAACCCAAAGCCCTATGAATGCTGCCAGCCTCTTGTCAACCCTGATCATGCCTGGCAGTGTCTTGCTTCCCGCTCCCAACAGGATATCCCATTTGTTAACCTTTATCCCTGCTTTCTCCATCAGCCTGATGAACGGCCGTGCCCTCACCCCGACCCCATGGTGGAGGATCTGCGCAAGGTAATCCGTCTTTTTATACCCGAGCACCCCGGCGACCTCTTCTCTTCCGAGCCTCGATATTGCCTCCTTGACGTACGGGCCGGCGTTTTTCACATAAAGGCCGTGGTCGTCGCCCCTCAGCGCGTCCAGGAAATCAATGCGGGTTGCGGGCTCTATGGGAAACGGTATTTTTTTAGGAATCGCTATGTAAGACCTGCCGGGCACAAGCCTGGAAGTAGGCACGCTTTCAACCCTGGCGCCGTCAAGCGCGAAGAGGGAGTGGTAATCAGTGACCCGTATCCTCCTTCCCGTCCGTGTCCGGACTTCGTATATGGGCGATGTGCATCTGTGCTTCAACCACTCTTTCACTCTTGCATAAACAGCGCGCCCGCCAGCGTCAAAGCTGAGCACCTCCACCTTCTCTTTTCCCTCCACAATCCGCCCTATCTCCCTAAGCCTTACTCTGCCGTCGCGGCCTTTCACGACCATCTTCTCCCCGTACGGGAGGCTTTCCCCGTACCACTGCGAGAGTATCTGCGAGCACCTGACCTCTATGAAGTTATACTTGAGCTCCTTGGCGAGCGACCTCATGAGCATGGTCTTTCCGGTACCGGGCGGCCCGAAGAGCAGGATGCCTGTCGGGGGCTTTATGCCGTAAGTGAAGGCGATTTCCTTCTTCTCGAGCGGCATGATGATGGCGTCCCGAAGCTCGGTCTTCACATCCTCGTAGCCGCCGACGTCCCCCATCGATTTCTCCTCGCCCGCGGCCGACATGTCGGTCATGCCGAATTTCCCGTAGGACTTCATCTTCTCAGCGCGGTCGATTTCGGATTCCCTGCTGATGCTGATTCCGAACTGCTCGAGCCCGCCGAGCAGGACGATGGCCGCTATCACGCCGCCGGCGAATTCAAGCCTCAGCCCCCCTCCATATACGTTCCCGATGAGGAGGTAAACCGGAATGAGTATGAGCAGCGATATCGCTGACATGAGCTGTGGCCGCGGCTTGAGCCTTGGCGGCAGGAAACCGAGGAGGAAGAGGGCGAGCCCCCATCCCATGAGCTGCAGGAGCATCGAGTCCCTGCCAGGGTCGAGTAGTATTATGGCGTTGCCGGCAATCCAGCCGAGCGACTCCCATATGCGCGAGACGTTGTCGATATTGAAGAGGCCGCCTATCGCGTCGAAGAACGCGCCGCCCATGCCTCCTATGTCCACCGTCTTCTTCATGAACTGGAGCTCGGCCTTTCCGGGCTCGTAGAGCTCCATCTTGAGCGGGAGATACGCGGTGTTCGGGACGAGCCATATGGATGAGAGGAGCAGGATGAGCGTGACGGCCGAGAGCGAGATGGCCATGCTTTTCTTGGAGCCGAAGAAGAGCGCCCCTATGGCCATGCCTATTATGGTGATCCAGCCCGAGAGCGGAAGGCCGCCGAATGCGAACGGGGCCATGACAAGTATCTCCAGGACAGCTATCACCATCCAGTTCTCGAACGCCTCGAAAAGCACCACCACCATGATGAGGAGGTAGAACCATCCGAAAACTGCCGACTGGTAGAGGATTGCAGGGAGTCCGAATACGGCTCCGAGAATGAGGCCGATGGGCGGGGCCTTGAAGGCGATTGCGCCGCAGAGGGCCGCGATGACGAAGACAAGGTAAATCGGATAGAACGGGATGCTCGCAAGGAGCATGAACGTCCCGAGGAAGACGAGAACGCCGTTCCACAGGGATTCGCTCTTCTGGGCCATGGAAAGATATGCCGCGACCTTCTGGGCCGCCATGGATTGCTGGGGTGCTGACTGCTGCATAGCCTGGGCCATGATAGCGTCTCTCGCTCTCCGTTTTTTAACTTAACGAATGAGCTTCGAAAAGGCGTATCCGCTCACGGCAAAGGCCGCGAAGCTCTCGAGCGACCATGCCATCAGGAGTGGCACGGGCACGGCGAGCAGGAGCATGCTTGTGAGCGTGGACGGGACCTGCACGATAAGGAAGAGCATGAGGCCGAAGTTGAGCCCGCGCCTCCCCTCCTTGCCCGGGACGGATTTTTTCAGGACCTCGTAGGAGGCAGCGAAAACCGTCCCCTGCACCAGGCCGAAGACGAGCGCGAATATGAAGAACTCGGCTCCGGGCGGGCCGGCGTCGCTCATCATGAGCCTGCTCCAGAGCGGGAAATAAGCCGGGTTGGTGTAATAATCCATGGTCAGGATGGCGCCGGCCGTGTGGAAGGCCTGCGCCACCACAGTATATACCAGAGCCGCTACCAGGATGTTCTTCCAGTCCATGGGTGGCTCATTCATGTGAGCTTTTTATTACTTGTCAAGCAGGCAACCCATGGCCTCGATCGCAGCCGCAAGTTCCGCTTCATCGCGGTTCACGCAGATGCGCACGAACCCCTTGTAGTCCCCGAAGCCGCTCCCAGGGGCGACGCATACCCCTTTTTTCTGCAGGAGCTCCATCGCGAAGGCTTCCGAATCCACAAGGCCGGGGTGGGTGGCAAAGACGTATATGCCGGCTTCCGGCAGAGCGAACCTGAAGCCTGCCCGCCGGAGCGCGCGAGAGGCGGCTTCCGCCCTCGCCTTCCATACAGGGACGTTAGCCCCCAGGATCTCCTTCTCGTGCTCGAGGCAGGCGAGGCCCGCAGCCTGCACGAAAGGCGCGACGCACGTCGCGGTTATGTGATTGTAGGCAATGAGCCTGTCAGCCGTCTCCTTCGGTGCGACGGCATACCCCAGCCTCCACCCTTCCATGTTGAACTCCTTTGAGAACGAGCGCACCCTTATCGCGCCCTCGTATTCAGGAACCGGCATGAAGGCAAGGCCCTTGTAAGCCTCGTCAAGAATGACGTGCGTGCCTGAACCCGCAGCCGCATCCATCACGCCCCTGATGGTCCTCTCGTCGTATATGGTGCTAGTGGGATTGAGGGGATTGCAGATGATTGCCAGTTTAGCTCCGGCAAGCGCCGGCGCGGTAAGGCCCCAGCCATCCTCAAGCCTTGTCCTGGCCATCTTCGCCCTGAGCCCGAGCTGGGCCGAAGCGAGCGCATACATGGGCCAGTGCGGGGAGGGGAATGCAACCCCGTCCCCCTTTTTGCAGAGCACGCTCATGAGCCCGTATATCAGGTGCTTCGAGCCCGGGCCGACGACAACGTTCTCCACGCCGCAGCCCTCCCTTTCCGCTATCCTCTCCCTCAACTCGGGCAATCCGGCAGAAGGGCCGTATCCGGATTTCCCCTCGTTCATGCGCCTTGCCCCTGCATCCACCGCGGCCTGCGGAGTGGGGAGGTTGGTGTCGCCGATATTGAGGCGCACGACCTTCTTCCCGGCCTTTTCCAGCGCAAGCGCCTTCTCAGCCAGCTCGTAGAAACCCAAGCAATCACCCTACGTTCTTCCTCAGCTTCCCGAAGAACCTCCTCGCCTCGTCAAAATCCCGCCCCTTTATCACGTGCTTGAGGAACTCCAGCCTGGCGGTTATCTTCTCAAGCTGCGGGAGCGAATGCGGATTGAAGAGGATTTCGGCGAGCAGGTGGTCGTCCTCGGAAAGCAGGCCGCGCGCTATGCTCCTGTGCCTGGCGAACGTTGAACCAGGGACGGCCATGCTCTCCATGCAGGCGGCAAAAACCAGCGATGCGGTGAACGGCGTCGTGAGCGAATAAGCCATCATCCGGTCGTGCTCATCGAAGGAATACTCGAACACCCGGACGCCAAGGCCATCGAAGAGTCTCCTGAAGAGCGCCTTCCCTTCCGCGTCGGATTCCCTTATTATCACCGCGTTCTCCTCGCGGAGGGCCTGCATGTCCGTGAAAGTGGGCCCGAACATGGGATGGGCGGAAGCGAAGCGGAAGCCGGCCCTCCCATAATAAGCCGGGATTTCCCCCTTGATGGAGGCCACGTCGCATATGAGGCAGTCTTTGGGAAGGTGCGGGGCCGCGGCCTCGAAAGCCTGCACGGTGTTCTGAAGGCTGACCGCATTGATGAGCACCTCCGGCCGGAAGCCCTCGAGTTCCGCGGGGCCTGAGAGATGCCTCGCTCCTCCGACCGCCTGCGCCTTCGCCGCGTCATGGTCAAGCACGGCTATCTCGTTGCCGGGCGTTAGCACCCTGGCGAGCCACGAGCCCATCTTGCCCGCGCCGAGGATTGCGATTCTCATGTGGACGCCTCCTTGTAGCAGCCGAGGAACTTGAACATCGCGACCTCCTTCCTGACTTTCTCCAGCGCGTCCGCGACCAACTTGTCAGCATCGGAGCCCTGGAAATCGAGAAGGAAGGCGAAGCTCCCGGGGTCCTTCCTTATCGGCCTCGACTCTATCCTCGTGAGGTTTATCCCGGCATCCGAAAAGACCTTGAGCACGCCAAAGAGCGCGCCGGCCCTGTGGGCTGTTGAGAATATGATGGAGCACTTGTCGCCCTTTCCGCGGCCGTTCTCCCTCGCGAGCACCACGAACCGGGTGTAGTTCGACTCGTGGTCCTCGATGTTCTCCTTGAGCACCTCGAGGTCGTAGATGTCCGCGCAGAGCCTGCTCGCTATCGCAGCCCCGGCCCTCGGCCTCTCGGTCGCGAGCATCATCGCCGCGCCTGCGGTATCGTAATAGGGCCTTGGCTCCAGCTTGTTCCTCGCAATAAAGCCCCTGCACTGCGCGAGGGCCTGCGGGTGCGAATAAACAACCTTTATGTCCCGGTAATCAGTCTCCGGGAGCGCCAGGAGGCAGTGGTGCACGGGCACTTTTATCTCGCCTATTATCTTGAGGTCGCTCTCCACGAGGAGGTCGTTCACCTGCGTGACCGCGCCTTCGAGCGAATTCTCGACCGGCACAACTCCGCAGTCGAGCTGGCCCTTCCCGACGGCCTCGAACACGTCCAGAAACTCCGGGCACGGTATCGGAACACCATCCAAGTCATAGCTGCGCACGGCCACCTCGCTGTAAGCCCCGTGCTCGCCCTGGAATCCGACCAGCCTGGGGGCGCGCACCTGGAGCGCCTTGGACTCCCCGATTATGCCCCTGAATACGGCCTCAGCGAACTCCGGCCGGACAAGCCCCTTCGCGTGCTTCCGCGCGGCTTCCAGCACCTCCTTCTCCCTGGCCGCGTCCTCGGTCCCGCTCTTCATCTTCCTGGTCCGGAGCGCATACTCCATCCTCTTGTTCAGGAGCTTAAGCAGGTCCGAATCTATCCTGTCGATTTTTTTCCTCAGTTCTTCGAGTTCCATATCATCCCCTCA
>JBFMCO010000046.1:0-61134 GCA_040754495.1 Microcaldota archaeon
TCAAGAAGCCACTGTGGAATAGGTATTATCGGAACATACATGCGGTCCAGCAGTCTATCCGCAACTTTGTCAAGAAGGGTTTCGTGATGCCCAAAATGTTCGCCTATTTATGTCCCTGACTATGAGAAATGTCTTCAGGACTTTTATGAACGTCGTTTAAAGACAATCGATGGCCTCCAGCTTAAGCGAGTCCTCGCCAGAAAAAACCCCTACCTCTACAAGGCACTCGCAACTGAAAAAGCGTCCGATATCGTCGAAAAAATATTGGCGGATTATGTAAGTTCTTCAGATGAAACAATCTTCGGCGATGCGTTCTTCGAACCAATCGCCCTGGCTGTTTCTGGGGGTAAAGTGTCCGAAGCACCGGGAGTTGATTTCAGCATAGAATCAAAAAAGAAATTCGTCGCCGTAGCCCTTAAATCAGGCCCGAACATCTACAATTCAAGCCAGAAGAAGCGGCAGTCCGACGAGTTCAACAGTTTACGTAGTCGCCTCCTAAAACTGCACAAGCAGTTTGATCCCATCCTTGGTCATGCCTATGGCAAGCTAAATAAAAAACCCCAAAAAGACCTCTCGTACCGTGATTTATCTGGGCAGGCTTTTTGGGAAGAGGTTACCGGCGATTCCGATTTCTATCTCAAGCTTATTCGCTTGATGAAAGAGAAACCGACAGAATACAAGAAGCAGTACCAAGTTGCATGGGACGCAGCCGTAAATCGATTTACTCTCGAGTTCGCGAAGGACTTTTGTTTCAAGGACGGGCGGATTGATTGGGAAAGGTTTACCAAATACGTTAGTAGCACAAGATAACCTCTCATCTCCAATCTATTCAAAATACTCCTTCAGCTTCCTGACGTCGGTCTTCGCGCTGAAAATCTTATCCAGCGTCGTCGCCAGCTCCTCTTTCGTGGCATGATGGACGTAACGCTGCAAGCTGTCGAGGCGGGTATGCCCCGAGAACGTCTGCAGCTTGAAGATGTCCCCTCCGACGGCCCGCGCGACCTCCGTTATACCGTTGTGCCTCAGCGAATGGCTCGAAAGTCGGTACAGCGGCCGGCCGTCCCGCGAAACCGCGTACGCTGTCGCTAGGCCGCACTTCACGACGCTCTCCCTGAACAGCTTCCGTGCATAGTTCTCATTCAGGTGCGGCATCGCCTGCTTCTTGTTCGTCGGAGGCTTATCCGAGAACCAGAGGCAGTTGTCGCACAGCCGTATCGCCTCGCGGTTCTTGTCCAGGTACACCGCGAGGCGGCTGAACATCTCAATCGGGATGGTCTTCTCCATGTTCCGCCCGGTCTTGGGCTCCCTGATGATGGCGGTCCTCCTGAAGAGGTCGAGGTCGGACACCCGCATCTTCACAACCTCGGAGATGCGCAGCGCGAGGCACATTTGCATCCCGAACATGAGGCGATACTTCTCGTTCGGCAATCCCTCGAAGAACGCCTTCAGCTCCTCGGAGTTGAACGTCCTGTCCACGCCGGCGGAGAGGTTGGCGTCCTGATTGTAAAGCTCCTTCCTGACGCGGTTCACGACCTTGGAAATCCTCTTCAGCTGGTTATCGCTGAGCGTCAGGCAGAACTCCTTCAAGCGAGCGAAAAACGCAGAATCGAGGCGCACCCGTTTATGTGGTAATCGACGATAAAATAAGTCGCCTTGGCCGGGATTCGAACCCGGGTCGCGAGAGTTCCGTTCCGCCTTACAGCCCGTTTTGGGCCGCCTTTTCCTAAAAGGCGGAATGACAGTCTCGTATGCTGGACCAGTACGCAAGAGCGTAGCTCTTTCTACACTACCAAGGCACAATCAGCTTATCGTTACTACTGACTTAGTTTTAAAAAAGAATCGCTGGGGCCCATGCTAAGCCGCATTCTTCGCCCGCGCCGCGGTCCTCCTCTGCTCCATGGCATAGAATATCCTCTTGCTTATCTCGACGACCGCCACGTACGAGGCGACTATGCCAAGGACCATGCCGAGCACCATCAGCGGAATCTGCGCGAACTGGAAGAACGGCCCGAGCGGAGAATATGCCATCCCTATGACAAGCAGGCCGCAGAGGACCGATGCGGCGACGAGCAGGTGGCCGGGCCTGGACTGGTATATCGGCTTGTAGGACCTTATCGCGAAGATGACGCATATCTCGCTCAGCGCGGATTCGACGAACCAGACGCTCCTGAAAAGGTCCGTCTGCGCGCTGAGCACGAACAGGATTACCGCCATCGTTATCAGGTCGAACACCGAGCTTATCAGGCCGAAAAACACCATGAAGCGCTTCATCTGCCCGATGTCCCATTTCTTGGGCTTGCGCAGCTCGTCCTTGTTCACGGTGTCGGTGGATATCGTGAGCATGGGGACGTCCGTTAGCAGGTTGTTCAGCAGTATCTGCGACGGGAGCAGCGGTATGAACGGCAGGAACAGCGAAGCGATGGAGAGCGTGAACATGTTGCCGAAATTCGCGCTGATTGTGGAGTTGATATACTTGATTATGTTGTTGAAGGTCTTCCTTCCCTCTGCGATGCCATTCGCCACGACGTTCAGGCTCTTGCTCATGAGCACGACGTCCGCGGCATCCTTGGCTATGTCGGCCCCGTTCTTCACCGAGATGCCGACGTCCGCCGCCTTCAGGGAGGGGGCGTCGTTAACGCCGTCGCCCATGAAGCCGACTATGTGGCCGTTTGCACGCAGGGCGTTCACGATTGCGAGCTTGTCGCTCGGCGCGACCCTCGCGTATATGTTGTGCGTCTTCACGCTCTGCCGCAGCTCCTCCTCGTTCATGCCTGCAAGGTCCTCGCCCTGCAGTATGATTCCGGACTTGTTTACCACTCCGACCTGCTTGCAGATGTTCTCGGTGACAAGCGGGCCGTCCCCGGTCAGGACGTATATGTCCACCCCCAGCTTCCTGAAGCTATCAAGTGCCGGCAGCGCATCCTTCTTTGGCGGGTCCATCAGGATGAGAAATCCCATGAACAAGAGCCCCTCCTCGTCGTCCTTGGTGTAGTCCTTTTTCGTCCCCGCCTCCTTGTACGCCACCGCGATGACGCGGTATCCCTCGGAGCCGAATCCCTCGCCCATGCTCCTGACGCGGCTTATGATCTTCGAGAAAGGCACCGCCTTCCCCCCCATCTTGCCCTTCCTGCATACCGGGAGGATGGTTTCCGGCGCTCCCTTCGCTATGAGAATCCGCCTGCCCGCTTTCTCGACCACCGTGCTCATCCGCTTGCGCTCGTAATCGAATGCTATTACCTCGAGCTGCTTGTAGGGCTTGAGCTTTTGGAGGTCGAATTTGGAAATGGCGTACGTCCAGATGGCCGAATCCACCGTGCCGCCCTTGACTCTTCCATGGTGCACGATGGCAGTATTGCACAGGAGCGAATAGGCCAGGATGGCCTCATCCTCCTTCCCGTCCGAATCCACATACCGGATAAGCTCGACGCGGTTCTCGGTGAGCGTCCCTGTCTTGTCCGCGCAAAGGACCGTCATGTTCCCCAAATCCTCAATGGCCTGCAGCCTTTTCACCGCGACGTTCTTCTTCACGAGCGTCATGGCCCCCTGCGAGAGGCCGATGGTGATTATCACCGGCAGGAGCTCGGGCGTGATGCCGACGGCTATGGCGAGGGCGAAAAGGAAAGACTCGAGCAGGCCGTGGCCGAGCACGCTGTTTATCAGGAACACGAACACGGTCATGGCGAGTATCACGCGGACAAGCATGTCGCCGAAGCTGCGTATGCTCTTCTCGAAGTCTGTGGGGGGCTCTGCGTTCCCGAGCGCCTTCGCGCTCTTTCCGAGATACGTCTCCCTGCCGGTGGCTATCACCACCGCCTTGCCGTGGCCTGCCGTGATGGTCGAGCCCATGAAGACGGTGTTCGACAGCTCGTGCACCGGCACCTTGTCTTTATCGATGGGCCCTGCCTCCTTATGGACCGGGTTCGATTCGCCGGTGAGTATGGATTCGTTAGTTTCAAGCTCGTTGGCCTCCATCAGCCTGGCGTCCGCGGGCACTATGTCGCCAATCGAAACGAGAACCAGGTCTCCGGTGACGAGCTCGCGCGCCTCTATCTCGACCGCCTGGCCCCCCCGGAGCACCCTGGCGGTCATGGACACGTATTTGCGCAGCTCCTCGAGCGCCTTTTCCGAGCGGTATTCCTGCACGAATCCCAGCACCGCGTTCACGAGCACGATGGCGAGGATGATGATAGCCTCGGTCTGCTCACCGAGGAAGAACGCGGTGGCCGTCGCCCCGATGAGTATGTATATCAGGGGATTCTGGAACTGAGAGACGAAAATCCCGAGCGGCGTCTTCTTGTCCGCAGCCTGTATCTCGTTCGGGCCGTGCTCGGCAAGCCTTTCCTTGGCTTCCTTGGGGCTGAGGCCGGCATCGCTCGTGGAATAGGCGGAGAAAACCGCGTCGCGCCCCATCTGCCAGTGCTCCATGCCCCCTACTCTCCGCATAGGTTAAATTAGGTTCCTGGGCTATTCCTCCGATGATAGACCTGCACGCCCACACGACCGCTTCCGACGGCACGCTCGGCTTCGATGAGCTTGTCACGGAAGCCGCCCGCGCGGGGCTGAGGGCAATAGCAATCACCGACCATGACAACGTGTGCAGCGCAGGCCTGATTACCGGCAACGAGCCGCTTGAGGTCATAGCCGGAGTGGAGCTCTCCGTATTCGACCGGGAAAGAGGCTATATGGACGTGCATGTTCTCGGCCTGTTCATAGACCCGAAACACAAAACCCTGAACTCAAAACTCGATACCCTCCAAGCGGAGCGCGAAGCCCAGAAGCGCGAGACCGTGGAGAAGCTGCGGGAACTCGGCTACGAAATCACATTCGAGGAGGTAAAGGCCGAGGCAAAAGGAGTCGCCGGCAGGCCGCACATCGCGAGAGTCCTGCTCAGGAAATACCCGAAAGAATTCGCCTCCCTCGCGTCCGTTTTCGACAAGCTCCTTGGCCGCGGAAAGCCTGCTTATATTGAGCGCGAGGCCGGATTCTCCCTCTCCGAGGCCGTCAGGCTCGTCCATGGCGCGGGCGGCCTCGCCGTCCTCGCGCACCCGTTCGTCTATCCGTACGATGCGGAAAAACTGCTCCGGGATTTCAAGGGGGCCGGGGGCGACGGCGTGGAGACATATTACGATTACATCAAGAATCGTCCTGAAGTCAAAACCACCAAAACCCAAAACTCAAAACTCACAACCCTCGCCAGGAAACTGGCTGCCGGATGCGGCCTGCTGGAGTCCGGCGGGAGCGATTTCCACGGGGCGAACAAGGGCCAGGAGCTGGGGCAATTCGGCGCTCCGGATTGGATATTGGATAGATTGAAGAAGGCGTTATGAATGAAAGTCCCTGCCTGTCATCGGTAAAATAATCCGGCGCTCATATCCTGACCGCACGTTCTGATTCAAGAAGCTGCAGAAGGGACTCGCAGCACATCCCGAATTTTTCGCCAGAGAAGCAGGCGCAGGATTCGTCCCTTCCCATATTCCTAAGTACATCCGCCAGCATTTTCCGGTATTCCGAGTAGTCTACTCCTGAGCCGATGCCGTACTCATATTCGTACACCTTGTAGGCCAGCCATCTCAGGTATAATGGAAGGAATTTCATGCTGACCGCCTGCTCAGCGCGGCCAAGGCATTGCTTCGTAATTAGTCGCTGGTATGCCTCGTTTGTATCGTAAATTGCACGGAGCCCTTCCGGCAAAGAATCGGCGTAATCGGCTGCCGCGCCCGGATTTGCGAGGAATTCGGCCGCCTCCGCGGCATGGAGCACCCCTACAAACAGCCTTGTGTCCAGGAGCTCCGCCCGCCAGTGGGCGGTCCTTGCCGCGAGAAGGCTCTTAAAAGTCGTTCTTTTCTCCACGTATTGCCTCACTGCCCCCTCCGGAAGACCGCTGACGCGTCTGAGCGATTCCGTCTCGATGCGTTTCATCTCCTCCACTGTCATACGGTCAATCCAGGTGCACTGGAAAAAATCAGCCAGCATCCTCTCGGTTTCTTCAGGAGCATACGCCAGCCGTATTGCATCCGTCAGGTCGATTGCCGACCCCTGCGCCCTGCCCCTCGCTTCAGCATCGATCAGAACCTGCTCGGCTTCGTCCCATGGGAATATGGAATGCCACTCGAACCTCTCGCAGAACCTCAGCCTCGGCCTATCGTCTATGAGCGATTCCGCGATATAATCCCTGATTCCGAGCCGCTCTGCTTTTCCGGTCTTCTTTGCCAGCGCCCCTTCTGCCAGTTCGGTCTCATAGCCTTCCGCAAGGATGTAATCCAGCGGAGCGAACTGCGAAACCGCAGCGTCGATTGCGTTTGCCGCGTCACCGCCGTATTTTTTGAACTCGCCGCCGTGGCCGTGCATGAAGCCGAAAACAGTTATCGTCCTCCTTCCAGTGGCCGATTCCCGCTCAATTGCCGGAAAGCGGCCTGAGACCGGGCCACTGCCTGGCTGGAGGGGCACTTTCAGGGCGCTCATCTTGCGAACCCCTTTCTGTATACGGTCATTGCTCTTCCGTGCGGATCAACCGCAACTTTGCCGGAGAGCTTAAGCATCTCGCCCTTTTGAGAAATCCCGAACCCGGCGTTTTCCGCATTCTCGACTAATTTTCCCTTCTCCGCGTTCAGCCAGGCCTGGGTTTTCCTTACAAGCTCTTTCCAGTCCGGCCTCTGGAAGAAATCGCTGCGCTCAATCGTGGGCCGCCACGATTCATACTCACCATACCCCGGGTCCATTAGCTTTGTGCGGGCATAAGCCATCTCAAGGAGAATCGCCTGGTATTGCGGGATTGTCCCCGTGTCGTCCCCGAAATCCGGCACCCGTATGGCCGCGAGGCAGTGGAAAGCCATCAGTTGCGGAAGGATGGCAGCGACGTTGGTCGGAGACCTAAGATGCCTGTTGAAGAAGAGGTATTGCTCATCCAACCTCGCCATTATCCCTGCGAACTTCTCCATCTCGAAGAGCCGCAAGAGCTCGGATTCTTTCACGATGGCTGCACGGACTGCCACGCTGAAATCGCCGAGTTCCACCGGAACGACGACCTTTCTTGATCTGCCGTATATGCGCCTCGCCGTTTCGAATGGGTCCTCGAGCGACAGTTTAAGCTCAATTGTGCATTCCAGGCACTGCTCCAGGGCGAGCTGGGGCGTCATGGATAGTGTGAGTTGCATGGCAAATTAATGATACGGAGAAGCTATAAAGGTTTCATTTTATGGTTTCACGTGTTTTTCAAAGCCATCCGGCGCCCACGGCCCCCTCCTGCGGGAAAACCTTTTTAATAGGCCCAATTCATATCGTTTAACTGGTTCTCATAGCATTAAAAGCGCCGGAGGAAATTTCCATGAAAATCAGGCGGGCACTGATAAGTGTTTACGACAAGACCGGCGTCATAGAACTGGCCAGGGTGCTGCAGCAGCTCGGGGTGGAAATCCTCTCAAGCGGCGGGACCGCGAAGCACCTCTCAGACAACGGCGTCAAGGTCATAGAGGTCTCGGACTACACCGGCTCGCCCGAGATGATGGACGGCCGGGTGAAGACGCTCCACCCGAAAATCCACGCGGCAATCCTTGCCGACCGCGACAGCAGGAAGCACATGGCCGAGGCCAAGAAGCACGGCATCGGCCTCATAGACCTGGTCGTGGTCAATCTCTACCCGTTCGAGGAGACGGTCTCGAAGAACGCCTCCATGAAGGAGATAATAGAGAGCATAGACATCGGGGGCCCGACGCTTTTGCGCGCGGCTGCCAAGAACTACCGCCATGTCGCTGTTGTCTGCAGGCCCCGGCGCTACCAGTCCCTCGTCGAGGAGCTGAAGCGCTCGGATGGCTGGCTGGCGGAGAAGACGCTCGAGCGCCTGGCGGTCGACACGTGGGAGCACGTCTCTCACTACGACGTATTCATAGAGCAGTTCTTCAGGCGCGCATTCGGCTTCCAGGACGAGTTCCCGGACCACCTGAACCTGACGTTCAACAAGAAGCAGGACCTTCGCTACGGCGAGAACCCGCACCAGAGGGCGTCGGTCTACCGCGACGACCTGTACAGGAACCCATCTTTCCTGGATGCCAAGCAGCTCCAGGGCAAGGAAATCTCCTACAACAACGTGCTGGACTGCAACGCGGCTTTCAAGCTCATACGCGAGTTCGACGAGCCGACCGGCGTCATAATCAAGCACAACAACCCCTGCGGCGTCGCATCGTCCCAAAGCATACTGGAAGCGTTCAAGATGGCAAAGTCCGTGGACCCGGAAGCCTCGTTCGGCGGCGTCGTCGCGCTCAACCGGAAGGTGGACGAGGCGCTCGCGAAGGAAATCACGAGCAAGTTCGTGGACATCGTCCTCGCCCCGGGGTTCGAGGACAAGGCCCTTGAAATCCTGCGCGCGAAGAAGAACATGCGCGTCATGCTCACGCCCGGCCTGAATGTGAAGCGCAGCCCGTACCGCAAATACCGCTCCATCCTCGGCGGCCTGCTCGTGCAGGACGCGAACGTCAAGCTGCTCGACCAGACCAAGGTCGTCACGAGGCGCCAGCCATCCGAGAAGGAGATGAAGGCCCTCCTATACGCATGGAAGATAGTGAAGTACGTCAAGTCGAACGCCATCGTCTTCGCCCGCGAGAACCGGGCCGTCGGAATCGGGGCCGGGCAGATGAAGCGCATAGACGCGGCGAAGCTCGCGGCCACGATAGCGAAGGATTACGGAGAGGACCTCAGGGGCTGCGCGATGGCCAGCGACGCCTTCTTCCCGTTCCGCGACGGCATAGATTATGCTGCAAGGCTCGGAATAAGCGCCATCATCCAGCCGGGCGGCTCCATCCGCGACGCGGACGTCATCAAGGCCGCGGACGAGCACGGGATTGCGATGGTCTTCACAGGCATACGGCACTTTAGGCACTAAAACCCACCCATAGCAACAAATAAAAACAGTGTGCCGCAATAGCTAATCATGTCCAGATACAAGACTCATTACCGGAGGCACCGCCAGCCCGAGGCCGAAAAGCCTCCGGCCGACAAGAAGAGGAAGCTTTTCCTCCTGGTTCCGCCGCTCGTGGGAGCCGCGGTGGCTTACAACCAGCACCAGCAGATGAAGGCGAAGGCCGACGAGCTGCGCGGCTCCATCCAGAGGGAAAGGCAGGAGTTCACGAACAGCTACCTGCGGCAGTCGGTCTCGGTCGCCAGGGACATGATGCAGGATACGCAGTTCAGCCAGGCGGTCGCCGACCTCCGGGCCGGCAAAAGCATCGATTATCAGCGCCTCCGCGAGCTGGATGCCAGGATACTCCAGGAAAGGCCTGAATACGTCACGGACCTTGCGACTACGATGCTGACCAGCGCTTTTACTATACGGAGGCTCCAGACGCAGTTGCAGCAGACCGAGCGCGACACGACGCCGAGCACGGCGAAGGCCTTCGCAATCGGGACCGGCCTTCCATACCTGGCGATGGCCCTTTTCGTAGTCTACAACGGCCTCAGGGCGAGGCTCGCTTCCAGGATGCGGGAAGCGCGTGCCGAAAAAACCGCAGAGCCTGAGGAAAGGCCGTCCGAGCCTCCGAGGCTGAGAAGCAAGCCTCCAATCGCGCTCCTTCCGGCCCCCAAAGATGAGAAACCAGCGGCTCCCGAGCCGGTCGTGGAGTTCCTGCCGGTGCGCCGGCCGGAAAAAAGCAGGGCGAGGGCGGAAGCCTCCGAAACGCCAGCCAAGGGCCTGCCGGCCCTGGATGCGTTCGCGGCCCCGGGGAGGCAAGACGGGAACGGGAAGAAGCGCAGCATGGAGAGCACGATATTCTCGGAAGAGTCCTCTGCCGAGCTCACGCCCAAGGGCTTCGACCCGAAGGTCGTCGAGAAAGCGCTCATTCGCGCATTCAAGATACTGAGCAAGAACAGCATCCTGGTCGGCATGCGCTATGGCCAGGCTCCCGATGTGAAGAGGGACATCAAGCGGGCCGTCGGCGACGACTACCGGGCCGCCATGCTTCTTGCCCTCCTCGAGGAGGAGGGGATGCTTATCCGGCACAAGGGCGGGGACTGCCTCAGCCTGAACCCGCACCCGGAAGGCGACCTCGGGAAGCTGATGGTGCGGGACATAACCGCGAATCTCGTCAGGATGGGGAAGACCAGAGTTTCCGCCTGAGCTCAATGCTCTTTTTTCCTGTGCCTCAGCATGTGGCACATGTTCTGGCTCCGGCATGAGCAGCCGAAGGGCTCGAACTGCACGGTGGCGTGAGAGATGCCGAACTCGCGATGGAGCTTCTCCTCGATTTTCAGGGACATGGCCCTCGCATCGATAAGCTCCACGTTCTCCGTCTCCACGTGCATCATAGCGAACACGAATTCCGAGCACGTGCGCCAGACATGCACGTCATGCACGCCCTTAACCCCGCTCACGGACATCACCGAGGCCGTTATCTTCTCGGTCCCGGTCTCGTAAGGCGCGGACTCGAGCAGTATGGAGAGCGAGCTGCGCAGCAGCTTGTACGCGCTGAACGTGATTATGCTCGCGACAAGGAGGCTCACCGCGACGTCTATGACGAACTCGCCGGTCAGCATGATGAGAACCGCCCCTATGATGACGCCGACGGAGGACAGGGCATCCCCGGCCGCATGGATGAATGCGCTGCGCACGTTCAGGTTCTCCTCGTGCTGGAGGTGGTACGCGACGTATATGTTGCCGGCAAGGCCGATCAGCGAGGTGAGCAGCATCGGAAGCCCATGGACCGGATAGCCGGCGCCAAAGCGCTGGAACGCCTCATAGGCTATCAGGCCGGCCATGAGAACCAGCAGCGTCCCGTTGAAAAGCGCCGCGAAGACCTCTGCCCTGTGGAACCCGAAGGTCCTCCGGTCGCTCGGCGCCCGGAGCGCGAGCCACATGGCCGAGAGCGACGCCCCGATTGCGAGGATGTCCGAGAACACGTGCGCGGAATCGCCAAGCAGCGCCAGGCTGTTCGAGTAATAGTATCCCGCGAGCTGGACAGCCAGCACGGCCGCGGTCACGATGAAGGCCCTGCCCATCTCCCTGATGCCGTCTTCCATCTCACAACCTCTTCGCATAGCTCTCGGCGAGCAGGACGTACCTGTCCATCTTCTGCCTCGCCGCATCGTCCGTCCTCTGCAGCCACTCGATTGCAGAAATCTTGGCCCGTACGTTGGCCCTGTAGCACTTGTAGAACGGGAGGAGGGTTTCGAGTTCGGGGTCCTGCGTCCTGGAGATGTACTCCTCCACGAAGGCGGACGACAAGTCCTCCCTTCCGGCGTAATCGAGGTCCATGGCCATGAAAGCGACGTCGCTCGCCACGTCTATGCAACGGAAGTCCCTGCTGAACTCGATGCAGTCCACGACCTTTATGCCGTCCTCGAAGAAGACGTTGGCGGAGTGCAAATCGCCATGGCAGTCGCGGACCATGCCGCCCTCCATGCGCCTGCGGAGCAGCGCCCCGTTCCTTCTTATGAACATGGCAGAGCGCGAGAGTATGCCATCCACCCATTTTCCGAGGCCCGACGCCTTCTCTATCGTGTCCCTGTGCAGGGACAGGTCGGCAATCTGGGAAGCTATCATCTCCGGAGAGTTGTATTCCCCGCCTGCCGGCTTCTCCTTCATGTGGAAATCCGCCACGACGCCGGCAAGCCTCCGGACATCCTTCTCTTCAAGCGTGCCCAGGGAGAGCATCCTGTCCATCATCCTCCCCTCCGGGAGGCGCTTCATCTTCACAGCGTATTCTGCAATCTCGCCGCTTCCCTCGAAGGAAAGGCGGCCATGGTCCAGGTATAGCGGAACGACTCCGAGATAGACGTCCTGCGCGAGCCTGCGGTTGAGGCGGACCTCCTCCTCACAGAAAAACCGTCTCTTCTCAAGCGTGGAGAAATCAAGGAAGGAGAAGCTCACCGGCTTCTTCACCTTGTAAACGACCTTCTCGCCGAGCAGGACCCACGAGATGTGCGTCTCGATGAGGGAGAACCCCCCGCCGGCAGCAAGCGCCGCGATATTATCCATGCACGAACCCCTCCACAAGCCTCAGCCGCTCCTTCATCGGAAGGGACGAATCCAGCTTAAGATGCGCCGCGCCGATGGGCTCGAACGCTTCCTTCAGCTTCAGGTATACGGAAAAATCAGCGTCGCTCGGCCCCCCCTTCTTCCTCCGCGAGAGCCTCCTGCGGACCTCGTCCTCGGGAAGGGCGCAGAGCACGAGCCATGCCTTCGCGCCGCTCTGGGATGCGAGTTCCGAGAACCTCTCCCTCTCGCTCCTCTTGTGGAACGTAGCATCCACCACGACCGCGCTTTTTCCGGAAGAAAGCGCTTCCCGGGCCAGCCGCTCCATCTCGGAATAGACAGCGGCCTTCTCCTCGGGGGTGTATTTAGGCATGCCGAACATCCTCTTTCTGACAATATCGCTGCTGATGTGGACGGCCGAGAATCTCCTCGTGAGGGCCCGTGCCAGGGTGGTCTTGCCGCTCCCGGGAAGGCCGCAAACGATTATAAGCATGATTCTTAATACCTCTATAACTTTAATAAACGAGTTTTTGGTGAGATGATGGCAGAAGAATACGACGTCATAGTAATAGGCGGCGGGCCGTCCGGCTCTTCGGCAGCTTCGTTCCTGGCCAAGGCCGGGAAGAAGGTCCTCCTGCTTGACCGGGCGAAGTTCCCGAGGGACAAGACGTGCGGCGACGGCATAAGCGGCCGCTCGGTCTCGGTCCTGAAGGAAATGGGGGTGCTTGACGACTTCAAGGGAGCCGAGCACCAGGACATGTTCGGGGTTACGTTCTCCTCCCCGAAAGGGACTGTGGTCCCGATATCGTCCAGGAAGGAGGGGATGAAGGACGCGCCGGGCTTCGTCTGCAGGCGCGAGGTGTTCGACAACGTCCTTTTCCAGTTCGCTAAAAAGCGCGTGGCAAGATGCATCGAGGGCTTCATAGCCACCGACCTCATCATGGACGGCGGCCGCGTCGCGGGAGTGAAAGGCAAGCTCGAGGGCAAGGACGTCGAGTTCCGCGCCAAGGTCGTGGTCGGCGCTGACGGCGCGGCCGGGATAACCGCCAGGAAGCTGAACTCGCTCAACGACGACGAGGGCCACCAGTGCGCGGCCATACGCTGCTATTACGACAACGTGGGCGGCATGGGGGACAAAATCGAGCTCCATTTCATTGACGGCGTCCTCCCCGGCTACTTCTGGATATTTCCGCTTCCGGACAGGAGGGCGAACGTAGGCATCGGGATGCTGGTCAAGGACATGAAGAAAAAGAAGACGAACCTGCAGAAGCTCATGCTGGACACCATCGAGAAGCACCCCGCCTTCCAGGAGCGCTTCAAGGGTTCGAAGAGGATAAGCGACGTCAAGAGCTGGATACTGCCTCTCGCCTCCAAGAGGATGAACCTTGTCGGCGACGGGTACGTTCTTGTCGGGGATGCGGCCTCGCTCATCGACCCGTTCTCCGGGGAAGGCATAGGGAACGCCCTGACGAGCGGAAAGTACGCGTCGCAGGTCATCCTGAAGGCGTTCGAGAAGAACGACTTCTCCGCGGCCGTCCTTTCAGAATACCCGAAACTGCTATGGGAGAACATAGGCAACGAAATCGACACCAACTACCGGATGCAGAAGCTGGCCAACAACAAATTCCTGCTCAACCTCATAATAGGGAAGGCCGGGAGGAGCGAGGAGATACGCCACGTCATCAGCGACGCGCTCATCGACCCGCACAACCACAAGAAGCTCATCGACCCGCTCTTCATCGTGCGCGCGCTCCTCGCCTGATTCCCCCGCTCTTTTTCTTTCCCCTCCCTTCCCCATCCCATTTTTTAACCCTGCCACCCTACTATGGACATGAGAGCCGTAATAGTACTTGCTGTTTTTGCGCTGCTGGCCGTACTTGTCTTTCCCGGCGTTGTGCTGGCTGGCGAAAAGCCACCGCCCCCGGACGGAGGGCCCGCTCAAGAAGAAGACGATACCAAGGACGAGATGGACGTGGCCGTCAACCTTTCCTGCGGTGGCAACCTCGTCACGGTGTCCGACTTCGCGTTGGACCCGCTTGAGGGCGCGCACGTTGTGGTCAGGGACGTGTCGGACGCATCATATGTGGCTGTTGGGGACACAGGCAGCGAAGGAACGTTTGCCTTCGACGCCTGCGGGAAAAAGGTCGACATCAAAATCACCCTTTCAGGCTACAGCGCCGTGCTGCAGACGATGAACCTCGTCGAGTGCAGCGAATGCAGGGAGGGCAGCTGCACATCCGACGCCCAGTGCCCCGCAGACCAGCAGTGCGCGGACGGATACTGTGCGACGCTTCCCTGCGAATGCGGCGTCGCGGACAACCATGCGTGCATCCAGTACGAATGCTGCTCGGACGGGGATTGCCCGGAAACCCAGTATTGCGACATTCCGGTCGGCGCGGCGGCCGGCTCCTGCAGGGATGTAAGCGGCTGCGGCAGCGTGCTGAACCACACGCTTGTGCCATACCGCTGCGGCAACGCTCCTGACTGCCCGCTATGCCCGGAGGGCTACATCTGCATCAATAACGGCTGTCTGCAGGGCAACGTCACCTGCCCGGCAACGGCAATTGTGGGCGACCAGAAGGATTGCAGCGCGATGGAAAACGGGGAGCCCTGCGTGGACTGCGACTATGAGGTGACAGACCCAACTGGCAAGAAATCAGCCGGCAAGACAGGCGAGAACGGGAGTTTCCTCCTTCCGTTAAGCATGGCCGGTGCGTACAACGTCACGCTGCTGAGCAACGGCACGCTGCTGAAGACGATTCAGGTGAACGTCTTACCCGGCGCAGGAATGGACGGTGCGGACAAGGGCTCCCTAAGCTTCGATTTCATGCCCTTCGTCTGGCTGCTGGCGATAATCGTGCTTGCGGCTCTGCTGGTACTCTACTGGAGGGGCAGGGCCCCGGAGAAGCCTAAGGAGAAAGCCTGATTTTTATTGTTTTTGAAGGTCGAAAATACTGCCGGCTTCAGCCCGCGGCTAGCGAGCCCCATCCTCAGAAACGCAAGCGCTTTTATCCTTCCCTCCTTAATCCCCCCATGCAGAAGTTCGACCTTATCGTGATTGGCGCAGGCTCGGGGCTGGACGTCATGGCGGCCGCTGCCGGCCGCGGGATGAAAGTGGCCCTCGTAGAGGAAGGGCCGATGGGCGGAACGTGCCTCAACCGCGGATGCATCCCATCAAAGATACTCATCCATGCCGCGGACGTCATGCAGGCGATAAGGAGCGCGCACAAGTTCGGCATCAGCGTCGGCAAGGTCTCGGTGGATTTCAAAAAAACCATGGCACGCGCCCGGATGGTGGACGAGGAGGCCGCCCAGATAGAGGCCAATATCAGGAAATCGAAAAGCATCACCCTGTTCAAGGAGCGGGCGGTATTCAGCGGGCAAAAGACTATCCGGCTCAAGGGCGGGGAGATCACGTCGGACAAAATAGTGATTGCGGCAGGCACGAGGCCGGCAGTCCCGCCAATCGAGGGGCTGGACAAGGTCCCTTTCATGACGAGCGACGGGGCCCTGCGCGCGGAGCGTCTCCCGGAAAAGCTCATCGTAATCGGCGGCGGCTACATCGCGTGCGAGCTTGCCCATTTCTTCGGCTCCATGGGGTCCTCGATAACCATACTCCAGCGCAACGTGCGCCTGCTCCCTGACGAGGACGAGGAGATATCGGCGAAATTCACCGAGCTTTTCTCGAAGCAGCACGAGGTGCACCTGAAATTCGCGGTGAAGCGCGTGGAGAAGACGGGCGGGAAGATAATAGTCTATGACGCCGATGGAAACAGCGTCGAGGGCACCGACCTCATGATAGCCACGGGCCGGGTGCCGAACTCGGACATCCTTGACGTCTCTAAGACCGGGGTGAAGACGAACAAGCACGGCTACATAGAGACGAACGAATTCCTTGAGACCAATGTCCCAGGCATCTGGGCCTTCGGCGACATCGCAGGCAAATACCTCTTCAAGCACTCTGCGAACCTGGAGGCCGAATACGTAACCATCGCGCTCATCACGCCCCAGCACAGGCATCCAGTGGATTATACCGCGATGCCCCACGCGGTCTTCTCCAGTCCGCAGGTCGCAGGAGTCGGGGCGACCGAGCAGGAGCTGAAGGAAAAAGGGGTCGATTACCTTGTCGGCAGGTACAAGTACGCGGACACCGGCATGGGCGAGGCCATGGCCGAGGAAGACGGCTTCGTGAAATTCCTTGCAGATTACGAGGGCAAAATCCTCGGCTGCCACATCATCGGGCCCGAGGCTTCGACCCTCATCCACGAGGTGCTCGTCTCGATGAAGGCAGGGAAAAGCCACGTCAATGACATCGTGAACACGGTCCACATCCACCCGGCATTGAGCGAAGTAGTGCAGCGCGGTGCCGGCTCCGTCTAGTTCACGACCGTTTCAAGGAGCGGCTTCCTTTCCGCGAACAGGCTGCCCGGCGCGAGGCCTACCGAGAAGAACGGCGCAAGGACATTCGAGCACTGGAAGATGACCTTTAGCCTCGGATTCATGATGTTTTCGAAGGTCTCCTCGTCCAGGCTGAGGTTGAGGTCCCACGCGCCTCCCTTCGGGCCGCCTTCCGGCGGTGCCATGGTCTTCAGAAGGAAATCAGCGCACGCCCCGTTTTCAGGGCAGTACGTGCGCAGCCTGACCATCTGCGCGGACTGCACCCTGGTGAATGCGCGCACATCGAGCTTTATCGTGATTTTGTCGAACGGCTCCCCGATTCTCTTTCCGTCCTCCTTCTTCGCAGGAATCATGCCGACCGCCTCACTATTTTTTTCGTAATTCCGTGGGGAATCGGGAATTTATATAATTTTGTCGGTTTCGGACGTAATAAAATCCGAAAAATGCGATTTCCGGAAAAATTTTCCAGCCGCACGACGTTTATTAACCGGAAGGCAGAATCGCTTCCATGCGTTTTTTCCTGGTCATGGCCGCGGCCATGCTTCTGGGCTGCATGATGCAGGAAAGCCCCCCTGCGAACCCGCAGAATGTCACGGCAACGCCCGAAGGAAGCACTACTGCGCTCCAGAATACGTCTAACGCAACCACCCCGCCCACGAACACATCGGAACTGAACGCAAACCTTCCGCAAAACGGCACGAACATAACAATCGCCACCTTCAACATCCAGATTTTCGGCGAATCCAAGCGCTCGAAGCCCGAAGTGATGGACGTTCTCGCGAAGGCCGCGAGGCGCTACGATGTCATGGTGGTGCAGGAGCTGCGCGACGACACCGAGACGACGCTCCCCATTTACGTGGAGAAAATCAATTCCCTGCCCGGCCCGCGCTATGATGCGGTCTCGAGCCCGCGCCTCGGCCGCACGTCCAGCAAGGAGAACTACGCTTTTGTCTATAACACCGAGACCGTCATCCTGGTTCCCGGAAGCAACTATACCTTCGCCGACCCCCCGGCCGGTTCCAGCGCCGACATTTTCCAGCGCGAGCCCTTCATCGCCCGGTTCGTTTCCGGCGGCTTCGATTTCGCGCTCATCACGATCCACACCGACCCGGACGAGACGCCGCAGGAGCTGGACGATTTGCCCCTCGCCCTCGCGGACGCGCAGGCCCGTTTCCCGGACGAGGACGATTTCATAATGCTCGGGGACATGAACGCTGACTGCGCCTATCTCAGGCCGTCGCACAATGTCTCGCTGCGCAACTACTCGTTCGTTTGGCTGGTGCCCGACGATGCGGACACCACCACGAAATCGACCGACTGCGCCTACGACCGCATCGTGCTCATGAATTCGACAATGGAGGATTACTCCGGGCAGTGGGGGGTCTTCCGCTTCGATACGGAATACGGCCTGAACCAGAGCTTCACGGAAAGCGTGTCGGACCATTACCCGGTCTGGGCAACGTTCAATAGCGACAGGGACACGGGCTAGTTGCACGCCCGCATTATCGCCTCTTCGAGAGGCCTCTGCTCAGAAAGCAGGCGGCCCGGGCTGATGCCCTCCACCCTGAAGCTGGCGGTTGCCTTGCTGTGCCTGAACACGACGTCGTGGCCGGGTTCGAGCGCGTCCTTGAGCATGCTCCAGCCGAGCTTCGCCGCGACTGTTGCCGGGTCGTCCCTCAGGCCGGCCCGATTCTGCACGTTCCTGAGCACCAGACTGACCGAGCAGTTCATCTCGGGGCATATGGCGTGGAGCAGGACGTATTTCGACCATTTCATGCGGTTTACGTCGTCGGCTTTCTCGAGCTCGATGAGTACGGGCTCCTTCCCCACCATGGAGCCCTTTACGGTCTTTTTGCGCCGAGGCATGTTTTTTTGTTGTCGGCACGGATTTTTAAAAGTTGGTTGTTTGTGGGTTCGGAACCCAAAACCGGAAACAGAAAACTGGAAACCCGAAACCGGTTGCCGGAAAAATATCCCGTCGGCCTGACTTGAACAAGCAACCTTCCCGTATCCACTCGTAAAAACCGAGGAAACCAAACTACAGCGGGACGCTCTGCCATTACCCCTTGGCGATTGCGAAAGCAGCCGCCAAAATTGAGCTACGACGGGTGACACGCCCCACGCTGGGGGCAAATATCACATACTAACGCGCCTGAAGTCCTTAAAAAACTGCCGTCGCAGGAACAGGGAACCGAAAACCCGAAACCGGAAACCCGGAACCCGAAACCCCCCCGAGAGGACAGCGTATGCCTGGGTGCGGCCCCTATCCCCACTGGCACGTGCCCTGCACGCAGCCGCACGAAACTCCCGCAGCCTCGGAATCGTAGCAGTCGCGCCACTCGCAGGTCGTTATCGCCGACGGCTCGCCCTTCGACTGGCACACCTGCCCGGAGCATCCGCCCTTCACGCAGTCGGAATCAGACGCGCACGAGCCGCCGGTGCTCCAGCCGCAGAACGACTGCGTCGTCGGATAGACCTTCCTGCCGTCATACTGGACCTCTACATCGCCGCTGAAGCCGGTTATGTTGATTTCCCACGGGATGGCCCCGGTGCATTGCACGCAGACCTCCGCATCCGTGGGCTTGCTTGTCAGCTTGAACGTGTAAGCCCCGCTGCTCTTCTCGACGAGCGCGCTCACGAAATAGCAGGGGTTCGGGGCGGCAATCCTGCCATAAAGCCTGGTTCCCCATGCGTTGTCCTCGCGCTGGGGCTTCGCCTCGTTCCCGCACTCGCCATGGCCGGAAAAGAGCGTAACCTTCTCTTCCGGCGGCGTCGCGTTCCCCGGCTCCTCCACGGAGTCGGCTACGGCCACGCACCTGTCATTCACGCATTCGCCGTGCGAGAGCTGTATCGGGCACATGCACTGCGGCTCGCCCGGCGGGCATTCCGCCTTCTGGTTGTACTTATTGACGTATTCGCCCATGCCGCAGTCGCAGCACTTGTTGAGCCTGACGCAGTCGCTGTCGTTCCGGCAGTAGTCCTTCACTTCGTAGCCGGGCGGTATTGTGGCGTTTCCGGTTCCCGGTCCACCGTTTCCGGTTGTGTTGTTCTGGGTTCCGTTTCCGGCGGGGGGCTGCGTGCAGCCCGCGATAACCAGTCCGATGGCCAGGAGAAATGCGAAAGCCTTCATGAGCCGGATTCCGCGTTTCTTTTTAATAAATGGCGCCGCTAAGGGCGCATTTATAATCATATATTAACACATATTACCCTATGCATCCATTATCCCTCAGGCTGATTCCCGAAGCCGCGCGCGCCTCCGCGATAGCGCTGGCCCTCTCAGGATGCATGCACCCGATGGCCGAAGGGCCGAGGGGCCCCGCGACCGCCATGGCGGCCCCGCAGCGCACCGCCATAGTCTCCGAGCTCGGGCAGGCAAGGTTCTACGCGCTCATCATCAACGGCGACATGGAGGAGCGGCATCTGCAGAACGTCGAGCGCGCGGTGGAGGCCCTCAGGGCGAACTCGCTCGACAGGGATTCCATCGTCGTCTCATCCGCGAGCCTCCGCAACGCCACAAGGGAGAAGCTCGACATCATCGTGAGGGGCATGAGCGGCTGGCTTGGCCCTGCCGACGGCCTCATAGTCTATGTCACCGGCCACGGGACGCCGGAGGGCTTCGTCCTCCAGGACGGGACCATACTCGCCCATGAGGAATTCGTGTCGATGATGAAGCCCTTCCGGGGAAAAAAGGCAATATTCGTTTTCGATACCTGCTATTCGGGTGCCCTGCCCGGCAAGCTAATCGAGGCTGGCTTCGATGCGGTCGGAATGGCCCCGGTAGCCGAAGGCCAGGAGTCGCAATGCCACCTTTTCTCGCCCTACCTCTGGTCCGCGGTCAAAAGCGGGATGGACTCGAACAACGACGGCAAGACGACTTTCGAGGAGGTCTTCCGCTCGGCTATGGAAGTCTATAACGCGAAAAGGAGGGCCGCGGGGATGGAGCCGGTCTTCGGCGTATTCGACCGCCCGCTCCCCGAGCTTCATGATTTATCGGAAATCCGGAAGGGGAACGCAATAGTCGAGCTTTCCGCCAGCTGGTGCGGGCCGTGCAAGATGCAGAGGCGGGAACTCAACACGTTCCGCTCGCTGATGGACGGCGAGGTGAAGGTTTTCACCGTGGATGTCGAGAGCA
This sequence comes from Microcaldota archaeon, assembly GCA_040754495.1. GTDB lineage: Archaea > Micrarchaeota > Micrarchaeia > Anstonellales > Bilamarchaeaceae > Bilamarchaeum. The sequence continues at coordinate 20,490 of JBFMCO010000046.1, forward strand.
CGCAGCTACTCCCGGAGCTTCAGCGGGCTGCCGGCCGCGACATCCTCGGCGGGGTGCCGCGCCTGCTTTATTTCAGGGACGGCGCTTTCGTCGACATGGGCACGGGCCTCACGGAGACGCCGGCTCTCATCGGGATGGCAGGGAAGGCTTTCGGCCTGGGGAAGGGCGGCAATCCTGTCCTTGTCGGGAAGCTTAAGCAGAACCTCTCGAGCCGCGATACGCAGCTCCGCTTCGGGAGCCTCTCGGCCCTCCTTGCGATGGGCGTGTGCGATGCGGAAGTGGCGCAGGGGTTCCTCTCCGCCATCAGCCGGTCCGAGCCCCGGGAAGCCGCAGCGCTGCTTGTCGAGGTCGCGGCGCTTCCCGGATACAAATCCCTGCTCGAGCGCATCGGGCCCGAGGGGGAAAGAAAAATAAGCGCGGTCATGGACGATGCGTTCAGGGGCGAGGCCCGCTTCATCGTAAGCCACATCCGAGGTCCGGAGCCGGTCGCCTCATACGCGCGCAACCTGCTTCTGGGGACTGCGCTCCTCCTGCGGAGGCAGGAGGACGGCATGGGAGTCCTTGGCGATAATGTCCCGATGTTTTCGCTGAGGCTGGCCGGCTCTCTCAGCATCCTCAGGGAAGAGGCACGCCCTCTCGTCCTGGAGCGCCTTCAGACATCAACCGATTATCAGTTTTACTGGGCGACTCTCTCAGGCTTCCTCGGATACGCCGAGGCGGTCCCGCGCCTCAGCGCTCTTGCGGCGGAAGGCAAGGACATCGGAGTGCGGATGGCATCCATCTTCGCCCTCGGCAACATAGCAGAGCCTTCATCCCTCGACCCCGTGAAGGGATTCGCCAAAAGCAGGGACGCGAAAATCAGGCGCTCGGCAGTCCTCGCGCTCTCCCGCTTCTACGTGACGCGTGAATCCAGCATCCAGTCCCAGGACGGGACGACAATCATAAGCAAAAGGGTGCCGGCCGCATTCGATACGATAAAATCCGCCATGAAGGACGCCCATCCTTCCGTGAGGCTCGCGGCCGCGCTGGCGATGGGCGACATCGGGACTGACGAGGCGCTAAAAGCAGTAGTCTCCCTCAGGCGCGACCCGGTACCGCAGGTAAGGCTCGGCGTGCTGAGCGCGCTCTCATCCATAAGGGGCGAGGAAGCCCTCCGCTACATAGACGATATGGCAAAGAACGACAAGGATGCGGGGCTCCGCTCGGATGCCGAAGGCGTCGCAAGGGAGCTGCGGGCGCGGAAATGAGCCCCCGGAACCTATTCAAAACCCAAAACCCATAACCAGCCCATGCGCACCGGAACAATCGACCTCCCATTGCATGGCGGCAAGTGCCCGCCGTGGCTTTTCTGGCGCATGCGCTCCCTTGCCCGCGAGATTTCGCGCATAATCATCGACAGCTATGGCACGAAAGAGCTTCTGTCCCGCCTTGCCGACCCGATGTTCTTCCAGGCGTTCAGCTGCGCCATAGGCTTCGACTGGCACTCGTCCGGGACGACCACCACCGCATGCGGGGCGCTCAAGGAGGCGCTGACTCCCGAAATGGGCGTGATGGCTGCCGGGGGCAAGGGGAGGGCGTCAAGGAACGCGCTCGATGAGCTTTCCTCAAGGTGCCAAATCTTCGGCCTCGACAGCGCTCCGCTCGTGAAAGCGAGCGTGATGAGCGCTAAAGTGGACGGCTGCTGCATACAGGACGGCTACGAGCTTTACCACCATTCCTTCTTTTTCGACGAGAAAGGCAACTGGGCTGTCGTGCAGCAGGGGCTGGATGATGCAAGCGGATACGCGCGCCGCTACCACTGGCTGAACGCAAGCAGTTTCGTGGACGACCCTCCTGACAAAATCGCCGGCGTCCCGAAGCCCGAAACCCTGAACCTGGTCAGCAAAGACAGCGCGGAGGCGCGGAAAATCTCGGTGGAACTCGTCAACGACAACCCCGTCCACCTGCGCAAGTATCTAACAGGCCAGACCACCCTGCTGGACGACCACCGCCGCCTCCCCCAAAGGCACGAAATCCTGCGCTGCGACCTCACCGAGCGCGACTGGAAGCTCCTTAATGACGCCTACGATCTCCAGCCGCAGAATTACGAGGAGCTTGTCTGCCTGCGCGGAATGGGGAAGAAGAAGTTGCGCGCTCTTGCGCTGCTTTCAAAGCTCATCCACGGGACTGAACTCGACTGGAAGGACCCGGTGAAATACTCATTCGCCCACGGAGGCAAGGACGGCATCCCATATCCCGTGGACCGCGAGTCGTACGACCATACGATACGGTTTTTGCGCGACGCCATCGACGGAATCGGGCTGAAGGAAAAGAGCGGTGCGCTTGTCCGGCTGGCTGCGATTTCATGACGCCCCGGAAAAGGAAGACGGCCTCACCGCGTTCCTTTTCCAGTATTTTTTTATCGCGTCATACAGCTCAGAGCTGCCCTCGGAGGTATCGTCCGGCTCCGGTCCGAGCCTGAAGTTGAAATCGTTTTGCGCCTCGTTGTATCTCTCCGATAAGGGCTGCCAGGACCAGATGGCGTAGTTCATGCCGCTTTCCTCGAACCTGGCCATCTCGTCATCCAGGAACTCCGCGGCGCCCGGCTGCCACCTTTGCACGCCGTATTCGGTTACCGCCACCGGTGCGCCGCGCTCAGCCTTGAAATCATCAGCGGTGCCGAGAAGGCCGTCTATCCACGCCTTGTCGAAGTCCTCTTCGTTTTCGTCATAATCAGTGTCGAATCTTCCCGGGTATCCGTTGCCCAGCCCGAACGCCTGGTGCGTGTACTGCTCCTGGGGCTCGTACTGGTGGAACGTATATACCGTCCGGTTGTCCGCACCCGCCTTGATGTAAGGAAGCCACCTGACGCTGCTCCAGCTCATACCCCCGATGAGTATCGGCGTATCGTTATCCACTTCCCGTATGGCCCCGCTCAAGCGCGGGTGCATCTGGTTCCAGTCATAGGTGGTGTCGCCGTATGCAGCGTAGAACTCTGAAGGCTCATACATGTCCAGCCACACGCCGTTCGAGTTCGGCTCCACCATCAGCTCGTATCCGACGACGTTGGAGCGGTTCCGGTACCGTGCTGCCGCGTACCTCCACATCTCCACCCATTTGTCCTGGGCGTTCTTGTCCTTCCAGACGTCGTCGTTGAGATGGCTCATGCCGAACTGGTCGTCCTCTTCCACGCCGAAAAACCCGAATTCGCTCCTTCCCGGCCCGGTACGGAACGCAATCACGACGAACAAGTCCGCCTCCTGCGCCATGTCTATGAATCTGTCAAGATTGTCCTGCACGCTCTTGTTCAGCGCGTATGGCGGCAAATCATCGTACAATCCGGGATGCGAGAGCACGACCACGTTTGCGCCGGCGGCGGAGAGCGCGTCAAAATCCTCCTGCGTGAAGACCGGTCCGAGCGGGCCGCTGCCCCACGCCTCCGGGTCGTCATACCCGTCCGGGTACACGTGCCGCTGGTAGATATCAGCCCCCCGCAGCAGCGTGCCGTTGGACCAGAGCGAGAACTTGTCCAGGGCCGGCGCGGCGGACGGCGGAGCGCTGTCTGTCGTGTTAGTCCCTGCTGGCGCTGTTGCGTTTTCCGGCGCTGCAGGGTCGTTCGGCTGCGACGGAGGAGCGGGGGCCGGTAAAACGGTTGCATTTACGGGAGCCTCGGGCACTGGCTGGGCGCAGCCGAAAAGAAAAGCCACCGATGCGAGGAGAAGGACAAAAAGAGAGGGTCTCATGGATTGGCTCGGTGCCCGAACCTTATAAATGTGCTTTAAGGGTTCCGGCCCAGTTCCCAAACAGGAAACCGGGGCCGGAAACCCCACCACTCCTACCCACCAGCATCAGTCTTTTCCCCGCGCCTCGAGCCTCGAGGCGAGGCGGCCTGCTTCCTCCCTGACTAGCGCATTCCCATCGCGCTCCCGCACCGAATGCAGTTCGGCGAGCACGCAGCCGAGGCCTGATTCGTCCAGCCCCCCGGCCAGCCCCTCCAGCCTCCTGAGGGCCTTCAGCCTCGGCGCATAGCGCTTCGGGCGCCTGGGGTTGCCCCCGAGCAGGCCGAGCTGCTCCCTTATCCTCCCGGGAAGCCGCTCCTCGCAAAACAGCGTGAAGGTCCTCATCTTCTCCCCGAAGGCGTCCGACAGGGATTCTATGAGGTCGCCGTACCTCAGCGAAAGCGACATGAAATGCGATATGTAGTCCGTCCCCCCTATGGAAACGTCCACGAGCCGCCCGGCAGCGCCGCCCTGCGGGGCCTGCACCATGAGCATCTGCACCTGCTCCATCTCGCCCCCCTCCACGAAAGGCGTGCATGTCCCGGGCCGCATGCTCGGAAGCACCTCGCGCGCAAGGGCTAGCTCGGTATACCTCAGGTCGTCGTGCTGGCTGCAGATTTCCGGAAGGTCGAGCCTTTCCCCGGCAGTCGAAACAACGAGGTACACCTTCCCCCCGTCGACAAAGGTTTCGCGGCAGCATAATGTCCTGACGACGCTTTCCGCGCTGAGCCCGGCCACCCTCGCCTTGTCCTTGCACGTCGACGTAGGCTCCGGCAGCATGACGAGCGTTGCCCTGCCGCTCCGTATCAGCATTTCGAGGTAAGGCCTGCCTGCAAGGCGCATGTCCATCCCGAGGCCATTCCACTCCCGCGAATCCGGCTCTATGGCTCTCGAGCGCGCATCCGGCGCCAGCTTGAGGCGCCCTGTTTCCCTGGAGAATCCCGGCGCGCTCCGGGCCTCGGGTGCAATCCTGAACGTAGGTCGGCTCATGGGACGGACACGCGAATGGCCCAAATATAAATATTAACCCGAATCAATCGGAAATTGTCCAAAAAAAGCTCATATTTTTATACTTATGCCGGATATTATCCAATACAATAGACGGAAAAGCAGATGATGGGGATACAAAACCCCAAATGGGGAAGCTTGAGGGTTTTGATGTGAAGGAGATAAAGCTGGATGAAACAGATTACCTGCTCCTTGATGCTCTGAAGAAAGACGCAAGGCAGACCATCGCCGAGCTGTCGAGTGCGCTCGGCGTACCCCGTGCAACAGTGCACGAACGGATAATGCGGATGAAGAAGGCGGGCGTGATAAAGCGCTTTACCATCGAGGAGGATTACTCCAAGACCGGCCTTCCGACGCTGTCCTTCGTGTTCGCCGAGTACGACCGGCAGTCCCGAGTGAACCAGCACGAGGTCGCGCGGCAGATAGCGAAGATAAGCGGGGTGCTCGGGGTCTACATCGTTTCCGGGGAGTGGGACCTCCTCATCAAGGTGAGGGGAAAGACGATAGAGGACATCGGCAACCTGATACTCGACAGGATACGCGGCACGCCGGGCGTCTTCAAGACGTACACGATGGCCTGCTTCGACGTTGCGAAAGACGAGATTTGATCAGCCGAGCCTTTCAAGGAGCTTGGAATAAAGCCCGGCCACTTCGCGGAGGCTCTTCACGCTCACCCACTCGTCGGCCCGGTGCTCGTTGCGCCCCTCCGGCCCTATGATTGCGATGGGGATTCCGAGCAGGGCGAGGGCATTCTCGTCCCCGACGCTGCTCCCGATGTGCAGCGAAGGCTCGCCGAGGCTTTCCTGCACGATGCCCGCGACGCGGCTTATGAACGGGTGATTCTCGAACGAATACGGCTCCAGGTAGGGCGTCTGCCGCTTTTTCAGCCCAGCAGGCGCGCCGAAGTGCGTTGAAAGCAGCCCCTGGAAGTCCGTGCCTTTCTCCGAGGGGTGTATGAGCACATCGACGTCCATCTCGGCCTTGTCCGGGACGCTCAGGCCCCGCGAGCTAGCGCAGAAGCGCCTCACGACAATCCTGCTTGCTGTCTTTGGCATCGAATGCATGCACGAGTGCAGCCAGTCCACCCAGTCCTGCCCGGCTGTGGCCGCGTGGCCGGCGCCGAGCTCCTTCACGAGATGGAACGCCTTCCTCCCCTGCCTTCCATATGATATGTGCCGTGCCCCGCCATAAGTGCCGGGCTCGTTTCCGGCCTCGGCGGAGATAATGCCATTTATGCCTTTGAAGAACCCCTTATCCCCGATGGCCTTCCAGCCGCCCTTGCTGATTTCCTCCTCGTCCACAGTGACGAGGACCGCCATGTCCTTTGCACCTTGCGCCGCATGCAGGATGGCCGCCAGCCCTCCTTTCATGTCCCACGCGCCGAGGCCGTAAGCCCTGTCCCCCTCCACGGTCAGCCTCAACGGATTCTTCGCCCACGAATCCACGGGGGGAACGGTGTCCATGTGGCCGAAGAACAGGAGCGAGGGCTCCCCCTTGCGCGCAAAAATGTTGCTCCTCCTGCCTTCAACTGCCTGGTAGCGGACGTCGAAGCCGGACGCGGAGAGAGCATCCCCTATGCGCGCGGCTATCCGCTCCTCGCGGCCGGAAACGGAGCCTGTCTCAACAAGCCCCTTCAGTATCTCCAGGACATCATGCTGCGGTCGCCGGGACAAGCTCATGCTCCAGCCCCTCCTTGCGGGAATAGCTCTGCGTAGGGGGATTAATACCTATCCCTCCGGAAAGGCCGAGCAGGAAGCCCCGGGCCTCGGCGATGCCCTGCTGGGTGCTCATTCCTGATGCCACCCGCTCATAGACCGCTATCGCGAGGCCGACCATATGCGTCTCCTCCTCCAGCGACGCGATGGCGTCTATCGCCCTGAACTCCACGCTTATGTTGCCGTTCTCGAGGCGCAAGTCCGGCCTGATGCGGGCCGGGCTGAACAACTTGTCAGGGGTGAGCGTGAGCGGCCCCCCGTCAGGGAACATGCGCGGGAACATGGCCATTGCCGCAGCTTCCGTGCCTTCCCTGGCCATCCTCGCGCGCATCATCAGCGACATGCGCTCCATGAAGTCGGAAAAATCCGCCATGCTCCGGAAATCCTGCGGCAATATGAGCTCGCCGAACTCCCTTGCAAGGGTCCCGGTCATCTCGAGCCTACCCCTCCCGCCGCCGAGCATGCTGCTCATGGTCATGAACCATGGCGCGAGCGCGTTCATCTGCCGGTAAGCATGGACCGCGACCTCGGTGGGCGTCTCGAAGTGCACATGGAGCGAGTTCGCGTGCACGAGGGCATCCACCGTGCCCGGGAATGCGAGCGTGGTGAAATACTCGTTGTGCCCCGGATACGCATGCGCGGGCTGGTTCGTCCAGCACGGCCGGACGCCCAATGAGCCTGAAATGTCCTCGACGCCTGCCCTGAGCGAGGACAATTTGTCGGCGAAAGACGCCTTGTCTATGAGCGAGAACTTGACCTCGACCGAATTGTGGGCGACCTCCCTGTCTATGCATGATATCCCGATGGCAGCGGCGCGCGACTCGAGCGCGCTCCTGAACCTGTCCATCTCCCCCCTGTGCAGGGGCCTGCCTTCTTTCCAGAGGGAGAACTCCCTCTCCATGCTTATCCGGGGCATATGAGTCACCCTTGTGGCTCCATCTACTCTTTTGGGAAGCACTGTCGTCATGGATTAATATCTGTGTGTATCACTTTTTAAATATATCGTAAAGATTCTACTAATTTCGTAATAAAGTCGGCACATTATTTCGTAATTCGAATCAGGCGCCGTCCGCTTTATTATCCTTAGCCGAGTGGATGCTCCATGAAGCTCGACGACACCGACGCGAAAATCATCGAGATGCTGAAAAAGGACGCGCGGGCGAGCAACACCTCCATCGCGCGCTCCATCGGGCTCACCGAGGGCGCCGTGCGCTTCCGGATAAGGAAGCTCGCCTCATCCGGCGTCATCCGGCGCTTCACCGTGGAGGTATCTGAAGAGGCCAGCACATTCGCGGTCCTCATGGTCAAGGCGCGGGGCGAGACCAAGCGCATGATGGGGGCCATATCGGACCTCGGCGTCCAGAAGGACGCATACGAGATATCAGGCGAGTTCGACGGCTGCATCATACTGGAGGGGGCTTCCGTAGACGAGATAGACCGGAAGATAGACCGCGTGAGGAAGCTCAAGGAGGTTGCCGACACGCGCACCTTCATATCCTTCAGGAGATGGTAGGTCAGTCTATCGTCCCGAGCAGCATCTTTCTCATCTCTATCGGCTCCAGGTCTTTCAGCGCGTTGATGGCGAAACCGAGGTTGGACTCGCTCTGCGCGTAGATGGTGAACATCTTGTCGCCCTTCTCCACCCGGTCTCCCCGAAGCCGGTGGAGGAGCACGCCTGCGCCCTTGTCCCGGGGCGCGCCTGCTATCCGGGCGATTTTCGAGATTACCTTGTTGTCGATGTGGAATATGCTCCCGGCCACGTCCGAAGTCACGGCATGCGTGTACTGGCCGACAGGTATGTCCGACATCCTGACCTTCGGGTTGCCCCCCTGGAGCTCTACTATCTCCCTGAACTTGGCCATCGCCTTGCCGCTTGTCACGAGCCCTTCGGCGACCGAATAGCCCTTGCCCCGCTCGACCTTGCCGGAAAGCTCCAGCAGCTTGCCGGCCATGAGCAGGCCCTTGTGGCGCAGATCATCCGGCCCCTTCCCGTCCAGCACCTCCATCACGTCCAGGCACTCCAGGCCGGGACCGACGCCGTTTCCGACAGGCTCCGCCCCATCCGTAATGATCGCCTCTATCTTCATGTCCAGCCTCTCACCGACTGAGAGGAAATGCTTGGCGAGCTCGTTGCCGCGCTCGACATACGGGACCTTCACCCCCCGGCCGACAGGGATGTCGATGAGGACGCATTCGGCCCCCACGCTCTTCTTCTTCCCCAGGATGCTCGCAAGCAGCATGCCCTCCGGGTCCAGGCTTAGCGGGTGCCTTATCTTGATGAGCTTGTCGTCCACCGGCGCGAGCTTCATGCCGCCGCCCCATACGATGGCCCCGTTCGCCTTCAGGACCATTGAGCGCAGCTCTTCCATGTTGAAAGTGACGTTAGCCAGCACTTCCATGGTGTCGGCAGTGCCTGCGGCCGATGTGATGGCGCGCGATGACGTCTTTGGTATATACAGCCCGGCCGCAGCGATTATCGGCACGATGACCATGGTCGTCCTGTTCCCGGCGACGCCCCCTATGCAGTGCTTGTCCAGGACAGGGCTCTTGCCGAGGTTGAGCTGCTCTCCGGATTCGACCGTAGCGTAAGCGAGCGCTATAACCTCGTCGTCGGAAAGGCCGTTGATGTACGCCGCCGTTATCCATGCCGACGTTTCGATCTCGCTCAGCCGGTTCTGCATTATCTCCCTGACTATGGTGCGGATTTCAGCATCGTTCAGGGTGCCCTTGTCGAGCTTCTTCCTGATGTAGCGGATGGATTCCGGCCGGTCCATGTGCACTATCTCCACCACCTCCCCGTTCTTGAGGTTGTAATACTGCGCAATATCCCTGAAAACCCCGACCTCGCCCCGCTTGATGAGGTCCTCGCTGACATCCACGATTACGGTGTGCGGCTTCCCTTCGATATGCATCTCCGTGCGGTATCCCCAGTAGATATCGTGGTCCTGGGCCTCGCTCTTGTTGAGGACGATTATCTTCGCTCCTGTCAATATGTCGATTATTTTTACCCTGCACTCGTACTTCTTCAGCTTCCAGACATCCACTCTCTTCGTCGTCTTCTCTACGTATTCCACCATCATAACACCTCATTCGTAAAGCTTTATCCCCAGTTTCTGCGTGGCCATCGCGAAGAACGACTGGGGCGGTATGACCCCCGCCTCAGTGATGTATCCGCTGATGTACTTTGCGGCCGTGGCCTCGAATGCCGGGTTCCTGATTTTCACGCCCCTTGGCGGCCTGTCCCAGACCTCTTTCGGGTCGCGCTCCTCGATTTTTTCCAGCGTCCCGAAAATGGTCATGGGGCTGTACTTGAACAGCTCGGCCGCGCTGTAGAACGACACGTCGTTCATCCTTGCGATGTGTGCAAGCGCCGAGGTCCCTATCTTGTTGATGAGGTCGCCCCTTGAGGTCACCGAATCCGCGCCCACGATGACTATGTCGGCCTTCTTCATGAGGAGGTTCATCGCCCCGTCTACTGACAGCGTGACGTCTATCCCGGCCTTCGCGAGCTCGGCGGCCGTCGTCCTCCCCTGGTAGCGCGGCCTGGTCTCGAAGCAGGCGACGCTGAATTTTTTCCTCATCTTTTTTGCCGCTATCAGGACGCGCGTCGAGGTGGAGGAATGGCAGTGCGTGAGGACGAGCGCGCCATCGGGAATGAGCTTGGCTCCGTACTCGGAGAGCCTCTTCGCCCCCTCATCCACCCTGGCGAGCATCTCCCTCTCGTGGGCAAGGAGCAGTCTCTTCAGCTCCGCGACGCCCGAGGCTTCAGGGGCGTTCCCGGCCGCAAAGCGCGACGCCTCGTCCAGCATGTTCCTCATCATCGGCTCCGTGGGCCGGCTCGCTGAAAGGGCATCTGCGGCAAGCGTTACGTCCTTGCAGAACGCTGAAAGCGTCTTCGCTTTCGAGTCCTTCGCCGCGGCCATCAGCGCCGAGACGGCGCTTTTGGCGACGTTCCTCGCGCCTTGTATCTTAAGCGATTTGATATCCCTGATGGTCGCCAACACGTCCCTGTGCATACGCACTTGTAACAGAGGCTAGGAATAAATATTTACTGGAAGACGAGGACGCGTGACAGGCCCGGCGCGTCGTCGTTGAAATTGTACCTGCCATCGTCCACGATGCTGACTGCACGATTGTGCCTTCTCCTGACGAACCCGGCAAGGGAGTCGAACCCCTTAGCGAAATCCCCCTCGCCAAGATGAATGAGGCTCCGCAGATAGGCGAGCACTTTCCCGAATGAGATGCCGTCCCCGCTTATCGCGGTCACGATGCCGACAGGCTTGGCCGGGACGTCCGTGTAGGGGTCAGCGCCTATTATTGCGCAGTCCCGGAATGCGTCCTGGACGTGCGCAGCCTCGAGCGCCCCGGTGAAGCGCCGCGGGACGTCCCTCAGGAGGCGGCCGAGGCGCACACCGTCCTCGCTTTCCAGCAGGGCCCTGCGCACCTCCAGGTTGTCGGGCAGCGGCCGGTGGGCGGTCAGGATAATCCTGGCCCCGGCCCGCCTCAGGGCCGGAATCGTCCTCATGGCCTCCGAGTTCATGCCATCGCGCAAAATAAGCGCGCCGTATTCCACAAGCAGCGTCTTGCCGGCCCAGGGGCTGTTGCACGCGCAGAAGTGTCCCCCGGGAGAGCCCTGGCCATCAGCATGGATATATCTCTGTGTAGCAATAATTATAAAATTGTGTCACAAGTAGTGCGGATGATAAATGAAAAGAAAATAAAGGAAAAAAGGAGAGAAAGCTAACCGAACAGCGAAGCAAGACCTTCAGCGGCCTGCTCCTCCTTCTTGCCTTCGTCCTCCTTCTTCTCTTCCTTCTTCGCCTCGCCGGCGGCCGCCGGAGCGGCTGCGGCCGGGGCTGCAGCCACCATCATGGACTGCTTGAGCAGGTCCTCGAAGTTCACGCCCTTGACCGCTTCGGCCAAGACCTTCGCGCGGGCCTCGTCTACGTCGGCGCCGCTCGCCTTCACGACGGCCACTATGCCGTCCTTGCTCACTTCCTTCCCGGCCCCGTGCAATACGAGCACGGCGTGCAAATATGGGTCAACCTTCGTCATGTACACACCTCTGAAAGGAACCACGGTTCCTTTTCATCTTCCTTTTATTTCTTCAGGCCCTCCAGAGCCATCCCCTGCCTCATGGCAGAGGAGAGAAGCCGCTCTATGGAGCCTGATGAGTATAATCCGCCGTTCAGGGACACGTTCATGGCCTGCCTCAGTGCGTCCCCGAGGAGCACGTCTATGTTCTGCCCGGTCGGGTAGCAGATGTTGAGCGAGAGGTTGAGCCCCTGCGAAAGGCCCGCGGCCATGTCAGCGCTTATCGTGTCGCCGATGTCGAGGAGCTCCTTGCCATAGACGTATTCGCCGTCGAATCCGAACAGCAGGTTAGCCGTCAGCTCGAAGGGCATCACGCCCAGGCTCTGGAGCGCCTTGACCTTGGGCCCGGTGAGCTTCTCGCCGCCTTTTGCGACGACGCTCTCCTTGGAGACGATGATCTTGCCGCCCTTTATCTGGACGTTCACGCCGCCTGCCTTGAGCTCGGAGAGCGCCGGTCCGGGCGGGAGGTCCGTTTCCCCTTCGGGAATGACTATGTCCGCGACAGCCACATCTCCGACCTTTGCCGCCCTCTTCTTCTTGTGCTGCTTGAAGAAGGAATTCACCTCGTATGCGGACTTGTTGGTGAGTATGAGCGCGACGGGCTTCTCAGTCTCGCCCACCTTCGCCGCGAGCTTCTTGTTAGAAGCGAGGACGCGGCTGATTACCGCCTTCTTGAGGACGAACACCTTCCCTCCGTCGTCCCTTATCCTCTTCCTGAGGGACTGGAAAAGCGCGTCCGGCAGCTTGCGCAAATCGAGCACGGCGACGGTCTTGTATCTCTTCATCTCGGCGATGGTCGTCGCGGTCTGCTCGACCTTCCTCCTCACTTCCTTCCTGTTAATATCAGTCTTGTATGCCATGATTATCCCCTCAGGCGACCCTCACGGGCTTGCCCATCGTCAGCTTCACGAAGACCGAGCGGATGTTGCCTTCGTTCACCCTCGCCTTCACCGCATCATATACGCTCTCGGCGTTCTCGACCAGGTCCTCGGTCTCCATGGCCTCGGTCCCGATGAGCGCCTGGGCGGTCGGCAGGTATTTCCCCTTGGACACTATCCTCACGCTCTTCTTCGAGCGCTCGAGCAGCTCCTTTATGTTGCCCGTCATGGGCTTGGGGAGCTTGCCCCGTTTGCCGAGCGACTGGCCGAGCGATTTTGCGACCACGCCCATCAGGTTCGGCTGCGCGAGCAGGAAATATCCGTCTGCCAGCTCCTTGACCTTGGCCGGCTGCGCCCAGGACGCGATGGAATCCGGCGTGATTATGAGATCCGCCCCCGCCCTCTTCGCATCGTCGGCCGTGGTCCCCTCCGCGAATACCGCGGACCTGAGCTCCTTGCCGCCTTTGCCCTTGGGAAGCACTATATCCAGGTTGAGCCTGTTCTCGCTCTTGTTGAAGTCGATGCTCCTGATGTTGATGATGAGCTCGACGCTCTGCCTGAACTTCCTCTTTCCTTTCTCTTCAAGGGCCTTCTTGATGGCCTCTACAAGCTTTTTCCTGTCCATAAACAAGCCCTCCTACCTGGATGCCCGGCAGCCCGCAACGGGTTTCCGGTTTCCAGTAGTGATATCGGGTGAGAGTTATTGTATGGGGGTATTATTATAAAGCTATTCCAGGGCCGGCGTCGTCCCGGGCGGCTCAGGTCCGCCCTGCGGGCACCCGCTCATTCCTGTGCAGTTATTATGGCGCCCTCGGTCTCTGCCGACACGTGCACGCAGCCGAGCACCCCGTTCGCCTTCGCGAAGTGGTACGGCAGCCTGCGGACCGCGACGCGAAACAAGCTCATGTCCATCCGCATCCCGCCCCACACTTTCTGCTCTTCATAGAGCGGAAGCGCAACATCCCCCTCGTACCTGCCGTTGTTGAAGAGCATCGCGACAAGCCGCCCCTGCTCGTCGAGGTGGGTGAACCTCATCTCGAAGACGCCCCTTCCGGCCCTTATCCTGATGCCTTCTCCGGCGCGCACGTTCTTGAGTGCGTTCCTGGCCCCATTCCTGTCCTCAAGGTCCAGTTCCGCGACGATGCACACCCCGTTGCCCGAAGAAGCCGCTATTATTGCCTCGACCTTGGGCTCGGGCGCCTGCCTCAATGCCGGGAGTGGCTCCCTCCCGTGGCGCTTCCCGTAAGCTGAATTGAAGTCGAGGACTTTGGCCATGCAAAAGAATAAATGTGGTAAAATATTTAAAGATGAGTTATTTCTTGGCCGGCGGCTCGCATATCGGGCCGCCGAAGCAGTCCCACACCGGCAGGGCGATTTCCCCGCAGGCCCTCTCAATGACACGCGGCACTGGCGGCCAGGAATCCACAGCCGGTTTCGGGTTTCCGGTCTCCCGTTTCGCGTCGTGGAGGCCTGGCTTGGATTCGGGGGGCTTGCGTCCGTTCATCAGAGTTCACCGACCCTTCTTTTCATCTTCCTCTTGAGCCTCTTGCGCCTTTTCTTGACCCATTTCCAGCGCATGCGGTTCTTCTTCTTCCATTTTCTCGGTTTTGCACCCATGAGTCCACCTGAATGAATGACTGGCGATAATTCGTGGACTGATAATCAATAGTTCAACTTAAATATGTTTCGGGTTGTTTTTCTGACCGGGCCGACCTAGATTCCCCGGCAGGACCGGTCCGACTGATTTAGCATGGAGGGGTTTTCAATGAAATACAAGATTGAGGGCGACGTGATGCAGATACTCACCCTGGAGCTGGACCAGGGCGACGAGGTTTTCTCGGAATCGGGCGCGATGGCATGGATGAGCGCCAACATGGAGATGGAATCCTACATGCGCGGCGGCCTGGGTGCCGGCCTTGGCAGGATGTTCACCGGGGAGTCGCTGTTCCTGGTGAAGTTCAAGAGCGGCGCTGGCAAGGGCATCGTATCGTTCGCCCCGTCTTTCCCGGGCAAGATACTGCCCCTCGAGATAGCGCCGGGCAAGGAGATGATATGCCAGAAGGACTCGTTCCTTGCTGCCCAGGAATCCGTAAATCTCGAGACCGTCTTCAGGAAGAAGCTCGGCGTCGGCCTTTTCGGGGGCGAGGGCTTCCTGCTCCAGAAGCTGACCGGGAGCGGCATGGCGTTTGCCGAAATCGACGGCGAGGTGTTCGAGATGCAGCTGAAACCCGGCGAGAAGCTCAAAGTCGACACCGGCTCGATAGCGATGTTCGAGCCGTCGATAAAATACGAAGTCGAGATGGTTAAAGGCGTGAAGAACATGCTTTTCGGCGGGGAAGGCCTGTTCCTCGCTACTCTCGAAGGGCCCGGCAAAATCTGGCTCCAGAGCATGCCGGCAAGCAGCGTGGCGCAGAAAATCCTCCAGTACATGCCAAGGGGCTGAAGATGGAATCGAAGGACGTCATGCTCGCGGCGGCATCGCTTGCCGCCGTGCTCTTCCTTATCCTCGTCGGAGTCATCGCCCTGGTCTTCCTTTTTACGCTGGGCTCGCCCCTGATGATGCTCGCCGGGCTCCTCGCGATGGGCGCCCTCGGCCTAATCGCGCTTTTCGGGCTGCTCGCGGCCCTCGTGAGCGTGTGGTATGTAATCTACGCGCTCCTGAAATCCGCGATGGAGCAGAAGGCTCCTGAGAAGCAGAAGGGCGGATACACGCTCGGGCGGATAAAGAAAGCCTAGGATGCGGCGAGCGCTTTTGCCCGCTCATAAATCCTCATGATGTTCTTCCAGTGCCCGCCTTCCCAGAAAACCCTGCCGCATCTTGTGCAGCGCCAGAACTGGTCGTTGTGCTCAATCACGTTCGCCGGAAGGTCCTTCACGCTCTCCTTTGGGGCCTTCACAAGCTCCCCGTTGCAGGAGGCGCACCTTGTTTTTTCAGGGAAGGTGATGTGCCCGCCGTATTCCCTTATAATCTGGGCGAGCTGCTCCTCAATCCTGTCGCTCTTGATGAGCATGAACTGCACGCCGTGCTTCTCGCACCGCAGGGAGAGCGGAAGGTCCCTCGTAACGAAAACCAGGCCGTTCTTTTCGGCATAAGCGAGGAGCTGGCTGTCGGATTTGCCAGGGAGGAACTCGGAGTCCAGCCCGAGTATCCTGCACCATGAAGCGAGGCGCTTTAGCATCTCGTCGAAAAGGAATCGCATAACTAGCTCAGGTTTATCTTGACGAACACGTTCGTCGGGACCTTTATCCTGAGAATCTGCTTTATCATCTTCTCTTCGCCCTCGACGTCGCAGAGGCGCTTGAAGACCCTCTTCTCCCAGTGCTCGTAGGTGTCGGTTCCGTCGCCGCAGGGCGTCCTCCTGCAGGAGATTTCGAGCTTCTTGCGCGGGAGCCTGACCGGGCCTATGAACTTCATGCTGAGGCTGTCCGATAGCGCCTTTATCTGGGCTACCACATTGTCCAGGGCCGCAGGGTCCTCTCCGCTGAGCTTGATTCTGACTTTTGTCATAAACGTTCACCGTAAGGATTTACCCCCTCTGAGAGAGTAAAATTCGCAGGGTAAATAGTAATGCCAAAGGTATTTAAAGTTGCTGACTGCCATTCCCGACGGAGGCAATCCGTATGCAGCACGCGCTTTTCCTGAAGGATTTCGACTCGAAGTGGATTGAATCCGTTGTGGAGCTTGCGCTCGATATCAAGAAGAGCCCTGAAAAGTACTCGCAGGCGCTTTCGCGCAAGTCGCTCGCCATGATATTCCAGAAGTCGTCCACGCGGACGCGCATCTCGTTCGAGACCGGGATGACGAAGCTCGGCGGCCATGCAATCTTCATAGACTGGAGGACGACGCAGATAGGGCTCGGGGCGGTCGCGGACGAGGCCAAAGTCATCTCCCGCTACGTGGATGCCATCATGGTGCGCCCGATGCGCCATGCCACGGTGGCAGAGTTCGCGAAAGCCTCGCGCGTCCCCGTGATAAACGGGCTGTGCGAGAAGTACCATCCCTGCCAGGCGCTCGCGGACATCCTGACGATAAGGGAGAAGCTCGGGAAGCTGGAAGGGGCCAGGGTCGTCTATGTCGGCATAGGCAACAACGTCAGCAACTCCCTTTCGGTCGCCTGCGCGAAGGCAGGCTGCGACTTCACGCTCTGCGTGCCCGAGAAGGACCCGGACAGCCTTGATTCGGAGCAGCAGGAGATGCTCGACAAATCAGGCCATTACCGCGAGGAGCCGGACATAAAAAATGCGGTCAGGGGCGCGGACATCCTCTACACGGACACCTGGGTGAACATGGAGTTCTTCAACGACCCGAAATTCGCGCAGGAAAAAGCCCGGCGCGAGAGGGTGTTCATGCCATACCAGCTCAACAAGGCGATGCTCGATCTGGCCGGCCCGCAGGCGCATTCGATGCACGACATGCCCGCGCACATCGGCTACGAAATCGACGAATACGCGCTCCGCGGGCCGCGCTCGCTCGCATTCGACCAGGCGGAGAATCGGATGTGGGCGCAGATGGCCCTGCTCATCAAGCTCCTTGGCAAAGGATAAGGAGGCAGACACGGGCGGTTTCCAGTCTCCCGTTTCCGGTTCGGGTTGCCCGTTTGCGGTTTTCGTCGTCTGCCGAATCCTGTTCCAGAGATTTATATTCTTTCCCTGCGATTGTCTTCCGAGGTGGATGGATGTTCGTAGCAGTATTGTCCGACAAGCCTGAGCTTCGCGAGGCGTTCTGCAAGTCCCTCGGCAAAGGGGAATCGGCCGGAGAGCTGGCCGTCTACACTGCGGAGCATGAAGGGAAGCGCATAACGCTCATAGACCCGGTCCAATACCCGGAGAAGGTCCAGCCTTTTCTCTACTCTCTCTCCATGGCCGATTACGTCGTGCTTTTGGTTGATGCGCTCACGCCGAAAATCGGGGAGATAATCGTGGCGGTGAATTCGCTCAAGCTTGATCGGGGCGTAATCGTCTCGAAATCGCCGCTTCCGCTTGCCGGCACGACGCTCGACAAATTCGACAAGGTGGCGGATAGCGAGGCTGCGAAAGGCAGGGTGCTGTCATTCCAGCGGGGCGAGCCCGGAGAGGCAGTGCTTGCGCTTGTCGACCGCACGGAGAACGTAAAAAGCATGGGCAATGTCGCCCACTGCGTCCTCAGGTCCGGAAAATTGAAGAAGTCGGACAAGGTGTTCCTGCTCCCGGAGAAGAAGGACGTCGAGGCCCGCAGCCTCATGCTGGATGGGAGCGAGGTCGAGGAGGTCTCCGCAGGCGCGCGCTTCTCGATGGCATACAAGGGCGAGCAGTTCGAGCGGGGCATAATCGTCCCCCTGCGCCACGAGCACGAGGTCGGCAACGTAGTAAATGGCCGATTTCTCAGGAGCCCGTTCTTCAAGGACGAATTGAAGGGGAAAATCCACGCTTATGCCAACATGCAGTTCGTGGAGGGCCATCTTTCAGAGAACGACCTGACGCTGAGCCAGCCGATTGCCTACGAGAAGGGCGAGCTCATCCTTGTCGTGGATGCCAGCAACCAGAAGCTCAGGATTGCGGGTGCGTTCCAGAGCAAGTGGTGAGTTGCGGGCGGAAACCGAAAACTGGAAACCGGAAACCCCCCCGGCCCCACCGATACCACATCAGCAGTATTATAAACTCCGCCATGCCCTATAATATTCTGATTCTTCATGGGCAAAGACTTGCGAGCAGCATTAGTGTTGAAAGACGGCACCGTGCTGCAGGGCCTCGGTTTCGGCGCAAAGGCCGAGACGATGGGCGAGCTGGTCTTCAACACGTCCATGACGGGCTACCAGGAGGCCCTCACCGACCCGAGCTACGGCGGGCAGATCCTGCTCATGACCTACCCGCTTGTCGGCAATTACGGCACGAACGACAATGACCGGGAGAGCGGCAGAATCCACGCCTCGGGTTTCGTAATCCGGGAGCTGAGCGAGGATGCAGAGCACCGGGACTCGAAGCGCACGCTTGATTCCTTCCTGAAGGAGCACGGGATTCCGGGTATATCCGGCATAGACACCCGCTACGTCGTGAGGCGCATCCGCGACAAGGGGGTGATGCCTGCGATTCTCGCGGTCTCGGACCGCGAAGCAGACCTCAACCCGAAAAAGCTGCTCGAGCGCCTGGCATTCGACTACTCGGCGATTGATTTCGTCTCGAAAGTAACTACGAAAGAGCCGAAGGTCTTCGGGAAGGGTGGAAAAAGAAAGCGCGTCGCGCTGATAGACTACGGCGTCAAGATGGGCATCGTCCGCCGCCTCGTGGCGCTCGGATGCGAGGTGCACCTGCTCCCGAGCTTCAGCACCTCTAAAGACGTCAAGGCAATCGAGCCGGACGGAATCCTGCTCTCGAACGGGCCGGGCGACCCGGCGATTCTCACGGGCGCGCACAAGGCTATACGCGAGCTTGAAGGCTACCGGCCGATTTTCGGCGTGTGCCTCGGGCACCAGCTCCTTGCCCACGCGTTCGGGGGCGGCACCTACAAGCTGAAGTTCGGCCACAGGGGCTCGAACCACGCGGTGATGGAGCTCAACACGAAAAAGATTGCGATAACCACCCAGAACCACGGGTTCGCGGTCGGGAAGATGCCAAAGGGATTCGAGCTGACGCATGTCAACGTCAACGACAGGAGCGTGGAGGGGATGAGCAGCGAAACAAAGCGGATATTCAGCGTCCAGTACCACCCCGAGGCGTCGCCAGGGCCGCACGATTCGTTCGGCCTGTTCGACAGGTTCATGAAAATGATGTGAGAGTGATTTTATGGCAGACATGAGCGAGGAGGAAGTTGTGAAGAAGGCCAACGAGGATGCGAACAACGTGAAATGCAGCTTCTGCGGCAACGAGGCTTACTGCGAGCCGTGCAAGAACGAGCCGGCGAAGATGGCGGGATTCGAGCACATGTGCTTTGAGTGCCACCAGCGCATGGGGCAGGTGCCCGAGAACGTGCGCGACAAGACGCACCTGTGCATCCCGCCGGAGAAGCTGCAGGAGAACTTCGAGCGGTTCATGAACGACGTCACGCAGCGCGCTTTCGACGACCTCTGGAACGCGGAGAAGAAGAAGCTGAAGGAGATGTCGAGGCAGGAGCTTGCGCAGGCGTCGTTCTTCGAGGGCGCGAGCTTCATGTTCCACCTGATGCAGCGGATGTCCCAGCAGCCGGCAGCCGGTCCCCAGCCTCCGGTTTCGGGCAACCGGGAGCCGGAGACCGGAGAAACGAAGCCTGGGAACAGTCCACCGCGAGCCGAAGGCGAGCGCAGTGAACAAAAACGGGAAACCGCGGAGTGAAGCAGAAGTGAAAGACAAACCGAAGAAAGTCCTCGTCATCGGCTCGGGGCCGATAGTGATAGGCCAGTCCGCGGAGTTCGACTACTCCGGCGCGCAGGCATGCCGGGCGCTGCGCGAGGAGGGGATAACCGTGGTGCTTGCCAACTCGAACCCGGCCACCATCCAGACCGACAAGGACACCGCGGACATCGTCTATATCGAGCCCCTCACCGTCCCTGTGCTCGAGAAAATCATAGAGCGGGAGAAGCCGCAGGGCATCATCGCGACAATGGGCGGCCAGACTGCCCTGAACCTCGCGATGGAGCTCCACCGCAAGGGCATCCTCGCGAAGCACGGCGTGAGCTTCCTCGGGACCGGCGCGGAGGCGATAGACGCTGCCGAATCCAGGGAGCGCTTCAACGGCCTCATGCGGAAGCTCGGCATGCCGATTCTTCCCGGCAAGGTCGTGAACGACGTCGAAAGCGGTGTGGGGGCGGCGCGGGAAATCGGCTACCCGGTTATCGTGCGCCCGTCATTCACCCTCGGTGGGACCGGAGGGGGCACGGTCTACGGCGAGGAGGAGCTGCGGAAGCTCCTTGAGCTGGCCCTGCGCCTGAGCATGACCGGCGAGGCGCTTGTAGAGAAAAGCGCCATCGGCTGGGGCGAGTTCGAATACGAGGTGGTGCGGGACTCCTTCGGGAACGCGCAAATCATCTGCAACATGGAGAACATCGACCCGATGGGCGTACATACCGGCGAAAGCATAGTCATCGCGCCGTCCCAGACGCTCAGCGACGCGGACCACCAGGTTTTGCGCGATGCTGCCCTGAAAATCGCGGACGGCATAGGAATCGAGGGCGGATGCAACGTTCAGTTCGCAATGGACCAGGATAGCGGCAATTTCACGGTAATCGAGGTCAACCCCCGCCTCTCGCGCTCATCCGCGCTCGCATCCAAGGCGACCGGCTGCCCCATCGCCAGGGTCGCGACCAAAATCGCGCTCGGCCATCCGCTCCCGGAGATAAGGAATGCCATAACCGGCACGTCGGCCGCGTTCGAGCCGGCGCTGGATTACGTCGTAGTCAAGATTCCCCGCTGGCCCTTCGACAAGTTCCCGAAGACCTCGCGGGTAATCGGGACCCAGATGAAGAGTACCGGCGAGGTCATGGCCATCGGCAGGACGTTCCAGGAAGCCCTGAACAAGGCAATCCGGAGCCTCGAGATAAGGCTCCCGAAGCAGATAAACCCGGACGAGCACCTGTTCCCTCCGACAGACCTGCGCGCCTTCGCCATCTTAGATGCCCTGAGGCGCGGCAGGGGCGTGGAGGAGCTGCACAAAATCACAAGGATACACCGCTGGTTCCTGCGCCGCATGGAGCGCATCGTCGCCCTTGAGAAGCGCATCGCTTCCTCGAAGATGACAAAGGAACTCATGCTGGAAGCAAAGCGGGCGGGATTCCCGGACGCGCAGATTGCCGCCCTCACGAAAAGCGACGAGATGTCCGTGCGCAAGGCGCGCAAAGCCTTCGGCATCCTCCCCACCTACAAGATAGTGGATTCCTGCGCAGGGGAGTTCGAGGCCATCACGCCGTATTATTATTCGACTTACGAGACCGAGAATGAAGCCGCCCCTCAGCCGGAAACACGAAACGCGGAACTGGGAACCGGAAGCGGGAAACCGGGAACCGCCGAAGGGGGGCCTGAGCCGCAGAAGAAAATCGTGGTCATCGGCTCGGGGCCAATCCGCATCGGGCAGGGCATAGAATTCGACTACTGCTGCTCGCATGCGGCATTCGCCCTCCGCGACATGGGTTACCGGAGCATCATGGTCAACAACAACCCCGAAACGGTCAGCACGGACTTCGATTCCAGCGACCGCCTGTATTTCGAGCCCCTGACATTCGAGGACGTCATGAACATCGTGGAAAACGAGTCTCCCGAAGGCGTGATTGTCCAGCTCGGCGGCCAGACGAGCCTGAATCTCGCGCACAAGCTCGCGGATGCAGGGGTGAGGATACTTGGCACCGGCATCGAGGGCATAGACATAGCCGAGAACCGCGAGCGCTTCAGGGAGCTTGCGACAAGGCTCGGCATACCGCAGCCCGAGAATGGCACTGCAACGAGCGAGGAGCAGGCGCTGGATGCCGCCTCCAGAATCGGCTACCCCGTAGTAGTGAGGCCGAGCTACGTGATTGCCGGGCGCGCGATGGAAATCGTGCGCAGCGACGAGGAGCTGCGCCGCTACATGCACGAAGCCGTGGAAGTGAGCGGGAAGAGGCCGGTGCTCATAGACCGCTACATAGACAACGCCATAGAGTGCGAAGTGGACGCTGTGAGCGACGGGACCGAGGTGCTGATAGGCGGGCTTATGGAGCACATCGAGCCAGCGGGCGTGCATTCCGGGGATGCGAACATCGTCCTTCCATCCATGCGCCTGACGGAGGCCGAAAAGGCCACAATAACCGGTTACACCGGGAAAATCTCCCAGGCGCTCGGCGTGGTAGGCTTCGTGAACATCCAGTTCGTGGTCAAGGACAAGGTCTACATCCTGGAAGCCAACCCCCGCGCGAGCAGGACCGTTCCCTTCGTCAGCAAGGCAATAGACGTGCAGCTCACGAAGCTGGCGGTAGCATCGATGCTCGGAAAGAGGCTCCCCAAAGTCAGGACCGAGCTGGACCACTTCGCCGTGAAAAGCGTGGTCTTCCCGTTCCTCAAGCTCCTCGGAACGGACATAAAGCTCGGGCCTGAGATGCGCAGCACGGGCGAGACGATGGGCATAGGGCGGACCTTCGAGATGGCCTACTACAAGGCCCTTCTCGCGGCAGGCATCCGCCTCGAGGACGGAAAGGAGCATTGCGCTTTCATCAGCCTGCGGGACGAGGACAAGAAGGAAATGCCCAAGCTCGCCGAGCTGCTCCGGAAGCTGGAATTCAGGATATACGGAACCATGGGAACCGTGGGCTCGGTGCCGGGTGCCATCCCGATTCCAAAAATAGGGCAGGGGCATCCGGACGCCGTGGAGCTGATAGAGTCCGGCACGGTTACGCTGGTCATAAACACGCCGACAAGGGGCGGGGCGGCGCACACGGACGGATTCCGGATACGGCGCTCATCCATCCTGAGCGGCATCCCATGCATCACCAACATAAGCACGGCGCAGGAGCTTCTCAAGGCCATGCTCGAATTAAGGAAGAAGGAGCTGGACATCAGGCGGGCGGACGAATACTCGAAATGAGAGAAAATATTAACTTTACATGCCAAAGCCGCTTATGTTAGGCACAAGCAGAGTAATGGCAATCTCCATCGCGGCCCTCCTGTTTCTTTTGGGATGCACAGGAGTCAGCGAAGGCGACAAGTGTGTCGGTCAGACCGACATCACGATTAACGGCGTCACGAAAGTCTGCGTGAATGGCACGCTGACCGGCTCCTGCACCGTTAAGGGGCAGGTTTACTCGGAATCCACCGACTCGAGGATAGTCTGCGAGGGCGGCGTCTGGGTCAGCAAGGACAAGGAATCCGGAAGCCAGCCGGCAGGGACTGAAGGTCCGGGAACCGGACAGGCTGCGGAGGCCGAAGAGAAGTGCGCCGGAAAAGCATTCGCGACAGCGAACGGCGTCACCTCTGCCTGCGTGGGCGGCGTGTGGACGACCGAATGCGCCAGCGAGGGCGAGGTCTACACCGTATCCGAGGCATTCCAGACCAAGGTCGTCTGCAAGGGCGGAATCTGGGTGGAGGAGGAGCTTGCGCCCGGGGAAAATGTGACCATCGCGCCCGAGGAACCCTCCGTCGGGGAGGAGCCCTGCATGGGCACGTCGTGGGAGTCTTCAGACAATATCACGAAGGCCTGCGTGGGCGGCGTGTGGACGACCGAATGCGCCAGCGAGGGCGAGGTGTACGACGTTTCAGACTTCCTCGAAACAAAAATCGTGTGCGAGGGCGGCGTCTGGGTCAGCAAGGACCTGGGATAGCCCCCTTCACGTTTTTTCTTTTTTTCATATCCTTATCCTGAACAGCAGCATCAGCGTCGGCAGTATTATGGAGCCCATGAGGTTCGTCCTCTCGACTCCGAGCCTGAGCGTCAGCAAGCCGAGGCCGGTCGATACTCCGAGCGCAAGCAGCCCCTCCGGCCCGTCTATCACGAAGGTCACTGCGGCAAGATAAACAGCGAGCACAATGTTTATTTTGGAGAAATCCGCCCCGGCCAGCCTTGCAACCGTTTTTCTCGCCGCGAAGGCGAGGATGGCGGCCGCCCCGAGGCTGAGCAGGAAAAGCAGGACAAGCACCGCCAGGTTCGATGGGACGTCCGTGCTCTCGGAGAGCCATGCGGTCGCGCCAACCCTGCTTTTCCCTATGCTTGCAGACGTGGCGAGGGAGAAAACCGCCTGGCTGACCGAGATTGAGCTGATGAGGGCGAGGTATCCTGCCGCCCCGGGCGGCATGAGAATCGTGGCGAAGGTGGCGACCTGGGAGGGCGAGCCAATGCCCGGGAGGAGGTCCGCAAGCATCCCGAGGGCGACTCCGGGCAGGACGAATGCGGCAAATCCACGCCCGGCACCGCATTCCCGCTGCTGCGGCACGTCCCCCTTCCTGTAGCTTATTATGGCCGCCATGGCGAACATACCTGAAAAAAGCGGAAGGTATGGGTCCTGCATCCCGCTTCCAAGGCAGAGCTGGCCGAGAATGCCGGCAAGGGCGAAGATAAGGGCCGAGAGGTGCGGCTTCCTGCTCCTTGCAAGCAGGAACAGCACCAGAGAGAGGAGGATGAGCCCGATATGGGGGCGGATTGCAGAGTAGGCGAGCGGGAAGAATTGGAGCGAAGGGATGAAAAGAAGCGCGGAAAGCGTGGCCGCAAGGAGGCACGAGAGCAGGACAATCCTGAGCGCGGCAGGCCCGAGGCCCATCCTCACCATGCGCTGGCCCGGGAGCACGGATGCCGCGGTGTCGGCCTCAGGGACTGAGAAGAATATCGAAGGGATGAAAGAGGCGACAAGGTGCGCCGGGTAGAGCGCTATTATCATGAAGGCCAGCGCCTCGCCGTCGTATCCGAGCGACGCGAGGATGGAAATGAGCGTGTTCGAGTGGAGGCCCGGAAGGAGGCCCCCGAAAAATCCCAGGATGAAGCCTGCCGCATAGTATTGTCCGCTCATTCTCCCCCGCGGAAAGCGGCGCGCCATGCTAAATAATCCTTTGCCCCGGCGGGCTGTTCATCCGATGGCTACGTTCTTCACCCTGATGTGCGGCCCCCCATCGCTCACGGGGACCTGCTGGGAGAACTTGCCGCACACGCCCGGGCTCGTCCCGAAGTCGTTGCCCACGCATTCGACATCAAGGAGCGTCTGCATGATATTGCCGGTAATGGTGGCGTCGCGCATGATGCGGCCCAATTCGCCGTTCTTTATCTCGTAGGCCTCCTCGGCCTTGAACATGAACCCCCCTGAGAATATGTCCACGCTGCCCCCCTTCATGCCCTTAAGGTAGATGCCGGATGATATGTCGAACACATCCCCTTCGGAAGAGCCGCCCTTCTGGAAATACGTGTTGCTCATCCTCACGATGGGGACCGTGCCGTAATCCTCGGCCCGGGCATGGCCGTTCTGGGCAAGCCCCAGCTCCTTGGCCGTCTCCATGGAATGCAGGTAGCCCTTCAGCACACCATTCTCCACGAGAGGGACGGCCCTCGCCTCCACGCCCTCGTCGTCGAAAGAGTAATGCCCGAAATCCGGCGCGGACGGGTCGTCGATTATCGTCACGAGCTCGTTGCCGATTCTTTTGCCGAGCTTGTCTGCCAGGATGGATTCGCGGTCCACGACGGAATCGGCCTCGCACGCGTGGCCCACGGCCTCGTGGGAGAACACGCCGGTCATCTCCGGGTCGAAGATGGCGGTGAACCTGCCTTTGGGCGGCGGGGCCGCATCGAGCAGCCGCAGCGCCTTGTCCCTCGCCCTGATTGCGGTCTCTGCGGTTTTTATCCCTCCGAATCCGCTCTTCGACCAGTTGCGCTCGGAGCCGCGCTGGATGATGTCACCGGAGCGGGCTATGCACGCGCAGGAGAGGTACGTATAACCGCTCTCCTGTATTATCTCCGCCCCGGCCGAGTTGTAGAACTCCTTCCGGATAAGCGAATCGGTGCATGAGAGTATCCTTGACGACACCCTGTCCGCGCGCATCGCCGCCGCGGCCTCGATGAGGGATTTCACCTGGAGCTCGGCCTCGACCGGCTCGACCTTGTCCCTTACCTCCTTCTTCAGGGCCTGCGGCTCGATTTTTATGCCCCCCTTCCCGATGCGGGCGAGCCTCTCCGCGCCTTTCAGCAGCTCGTCCACGCTCCTCCTTCCGCTGGTGCAGGAGGCGAAGCCCCAGGAGCCGTCGATGAGCACCCTGACGCCAATGCCTTCCGAGGAGCCTGATGAATGCCTGACCTCGTCGTCCTTGATGCTGATGAAGGATTCGCCGCTGCGCTCTATGCGCAGCTCGGCATAATCGTACCTCGAGAGGGCCTTTTCATACTCCATAAAATCAGACGTAAGCCTTGGCCTTCTGGGCGTACTCGGCCACCATCTTCTTCTCCTCGCGGTCCTTGATAAGCCCGCAGAAGACGTGGTTCTTGATGGGCACCATGACGAGCAGCAGGCCGTCGAAGGAAATCTCGACCTCGTTCTGCGAGTCGTCCATCCTCTTCATAAGGGCGTCCGACATGTTCGCGACAGAGGCGAGCAGTCCGGCGCTGAGGTCGTTCAGGGCTATCGTGG
The DNA here is from genome assembly GCA_040754495.1 of Microcaldota archaeon. GTDB lineage: Archaea > Micrarchaeota > Micrarchaeia > Anstonellales > Bilamarchaeaceae > Bilamarchaeum. Next base: position 46,955 of record JBFMCO010000046.1, read on the forward strand.
ACGCGACGGCCACGCCGTCGGAGCGGACCACCGCGCCCCCGATGCCCTTCCCTTTCATCTCGTTCAGTATCGCTTCAAGCTCACCAGCCATTGAAAACCCTCTCTGCCATTCTTAGTGGGGTTTTCCATCCCCATCTACTGCACGACCCAAGTTCCATATCATCAGTCTCCTGCACCCGGTTCCCGGCATCCTGTCATGGGTTTCCGGTTTTGTGTTCCGCGTCCCGACAAAACCGGGAACCGGAGACCGGAAACCATCTTAGACAATCGTTACCCCCGTAGGCCCGACCCTTATCGGTATCGGCAAGTCCAGCTCGGGCACGCTCAGCACGAACTTCCCGCCCTTGTCCGCAATAGTGTATGTCCCGTCCATCCCGTGCTCTATGAGGCTTATCATCTGCTTGTCATGGACGCCTTCGTCCACGAGGTACATGGCGGTCGCGCCGACCGTCTTCAGCCTGCCCGCTATCACCGAAAGGAACTTCCTGATCGAATCCTGCGGATTGTAGAGCACGAAAGTTGAGAGGGTGTCGAAGACCACCCTCATCTTCTTCCCGGTGCTCTCCTTGATGGCCTCGTTCAGCATGAGCGAGATGTCGTTCAGCGCCCCCGGGCCCGGCACCATCCTCACCCTCTCGCCGCTCTTTACCTCCACGTTGCCGAGGCTGGAGCTGTAGCAGTCGATGAAATAGACGTTCGGCCGGTTCAGGTTTATCCCGATGGTTGAGGCCTTGTTCATTATGTCGGCCGGGGACGAGTTCCCGCATATTATGTACGCGTTCTCGTTCTGGCCTGCCGAGGCCGCGAAGTGGTACGCGAAAGCCGCCTTCTCCATCCCGCTCGGCCCTATCAGCACGATGTTGCCGGGGTTGAAGTAGCCGCCTTCCAGTATCATGTCCAAATCCGGTATGCCTGTTGAAAGCCTGTTGGCCTTCAGGATGGGCATCGCCTCGTTCACTCCCATAGCCATAGGCGGGAATTATGTTAGAAGATTTAAATAATGTATTACCCCCAAGACGGCCATGAAGTTCCCTTTTTTTTAGACGGGGTAGATTGGTCCCGTCGCGGAAATGAACTCTCCTCCCATTTATCAATTCCCCCTTGGCAGGAGCGTCATGGGGGACGTAAGAGTATGGAAATACCGACTTTATGCGTCGAAAAGCCAGCAGAAGGAGCTTGCCTCCCGTCTCTATTCCTGCAAAGACCTATGGAACAATCTTCTAGAATATACCAAAAAACACTACGATGAAACCGGTAGGCTCCCCGCAAGAAAGGAATTGTATCTTCGGACCAAGGGAAGCCCTCTCTACTCACAGGTCGCCCAGAACGTTGCAGATCGTCTTAGCAAATCCCTGAAAGGAATGCTGGCGAGAAGACGTGCAGGCAGGAAAGCAGGTTTTCCAAGATTCAAGACAATTGAGCGACTGAAGTCATTTACCTACCCACAATTCGGCTTCAGGCTTGGGGATAAGCTTCAATTGTCTGGGATAGGGGAAATCCCAATCAAAAAGCACAGGGAAATCTGCGGAAGGATGAAAACATTAACGCTAAAGAAATCGCCCTCTGGCAAATGGTTTGCCGTCTTCACCACCGAGGTTGAAGCTGCAAAACCGGAGAAAAAAGAAGGGCATCAGGTGGGCCTGGACCTTGGCATCGAGCATTTCGCTCACCTCAGCGACGGCGATATTATTGAAAATCCGCGGCATCTGAAAAGGGTAGAGGGCAAACTGGGGCTGGAACAGACAAGGCTTTCAAGAAAGAAGAAAGGCGGCAAAAACAGGGACAAAAGCAGAATGAAATTCGCAATTGCATATGAAAAACTTAGAGACCGAAGAAGAGATTTTCTTCACAAAGTCAGCAGGAATCTCGTAAACAAATATTCGTTCATAGCAATGGAAAAGCTGGATGTCTCCGGTCTAGCCGGAGGTTTCCTTGCAAAATCCGTGCTTGACTGCGATTGGGCTGAATTTGTAGGCATGCTTCGCTACAAAGCGGCGGAAGCTGGTTGCGAAGTCGTGCTTGTTGATCCTGCCCACACAACCCAATTGTGTAGCGGCTGCGGCGTAGTGCGGAAAAAATCGCTTGCGGAGAGGTGGCATATCTGCTCATGCGGGGCATACATGCACAGGGACCTCAATGCGGCGATAAACATACTCGACAGAGCTACCCTGGGGCACAGGGTAAGTAACGCTTGGGGAGAAGGGAGCTATTCCCTCGTTGAACCAAGAAGCCCCGCCATTTAGGTGGGGGCGTGTCACAACTAGCTAAAGCTGGGAAGAAGAGAAATTAGAAAAAAGAGATGAAAGGGATTTCAGGAAACGCTTACCGCGCAGACGTCCGACGAGGTCGTTCCCAGGAGGGCTGCTATTAACGGCGGCATGATGATGTATATGACGATGCCGATGACAGCTCCAGTGAGCATTGCAGTCGCCCACACCGCTGCCCTTGCCCTCGTTTCCGCACCGAGCACCTGGCCGACCGCGTAGGTCGCGCCAGCGAGCACGACCAGAATCATGGCGGTCGCGCCGAGGAACGTCTTTGCGTTCGTACAGAGGATGTTTAGAGCGGAAGCCAGGTTGCCGGCCGTGGGGTCAGCGGCTGCGGCCAGAGGCGCGAGCGCCAGAACGGCCAGCAGCAAATACTTTCCGATAGCATTAACTTTATTCATGTAGCCGATTATGTTCATCCGTTCACCTTGGCGTTATTCTGGAGGTTAATATTTAAAAGTCTATCCGACCGACTTAATGACGGGTATCCGTCGTGAAACTATCACTCAAACTGCCAGATGACGACCGCAGGCTCATCCTTCTGCTTGTGGCCCTTTTCCTCCTCACCCGGCTGCCCCTGCTCACGTACCTTCCACTCACCAAGGACGAGGCGATATACGCTGTGATGATAGAGGAGCAGGTGCGCTCCCCGACTCTCGTCCCGACGTTCCTGGGCTATCCTGTGAGCTGGAAGCCCATACTCTTCTTCTGGGTGTACTCCATTCTTTCCCGGCTGCCGCTTCCACTCGAACTCGCCTATCGCCTGCCATCCCTGCTTTTCGGGATGATTTCGGTTCCCCTGCTGTATCATATCTTCAGGGAAGCTGGTGGGGCCAGCAGGACGCTGGCATTCTTCTCTACGGCAATTTTCCAGCTTTCGCTCATATCACTCTATCCCAACTCCGCCCTCCTTCTCGACAGCCTCATGTTCCTGATAATCCTCCTGGCCTTCTACCTTTACACGCAGCAGAAGGCAGGGCGCTACCGCTTCCTCCTCTGCGCAGCCCTCTCCATCCTCGCCTTTTTCACGAAATTCATCCTTGCAGCGATGATACCCGTCCTTGCGGCCGGCTATTTCTGGCAGAATGGCCGCAAAACCCTCAAGGACCCGCTCTTCCTGCTGTCCCTGCTCGCGGTGCCCTCCGCGCTGGCGGTCAATGTCCTGCTTTTCGGGCAGGCCGGAATCACCACCGAGAATGAAATTCCCCTCGCGAGCAACGTGGTGGCTGGCGGCCTCGGCGGCCAGCTTAACTCGGTTTTCGGGGCGCTCGTCGCGATTTTCCTGGGGGCCGGTTTTTGGGCCGTCCTGTCCCTCCAGGGAATCCTCAAGTTCTGGAAAGAGAGCAGGTTCATGGCGCTCTGGGCTTCGCTGACGCTGCTGCCCCTGCTTCTTGCCTCCCTCCTGTTCTGGTATTACCTGCCTGTCCTGCCCGCAATCTCTTTCTTTTCCGCCCTGCTGCTCCTCAGGTGGGACGGCAAGGAGCGCCCTGACGCGCTCTTCGCAATTGTCTTCTGCATGCTCGCGGCAGTATCGCTCGCCTCGGCCTTTTACATCGAATTCCTGGTCTACGGAGCCAGCAAGCCCGAGATGGAAGCGGGCCTCCTTCTTGCAGGGAAGGAGAACGTCCTCATAATAGGCCGCTACCCGACCACGCTCGTAGGCTACAAGATGCTGACCGAATACCATGAGCTTGGGCATCCCCTGGATTTCGGATGGGTGACTTCGAGCCGCGGCATGCCCCAGGAAGCCATTGCCGAATATCTCCGCGATTACCATTCTGACAGCTACCCTGCGGCCGATGGCTCCTTCAACGAGATATACACGACGAACAAGACGTTCCGGAAGGACACGAATATCACGTCTTTCGATTACATCGCGGTAACCGCATTCGACAAGCCCGAAATCCCGAATTCGACAATCGTTTATGAGAAGCTTGACATAACGGTCTATAAGGTTGCCCGCGGTTAACCCGCCTGATTCGCATGAAAAAATCGGAATTCGTCGAATGGAACGAGCGGATGTTCAAAAAATACAACAACGTCCGGCTCTATGACCACCCGAATCCGTTCATCCGCCTGACCGAGAGGATGAGGGCAGCCGAAGCCGTGCGCAGCGTGGCAGGCAACGGGCGCGTCCTGGACCTCGGCTGCGGCGAAGGATACATGCTCAGGCAAATCCGCGCGCGGTCGCTAGTCGGGGTGGACATCTCCCGGACGGCCCTTCTGCGCGCCGCAAAGGTCTCCGGGGCGGTTCTTGTGCGGGCCTACGCGGAAGAGCTTCCTTTCCAGGACAGCTATTTCGATGCCGCGGTTTGCAGCGAGGTCATCGAGCACACCATGGAGCCGGCGGGGATTGTCGCGGAGCTGGCCCGCGTCGTCCGTCCCGGTGGGAAGATAGTAATCACGGTGCCCAATGAGCCTTTCATCAACAGGATAAAGGACATCGTCTGGTCGGTCGGGCTCGCAGGGCTGCTGCTGCCGGGAATCCCGCGCCGCCAGAACGAGGAATGGCACCTGCACTCGTTTGACCTGGCGATGCTCCGCCGCCTCTGCGGCGGGAAGCTGGAGATTGCCTCCGTCCGCGCGATCCCGTTTTTCCTTTTCCCTGTCCGGTATGTCGCCATCTGTACCAATCCGAAGGGAGGCCCGCCCGGCGCTGGAAGCCTTTTCAGCAGAAAGATAAACAAGAGGGGCCCTTATTACGACGCCATCGGGAGGCGAAAGTGACTGGCAGGCGAAGGGCGGAATCCGCGCCTCAGGCTTCCTTATGTCCGTGCGCGCCAAGCCTGCGGGGCCAGCCGCTTCAGAAGAATCTCCTCAGCGCCAGGTATGCGCCTATCTCGAAACCGTGCAACACGCTCAGCTTGGTCTTTCCCCTCCGCGCCCCATATGTTATTGGCACCTCGCAGATGCCGATCCCCTTCTTCGCGCATTCTGCGTAGAAGTTCGCCTCGAGCTCGAAATGCTTAGAGTTCACTTCTATGGCCTTGTAGGCTCTCTTCCTGAAGGCCCAGAAGCCGGAGCATACGTCGCTTATCCTTTTCCCATAGAGCGCGTTGGCCATAGCGGTGAGGGCGCGGTTGCCCAGCCTGTTCAAAAAGGGCATAGAGCCTCCGGCTATCCTTCCCCTGAATCTGCTCCCGACGACTACGTCGCAACTCTCAAGGGCCCTGATGAAGAGCGGTATCTCCTCGGGCGCATAGCTCGCGTCGGAATCCAGTATGACTGCGATGTCGTCTTCGATATCCGAGAACGCCTTCCTGATGGCCGTCGCTTTGCCACGCTTGTTTATTGAGATGATGGCCGCGCCCTTCCCTTTCGCGATGTCGACCGTCCCATCGCTGCTCCCGCCGTCCACCACGCATACCCTGTATCCGCCCTCGAGCTTCTTCACCCTGTCGATTATCTGCCCTATGGATTCGGCTTCGTTGAAGGTGGGAAGAAGCACGCAGAGTCTCATCGAGCTAGTTCGTTTCGCATGTTTTTAAATCATAATCTCCAAACTCCGGTATCATGCAGACGGCGGCCAGCGATTTCCTTGTGAAAAAGGTTCCCGACCTGGTCTACCACGGCCTCTGGGCCCTGTTCCTTTTCTCCGTGGCCGCGGTCTTGCTGACATCCGTGGCCAAAATCGACAAGCTGCCGTATCTGGTGGAAAATTTCCATGCGGACAGCTATGACACCATGCTGAGCGTCAAGTTCTTCTCCGAATTCGGGCCGTTCGGCAACGTCCCCTACTATTCCGGCCCCTACCGCCTCTTCGGATATTTCCCGCTGCTGTTCGCGGCTCTCGCAAGCCTCCTGAATTACGCGCTCAATGACGTCTCGCTGAGCACCACGATGCTCTACTGGATGACCGACATCGCGATGGCGGCGCTGCTCTGGGAGAAGTTCCTGAAAAAATGCGACTGGAAGGTGCGCGCGCTGTTCGTGGCATTCTTCCTCGTGAACCTCATATTCGGGAATCTCTTCCCCCTCGGCTTCAGGAAAAGGCAGCAGCTCGCAGTGCTGCTCGGAATGATAATGTTCCTGAACGCAGGCATCGCCATGAACGCGGCCCTGGGCTTCGCTGCATTGCTGGCCCAGCCCTTTACAGGCGCGGCCATAGTGCTCCTGAGGGCCGCCGAATTCATCGGGAAAAGGGAATTCCGCGGAGCCGCCCTGATGCTGGGTGCAGCCGCCCTCGCATACCCCTTCTACGCCGGCCTCATCTCCGCTACCTTTCTCGAGCCCGCCATGCCGGGATGCGGCTTGCTGACCAACCAGCAATTCTTCGGATTGCGCGTCCTGTTTTTCGTCGCGGTCCTTGCCTTCTATCTCGCCAACATGCAAAAGCGGGACCTGCTGCTTGACGCATCGCTCGTCCTTGCGGCATTCTATCCCGTCTCGCTCATGCTGTTCCTGATGGCAAAGGACTTCCTGCCTCTCGCCGCGGCGCAGAAGGTCCTGTACGTGCTGTCCATGCCATGCAGCGAAAGCATGTTCCAGGCGGCAGCCCTCGGAATCGTCGCCTTCATCTACCTGAGGAATCATTGCAACCTCACGCGGCCGGTCCTCGCGCTGCTTCTCTTCATGAGCGTGCTGAGCCTCAATATCCTGGAAACCTACCTGCTGGAAGAGTCCACCGTAGACGGCAGATACCAGGCCGTCCTCGGCCTGCTGCAGGACCTCGGCCTGCACCGCATCAAGACCGCAGAGGTCGTCGTTTCGCAGTATTCGGGAACCCTGAATTTCCTGCCGACATTCACATTGTTTCCGGTCCAGGGATACGCGATGCTCCGCGGCTACAATGTGACTTTCGTTGACGAATTCAACCTCCCGCCCCAGATCTCCCGCGGCATGACCAACGTTTATATGTTCAGCCTGCCGAAGTCGATATACGAGGAGGACATTGATTCGTGCAGGGCCACAGTGGCCGGGCTGAAAGGCGCCGGCGTCGAGGGGCTGATATTCCTGATAGGCTCCGATATGACCCTCCCGCCGGATTTCGATATGGAAAAGATGCTGGACGATGACTTCCTGTCCAGGTGCGGCCTGAAAAAGGAATCGCTCGGAAGCGGCGGAAGCTCCATCGCGGTTCTCTACAGCATAAAGTGAGTGTTGCCATGCTCTCCGTGATAGTGCCCGTCCACAACGAAGCGAAGATTCTCGCCTCCACCATCCGGGCCCTCTCCGCCGCGATGGATGCGCTCGGGGACTACGAGATCATAATCTCAGAAGACGGAAGCACGGACGGGACGCCCCGGATAGCAAAAGGGCTGGCGTCCGGCAACGTCCGGGTAATCAGCTCGGGAAAGCGCCTCGGCCGCGGGCTTTCCCTGTCCAATGCGATGCGGGCTGCGCGCGGCGACATAGTGATTTACATGGACGCGGACCTGGCGGCAGATTTGGGAAGCACCCGCAGGCTGGTCAGCGAGATAGAGAAGGGCGCGGACATAAGCACCGGCTCGCGCCTCCTTCCCGGCTCGGAGGTAGTCGGGAGGAGCCGCCTGCGGGATTTTTTCAGCAGGGGCTACAACATCTTCCTGAGGCTGCTTTTCCGGACCTCCGTGCGCGACCACCAGTGCGGCTTCAAGGCGTTCAGGAAATCATCAATCCTGCCCCTCGTCGCCGAGGTCAAGGACCGGCACTGGTTCTGGGACAGCGAGCTGATGATACGGGCCCAGGACCGCGGCATGAAAATCGCAGAGATCCCCATCAGGTGGACCGACCGGAAGGAGAGCGGAGTGAAGCTGGAATCGGACATCATATACATGGGGCTGGCCGCGGTTCGCTTGAGGCTGGCGTTGCGCTAATGGCTTTAAACCCTCCCTACGCCTTTGGTTTATGGATTCCAATGACCGTCCGCTTCTGCTGGTCGTCTTCATCTCCGGCGCATGCTCCCTGCTGGTCGAAATCGCCGGCGCTCGCGTCCTCGCACCGTACCTCGGCACCACCATCTACTCGTGGGCGGCCGTCATAGGGGTGGTGCTGGCATCCCTCAGCATCGGCTATTACGCCGGCGGCGTGCTCGCCGACAGGCATCACGACAAAAAGCACTTCTCGCTCATCCTGCTCTCGGCCGGCCTCTCCACGCTCCTCACGCCGTTCCTGGGGATGGCGCTCCTTCCCATAACGCTGGCCCTTGACGTCGCGTCTGCCAGCCTCATCGGCGCGCTCATCTTCGCTCCTGCAAGCCTGTTCTACGGCATGGTCTCGCCCTACGCGATAAAGCTGACCGCGAAAAAAGGCGAGGAGGGGAAAAGCTCGGGCTCCGTGTTCGCGCTCTCCACCGTCGGCAGCATCATGGGCGCCATAGGGACCGGCTTCGTCCTCATACCGAACCTTCCCGTAACCCAGATTTTCATACTCGCGGCCTTCCTCATGCTCGCATCCAGCTGGGCCGCATCCGGAATCAGGAAGGAGAGCGTGCTCGATGCCCTCCCGTTTTTGGCCATGAGCTTCCTGATGCTCGGCGCCCAGCTCGAGCCCCCGGTCAAGGGAACCGTTGTGTACAGCGGAGACAGCGCCTATTACCATCTGCGCGTCATCGACACGACCTGGCGCGGGGGCCCTGCGCGCGTGCTTTTCCTGGACAACGCCGCGTCATCCGGCGAGAGGCCGGACGGCGAGCCGGCCTTCGAGTACGTGAAGACGACACGCCTGGCCTACGAGATTCCCGTGAACGTGAGCCGGGCACTGGTCATAGGCTCGGCCGCCGGGACCGAGATGGAGGAGCTGAAGAGGGTTTATCCGGATGCGCAGGTGGACGGCGTGGAAATAGACGAGAAGGCGGTCTCGCTCGGCAAGGAATACTTCTCTTTCGAGGACGACAACAGGACACAGGTTATCATAGACGACGCGAGGAGGTACGTGCTCCGCGCAAACGCCACCTATGACCTCGTCCTCATCGACGCCTTCAGGGGCACGAGCCTGCCCTACCACCTTGCCACGAAGGAATACCTGTCCGCGCTCAGGCAGAAGCTCTCCCCGGACGGGCTTGTCGTCGTCAATATCATCTCCTCGGTCGATGGAGAAAAAGCCGGCGTCCTGGATTACATGCACGGCACGTTCTCCTCGGTTTTCAGTGACGTCGTAATCATCCCGACCGGCAACGACACCGGGAAGCTCCAGAACATCGTCCTCATCGCCTCCGACCGGGACCTCTCCGGATTCCGCGCCGCCCATGCGGACAGGGTATACACCGGGCCGGTCGCGGAGAAGCCTCCGCTCACCGACGAGCTCAACCCCATCGAGCTCTACGTGGCGAGGTAGTCAGAGCAGCTTCCTGAAGGAGCATGCGCACGCATACAGCGCAGCCGCAATCAGCAGGGATGCGGTGAATCCCAGCGTTATGGCAGATGCGAGAGACAGGACTGGCGCGAGAACCGATGCGAACCCGTTTACCGCCCAGACGAACCCCTCCGAGCCGGGGGCAACCTTGCGCATCCTCTCGAATCCGCTCGGGAAGAAGATGCCCATGAGGAATGCCGGGACGGCGATGGCGGCTATCGAGAGCAGGATGGCGCCGCCGGGCGCCAATCCGGAGGCTGCAAAGACGATGTCCTGCCAGAAGAGCGCGAGCAGGACGAGAACCAGCGGGAGCAGGAGCGCCGCCTTCCGCATGGCTGAGAATCCGCTTGCAAGGCTGCCGGCGGCGCTGAAAATCAGGAAGGAGGAGAAAACGAGGGCAATCGTCAGCGTCGGGTCGTGGAGGAGCAGGAGGAGCCTCTGGAGGAATGTCGTCTCCACGGCCATGTAACCCATGCCTATCAGGGCGAAAAACGCCCCCCCATGCAGCCATTCCGCCTTCGCCTTCCTTCCGGCGAGCCTCATGGCAGCCAGCCCCGCCCCGACCAGCGCGACGAAGACGATGAACAGGAAGCCCGCGCCGCCCATGTTGAAGAACACGAACGGCGAGTCGTCAGTCGCTGCCCTTTCCCCTCCCGGAACGGCGTCCCGGATAACGAATCCGAGCCCAGCGGCGATTCGGGCAGCATTCTCCCTCTCCGCTTCCGTGAAGGGCTCCCGCTTCACAAGCAGGGTTGAAACCGTGGCGCCGTCACTGTCCTTCGCCTCCACGAGAAGCATGTGCGCAGCGGCGTCATCCACGCCCAGCGCAGCGAGCGCGGACTCCGCAATCGCTACGATGCGGGGCATCGTTGCGCCCCAGTAGGTTATCGACAGCATTCCGCCGCTTTTGAGAGCGTCCATGAACGAGACGGCGGCTTCCCGGGTGTAAAGATAATTCTCCGTAAGGGCGAAGGTGCCCGATGAGACCGCCGCCCACGTGTCCACTAGGCTGAGCTGTATCATGTCGAATCTCTCTCCGGATTCCGGGACGACCTCCCTCCCGTCCCCCTGCACCAGCTCCACGCCCGGATTTTCGTACGGCGCGAAAATGCGCGCGCCCTCTATGATGGCGGGGTTTATCTCTATGGCAAGGACCCTTCCCGCCCCGGCTTCAACCGCGCCTATCGCGTCCCTCCCGCCGCCGCTGCCGATTATCGCGACGGATGCGTTCCTCCCGAGAAGATGGTAGCCGAAATGCGTTATGTCGCGCGCTATCACGCCGTCAGGGTCGCCCTCCGGGAGCAGCGCAGTCGCGGCGTTGGAGTCTATCTGCATAAGATACGATGCCGGCTCTTCTCCTGCGCCGGAGCCCCATAGCACGGGGCCGGATACGTTGCGGACTGTTATGTAAGAGAACGAGTTCCACCGCTCCCACATGACGTTTTCGGAGTTCCAGTCAAGGGACAATAGCGCCAGCGACGCGAAAATTGCAACGATGAGTGCCGGGATGAAAAGTCCGGCCCCCCGCTTTTGCGGCCCCCGTCCCACGAGCGGAAGGGCCGTCGAAACAAGGGCGCATGCGAGCATGCCGTGGAACGGCGTGAAACTGCCCATAGATATGACCGCGAACAGGGCCCCGGAGCCGTTGCCAAGAAGGTTGGACGCATAGGAGGATGATGCGGCTTTGCTTCTGTCGAGATGGTAAAGCGTGAGGTAGCTTGCCGAAAAGAGGGCAACAAATCCTGCAAAACCTGCAAAAGGCGGAAGGAAGACGGTGAAGGGCCAGATGCGCGCCATCAGCGCGAAGACTATAAGCGAGAGCGGAAGCGCAAGCGACATCCCCTTGGCCCACTCACTCCTTCCATCCCCGTCCTGCCTCAGGTAGTGCGCGCCTGACAGAAAGAATGCGAGCATGGTGAGGCTTAAGGCCAGGAACGCGAAATGGTACGTAAGATACCCCGAGGCTATCCTCGTGATGAATATCTCGAACGCGAGGACGACGAAGCCGAGGATGAAAAGCGCCGCCATGAGCCCCGGGCCCTCATCTGCCGCCTGCGCCTTCATGATTAGGTGTTCGTGCGGCTATATTAAAAAAGCGGCGATGGGGCCGGGCTTTAATTGCTTAGCGGGCCAAATGAAGGCCATGCGCGTCAGGCTCTTCTTCAACAAGTCCGTCCATGAGAACGCCGCCTACTACTACGAGCGGGCCAAGGAGAGCCGGGAGAAGGTCAAGGGCGCCGAGCAGGCGATTGCAGAGACCGAAAAAGAGATAGCCGAGGCGAAGAAAGGGGAGAAGAAGGAGGTGCGCATGAAGCGCGCGAAGGAGTGGTTCGAGAAATTCCACTATGCAGTCGCCTCCGGAGGCAGGCTGGTGCTCGGCGGCCGCAGCGCCCAGCAGAACGACCAGCTTGTCGCCAAGCACATGGACGAAAAAGACCTCTTCTTCCATGCCGACATCCAGGGCGGCTCAGTTGTAATCCTGAAAGGCGGGCTGGATGCCGGAGACGCGGAACTCAACGAAGCCGCGCAGCTCGCGGCGTGCTTCTCGAACGCATGGAAGAACGCGAATGCGGCTGTGGACGTTTATGCGGTCAGCCGGAACCAGCTCACGAAAAACGTGAGCGGCGGCTTCGTCCCCTCGGGCGCCTTCGCTATCCTCGGCGAGCGGAAATGGTTCCGGGCGGTGAGGCTCGCCCTGCGCATTGGGAAGGGGGAAAAGGGCGTGGAGCTGCTTCCGGACTGCTCGGCGCGCAGGCTCGCCGACGAGCTCGTTCTCGTGCCTTCGCCTGCCGGAAAGGACAAGGGACAGCTAGCGAAATCGCTTGCGAAGCGCTTTTCCGTGCATCCGGACGAGCTCCTCGAGCTGCTGCCGAACGGAAAGACGAAAACCGCCGGGAGCAGCCAGCCCTGACGTTTTATCAATATTTATAAGTTTTCTCTAAGATGCTTCGAATAGGTGGTGAAGCCGATGAGAAAAAACATCCTCGTTCTTTTAGGGGTGCTTGTCATGGGCGCCGGCCTCGCGCTGGCGATTTCAGGCGCAACGCCGACACAGGTCTCCCAGACGCGGTGGGCCGGCGACGCGGCGTCGAGCCAGACGACGGAAGGCGGCAACATCTCGGTCGTTAACGTCAGCGGGACCGCCCTCACGGACAAGTGGGCGGCCTATTCCGGCAACGTCAGCGGAAGGATAACCCTTGACGACAACGGGGCCGGGGCGGCGGTGTTCAACTGGACATGGACCCCCTCCACAGGAGGAGAGGTGTGCGTCTCGACGAACAGCGCCTACGACTTCACAGCGGCGACCACGGCCGCGGCGGCCGGCATAGACACGGCCTGGGGCTTCACGGCGACCGACGCCGACAGCGCCGCCAACACGTACACTTCGACCTGCGGCACCGCGCTGACGTTCGCGCAGTCCAGCGTTGCAGGTACCACCGCTGCGGCAGACCTGCAGGGCTTCAGCTCGTTCCTGAGCTGCGCGGTCGACGACACCGGCGCTGCGGAGACGAACTACGCCTTCTGCACGCAGGTGCAGTCTGCGGGAACGAACTACAACAACCAGTCGGCCCATTACGAGCTGATGGTCCCCACGACCGCAGGTCCCTCGGCGACCGAGACGTACTTCTTCTACCTCGAGCTCGACTGAGGCCGGAAGGTTCTTTATTTTGCTTTTTCCCATCATTACGGGAGGTGCATCATGAGACTTGCCACGCTGCTTATCCTGACTCTGCTCGGCGTATCCTTCGCGGAGGACTACGTCGCAATCAACTCCAATGACGGCCGCGACGTCCTCTCCGGCATATTCTACGCGAACGTGAAAGGGCTGCCGGTGAAATTCATGCCGGTCCCCGGCGCGGACCCGGACGTCTTTTCCGCGAAAATCGGCTCGGGCCACGACGTACTGCTGATACAGGGAAGCGTTCCGGCCAGCACTTTCGTGGAGTCGTCCCTGAGGGACCGGAACAATACTATAGAAATCTACGCCTCTTCGGACGGGGGCGCGACCAACCTGGAGCTGGCAAAGCGCAGCGGCGCCTCGGGGTTCATAATAGCCGATTCAGCCTATTCAGACAGCGCGCTCTCTGTCATCGCGTACGCTGCAAAGACGAAATCCTACGTAATACTCGCCGACAAGAACAACATCGCGGAAGTGAAGGAGATCGTGCGGGGCAGGCAGGTCACGCTCTACGGGCTTCTCGATGCCGAGGTCAGGGACCAGCTCGCGGAATTCAGCCCGCAGGTTATAGGCAAGGGGGAGGACAAGTTCGAGGACAACGCCGAGATAGCCGGGAAGGCAATGGCCGAGTTCGGCATCGACCGCATAGTAATAGTCGACGGTTCCTTCGTCGAGGAGGGAATGGCGTCCGCTGACCAGCCCGTAGTGCTGTCCGGGCGCATCGTGCCTGAAACGACGTACGAATTCCTCAAGCGCAGCGTCAGGCAGGGCAAGCTGGCGCAGGTCATGCTGATTGGGAACGAGCTGGTAATCCCCATATACGACATGCGGGAGCGGATGGAGGAGGAGTTCGCGTCCGAAGGGCTGAACAAGTCGTTCGGCATAGTGGTCAAGTTCGCCCAGATAGTGCCGGCGGCTGGGAGCGGTGTGCTCACGCTGGACACATTCCACCTTCCCGCGTA
>JBFMCO010000047.1:0-4170 GCA_040754495.1 Microcaldota archaeon
CTGTCCTTGCCTGAGACCAGGGGGATGCTGTAGCCGGTCGCGCAGTCGTAGAGGGCGATGCAGGCCCGCACGAGCGCTCCGAGCTTCTGCTCGCCGTCCGGAGTCCTCGCGGATTTCACCGGGTCCGGCCAGGAGAAGTTGTCGAGGCACGCCAGGTATCCGAATTTCGCGCCGACCGCAATCGCGTTCCTGACCGCCTCGTCGAAGGCGAGAGCGGCCATGGCATAGCCGTCCTGGACGTAGCGGGGGCAGATGCCGTGCGCAACGACGAGCCCCTCGTCCGAATTGTAGGCCGGCCTGATGACCGCGCCGTCTGCGGGCCCGCCCATCAGGGGCTTGATGACGCTCGTGCCCTTGACCTCGTGGTCGTAGCGGCGTATGACCGACTCCTTAGTCGTGATGTTGGGCGATGAGAGCAGCCTGCGCAGCACGTCTTTCGGCTCGTACTGCCCTATGGACGGCTCGGGGTAGATGAGCTTCTTCCACGAAGCCTTCAGCTTGAGCTGCGGCACCCCCTCGTGCAGGAACTCCATGCCGAGGTAGGCGACCGTGTGCTCGCCATAGAGGACATGGAATTTCTGCGAATCGGTGAACCTGCCGACCACCGTGGCTTCCACGCCGTGAAGGGCGGCAAGGCGCATCAGCGCGTCCAGCGATTCGGGCCGCACGGCAAGCGTCATGCGCTCCTGCGACTCGGAGACCAGGATTTCCCACGGGTCGAGGCCCGGATATTTGAGGGGGCATTTGTCGAGGAAGATTTCGCAGCCGCCTGAGAACTGGGCGAGCTCGCCGATGCTGGATGACAAGCCGCCCGCGCCGTTGTCCGTCACGGCCTCGTAAAGCAGGGTGTCTCGGGCCTGGAGCATGAAGTCAAGCGTCTTCTTCTGGGTTATCGGGTCCCCTATCTGCACCACGCTCTGCGGGACCGAGGAGTCTATCTGCATCGAGGAGAATGTCGCACCGTGTATGCCGTCCTTGCCGATGCGCCCGCCCACCATCACCGCCAGGTAGCCGGGCGAAATCATCTTGTCGCTCGTGCGCCTCCCTTTTATCTGGGAGGGCATTATCCCGACCGTGCCGCAGTAGACCAGCGGCCTGCACGTGTATTCCTCCCTGAACGTTATCGAGCCGTTCACGGTGGGGATGCCCATCTTGTTGCCGCCGTGCTCTATTCCGCGCACGACGCCCTCGTAGATGGTTTTCGGATGGAGGACGCCTTTTGGCACCTCGCCCTTCTTCATGTCCAGCGGCCCGAAACACAAAACATCCAAACTCGCAACCGGATTGGCGCCAAGGCCCGTCCCCATCACATCACGCTGAACCCCCAAAACCCCGGTGAGGGCCCCGCCGTACGGGTCGAGCGCGCTCGGCGCGTTGTGCGTCTCCACCTTCACCGCGATGTCGTATTCGTGGTTGAACTTGATTATGCCGCCGTTGTCCTTGAACACGCTGACGACATAGGGCTTCTTCACCTGCTCGGTCGCCCCCCGGATGAACGTCCTGAAAAGCGAGTCGATGGCGTGCTTCTCCCCTTCCTCGTCGTAGCTTATCATGGCGTTGAATATCTTGTGCTTGCAGTGCTCGCTCCAGGTCTGGGCGAGGGCTTCCAGCTCCACGTCCGTCAGCTTGTTGTCAAGGCCCACCTTCTTCCGCTCCTCGAGCACGCGCTCGTCCTTGAAATGGTTCTTTATCGCGGTGAATTCGTCGTAGGAGAGCGAGAGCAGGCGCTCCTTGGCCAGGGCCTCGAAGCGGTCTCTCCCCATGTGAAGCGTGAATTTCATGACAGCTGGCTCGTGGGCGATGTTGACTTTCGGCAGGTATGCCGGCGGCTCGGTGCCAGGCGCATGGAGCATGTGCCGCTCCACGAGCGGGTTGTGGAGCATTGCCGCGATGCGCTCGCAGGCAAGCTCGTCAATTTCCCCATCGAGGGCGTACATGCGCGAATAGAAGACCTCGACGTCCTTTCCGAGGCGGTCGCGGATTGCTTCCCTCGCGGTGTGGCCTACATTGTCCGTGACGCCGGGGAGCAGGCCGATTTCGATGCGCCAGAGGCCCCGGAAAAGCGGCTCTCCGTAGGAGTAGTCCTGCGTTATGGAGTCGGCGAAAACGTCCTCGGCAAGGGCCTTCATCTCGTCTTCCGGGAGATTCTGCTGGAGGTTGTAGGCGTCGATTGCCCTGCAGCGGACCCGGATTCCCATCTCCTTCCTCAGGCGCTCCGACAGCTGCTCCCCCTGCACGTCCCTGATATGGCTCTTGGTGGCGAGTTCCAACCGTTGCAACATAACGACCACGAAATAGGCGGACGAGTATCGGAATGAAGGATTTTATAGCTGAGCCTGGACGGCAGGCCGCATGGCGCGGCTATTCCAGCTCAAGGTAGACGGAAACGACGCTGTTGCTGCCCTCGTATGTGGCGAGCGCGTATGGGACCTGGATGAGGTAGTCGTAGGTGCCATAGACGTCCGGGGAGCTCGCATTCACTTTCACGAGCCACACCGTGGACTGGTTGAGCGAATTGCCATATTCAGTGCCCCCGTCGGACATGTCCCACAGTATCCCGGTGTTGAAGCTGGTGTTGAAGGCGGTGGAGTTGGCGATGGGGACGAAGTTTATCGGCCTGAGGAAGACGGTATAATTGTCCGTTTCCTTCGGGCTGCTGCCGTCCGTGGAATATGTCTGGTTTATGCTGTCCGGGAACCCCCCTGTCCCGAATTTCGAATCCAGCTCCGTGAAGTCGTTCGAAGACGACTGGTTGGTGCTGTTCCGGCCGATGGCCTGGAGCTCCTGCCAGCTTATCACCGAATCGTAATCCGCGAAATAGAGGCTGAAGCCCGAGGCCGTCCAGTTGTAGACGTAAGGCGCGGTCTGGTTGTGGCCGAGGATTATGCTGCCGCTCACGTTCCCGAAGAAGCGGTGCCACATCGAGCTGCAGCTGAACTCGCACCCGAAATGACCGCTCTCGGACCAGCCGAGGAATGAGTCGCAGCGGTCCGCCGCCCCGCCGTTCGAGCTTCCCTGGTTGTTGATGTCCAGGGAATTAAAGCACACCCGGTTCGAGGCGAGGCTGCTCCCCGTGGAGGCAGAGTCGAATCTGATTCCGTTGTTCGTGTTGTCCGTGACGTTGCTGCCTGTGAAATTGTTGTTGTCGGAGTTGTTCAGGAATATGCCGTAGCTGTTGTTGTAGGCCTGCGAGCGGTTCAGCGTTGTGTTCGCGGAGTTGATTATCTCTATGCCGTTTGCGGTGTTGTTGCAGGCCACCGAGTCGTCTATGATAGTATCGTTCGATTCGTTCACCGTAATGCCGTTGCCGGTGTTGTTGCAGAAGACGGAGGGGTCGATGTTATTGCTGCCCGAAGCCGAAAGCCTTATGCCATCGGCCGAATTCCCGGTTCCATTGCTGGAAACGAAGGTATTGCCGGAGCTGTTCGAGAAGAGAAAGCCGGACTGCGCGTTGCTCCGAGATGTGCTGTTTGCAATGGTGCTGTTGCTGCTTCCGTCCAGCGCGATGCCCGAGCCCGAGTTGCTGAACGCGGAGTTGTTCGTGAAAACGCTGTTGCCGGACTGATAGACGTACAGCCCGGAGGTGTAGTTGGAGATTGCGCAGTTCCTCACGGTCACGTTCGTAAGCGAGCCGTTCAGGAGGATTCCGTACGTCGTTCCGCCTGTGCCGTTATTCGTTATGTTAAAGCCGGCGCAGTCGTACGTAACGTTGGATGCGGCAATCTTCACGCATGCGGTGCCCGCAAGCGGGAATGCAGAGACCGGCGCGCCTGATAGATCCGCGGCCTGGGAGTAGCTGCCGGAAACGTTTATCAGCGCGCAGTTTATCACGATCGTGCTCCACGTGACGTTCCATTCGTGCAGGAGCGGGGTGGCGCTCAGGTTCGTCGTATTAAGATGCGCCACCAGGCGGACCTGGGATGCGTATGGCACGCTGCTGATGTCGTTGTCGCTGCCGTCGAGTCCTGCAAGCAGCGTGGCGTTGTCCGAGGCATCGAGTATCGAGAAGGTTATTTGCGTGCCCGCGGGCATTGACGCATTCGCGTTGAACCTGAGCCAGCCGAAATTCGTCATCGGGGATATCGTGACGGACGTGGCATTCCCCCGGGAATAGCGCTCCTGGCCGTCCGTGAATGCCGGAGGGTCGCTGGTGCCGCTCAGCGCCTGCGA
>JBFMCO010000048.1:0-7271 GCA_040754495.1 Microcaldota archaeon
CGCCTCGGCCTACTGCAACTTCCAGGACTACAACCGGATGCTGTGCAAGAACACGCAGACCGGCAAATGGGTCCGCTGCAGCTGCGACGCCGCGGCCAAGCGCTGCCTCGGCCAGAGGACCAATATCAGCTACCACGACAACGAGAAGCCGACGGATGCGGCCGGCCTGAACGAGCACCTCGAGGGATACAAGGACGGCGAGCGCTACTATCACATAAACAGGCTCCCTGTCAGCACGATAACCGTCTCGGTGGACCCGGACTGCTCGGTCGGAGGAACGCTTGAGGGCGCGGACAGCATAAACGTGGGCGCTTATTCCGGCGGCAACGTCTACGAGCTCGTAGCCGCCGGGAGGATTGTCCCGACAGAGGAGCAGGCCGGCCAGCTCGTCGCATGCCAGGCAAGCGGCGCTACGAGCCAGGAATGCCAGGACCTCATAAACACGCTTCTCAACCAGCTCCCTGCGAGCGCCAGCGCGAACGAGGTCCTGGACGTGGTGCAGTATCCCAACGACGTGTCCTTCTTCGGCTCCACCCAGCAGGGCTACATCGGCTACACGCTCCTCAGCGAGGGCCGCTTCCAGCAGACTGACTTCTACAAGGAGTGCCATCCGAGCTACGATATCATCAACGGAGTCCAGCAGTTCGGGGGCGTCACGCTGGACCCGAACAACCCGGCATACGGCGGCGATGCGCTGGAGGAACGGGACGATGTCGTGAACGCGGTGTATTCGGCCAAGCTGTTCACGCCCCCGGACATGATACCCGGCTATCTGGGATGGGACTGGGCGCCGAGCGACAACCACATAGAATGCCACTGGGACGGGGACGACTGGGGCAACTACCGCTACGTGCCGCATTACCTCCTCATAAAGGACACCGGCATTTGCGAGTTCAATTCCGACCAAGGCGTGCCGGTCACCAAGTCGTTCGGCTGGTGCGAGCCGTGCAGCTACGCCACCATCGCAAAGCAGTACGCGACTACCGACCCGGACGTCTACTACTCGCCCGACCAGCGGACGAACTATACCGGCTCCTCCAAGACGTCCTCCGTAAGCGGGGACGTCTGCGAGCCCAGCTTCGGATTCGGCATCGGCTACGGCTCTGAAAGCTATGACATGACCTGCCCCACCACCGACGACCCGAACCGGCCCGACAAAGGATACGACGACTACGACTTCAGCGGCTATCCTGACGCGGTATACATGCAGGAGAAGCAGGTGCAGTACTTCAAGGAGAACATCATGCCCGTAATCGACCTGACGTCGCCGGGCAACTGGGGCGAGTTCGGCTCCCTCCAGATAAGCAATGCCATAATAGACCGCGGCCCGAGCGTGCTCATAATAGACAACGTCTCATCGACATTCGCGGGCGGTTCCATGCTCTCCGCGAAGATAAGCGCGGCCAAGGGAGTCTGCCCGAGCTGCGTCATCGCAGTGCGCCTCTCGAACGGCGCGGCGAATTCGCGCAACGCCTCGGAGAGGGTGGCGCTAGATATCGCCGCCCTTGAGCGGCTGAACGAGACGAACGCCCCCGGAGTCATGGACAAGGTCCACATGGTGACGTTCCAGTACTACCCGAACGAATACACGAAGGAGTTCACGGACTCGTGCTCCCTCAGCGACGAGGAGATGTTCGAGAACATCGTCTACCTGCTCGAGAACACCTCGAGGCGCATAATGGTCGCGACGGAGCGGCCTACAATGGTCACGGAGTTCGGCATAACCGGGGAAGGATGCTGGGACAAGCGCAAGTCAGAGCTGTTCCTCTCGAACCTTTTACTCAAGCAGAAGAGGCTGGCCAAGGCCGGCCTCGGCGGCATCATCTACTCGGACACATCGACTCTGGTCTCGGGAAGCGGCTACTCGGACATGTTCTGCGGGGTGGAAAAAGGCAGCCGCAGCCTGGTTTCGGACGAGCGCGTCACGATATTCAACAAGGTCCTGGCGCTGCCGGCGACGCAGGTGAAATGCGACGGCTGCACGGATTTCGACGTCACGATGGGCCGCTGCAACAGGACGTGCCCGAACGGCGTGGACTGCACGGCTGACGCGCAGGCGCTGACGCTCGCAAAGCAGCAGCTCGGCCTCCCGGCCGCCACGCCGGACGACGAGGTCCCGGTGAAATGCCCCAACCAGGCCATACCGATGCCCTGCACCCCGTGCTCGGAATCGACCGAGAAGATATACTGCGATTTCTTCAGGAGCGACGGCACCACGCTGAACGCGACATACAACATAAGCGACCTCAGCATCCTGGAGGCCGACATCATCGCGAGCATCCCGCCGCCGCACGCGTGCTGCCTGCAGGACGAGACCGGCAACTACACGTACGCGAAGACTTCCACGACCGGGAAGATGTCGGCCCCGCTGATGTTCTCGCCCAGCGGGGACCCGAGGGAGGACTGCGGCGTCGCCGACCTCTCGTCGCTGGAAAAGCCCCTCTGCGGCGTCGACCTACCGATTAAAAACTACAAAGTGGAATGCAGGATAACATGAGAACGCTCCTCGCGCTGGCCATGCTCGCGGCCGTAATCACGGCCCTTGAATACGAGATAATCCAGCCCCTCCCAGAGGACGTCCTCCAGGCCGTATTCCTTACCGGATGCCCGCTATGCGAGGACCTGACCGGCTACTCCCAGGGCGAGATGACCCTCACGCCCAACGAGGCCGGCCACGAGATGGACGTCATATTCTACAACGGGACGCTGGACAGGACGGAGATAAAGAACGCGCCAGTCGTGATATACGTATATAACGACACCGAGAACGCGCTCATCAAGACCTACTCGAACGGCTCAGGCATCGCACGCTTCAGCTTCGACAACTGGGCAGGCTCGTGCCACGACTACCGCATATTCTACTGCCACGCGACGTCCGGCTGCTCCTTCGACAAATGCTTCGAGTCGGTGGGGCTGAACAACACCGAGCTGGGAGTCTCCAGCATAGACGACATCCCGCTCGCGGAATCCGGATTCCCGGGCGGAGGCGCCCAGGAGCCCTACCAGATACTGCCCACATACGCGAACTACCGCTTCTGCCCGCCGCCACCGCCCATCGGCTCGTCGACGCCGGTCTTCTGCCTGCCGCTAATCGGGATATTCACGCTGCTTGTCGGCTCGCTCTACCTTTCCGGGCGCAACCCGTTCGCCGCGTTCGATTTCAGCGCGCCGAGGATGGGGAAATACATCCGCTACACCGCAAGGGGCAGGGGATTCGGCTTCGACCTGGTCTCGATTGCTTCCGCCGCGGTTACGACGGCCTCCATAGCCAAGAACCCGAAGGCCATGGCCGAAAAGGACAAGGCCGCGCTCAAGGAAGGGGCGGCGTTCGGCGGCATCGCCGCTGGCGTGAAGGGCGGAGTTTCGGCTGCAGGCGCAGGCATCAAGGACGTGAAAGGCGGCTGGGGCTCGAAATTCGGCTCGGGCGGGGGGCTGCAGATGATAAGCATGGTCGGCGGCACCGGCTGGAAGAAGATGCAGGACTCTGCAATAGGCCAGGTCGTCAAAGGAACGGTAACCGCGTCCCAGAGCGGAGGCTTGGCAGCAGGTCTGAAAGCGGTCAGCATGGGCATCCTTTCGAGGACCTCTTTCGCCCCGGTCGTGCAGGCGGTGCAGACCGCAGCTACGGTCTGGGCGGTCGCCAACGGGGTTGACGCGGCAAGGCAGGAGCTCCGCGAATGGAGCGGGAGCACCGGCGCCTATAAGGACGTCAATGACGGCAAGATGAAGGAGGTCGAGGCAAAGATAGAGGAGAAAAGGGATGCGACCGGAAAGGTCGTGGGCTACGAGGTCGTATACACCCGCTTCACGCTGCAGGAGGCGACGGGCCCTGGCGGCGAGGTGACCTATGTCCGTGGGTCAGGCGAGCGCGTCACCGACATGGACTCGCTCGTGCGCTCGATGGGGCCGGGCGGCCTTGATAAGCTTGCTTCCATCCGCGACAGCGGCTTCGACCAGCTCCAGCGGTACAACCGCACCGTGCAGTTCTTCGTGCCCATCGAGATCACCCGCAAGCAGGAGGATTTCCGCGGTGGCGTGAGGGACAACGAGCAGCTCGAGAAGGGGGCATCGGCTGAAGGCGGGACGCTGAAGGACCCGTCCACGGGAGAAAGCGTGGAAGTCAGCGCCTCGACGCAGCTAAAATACAAGGACAGCGAATCCGGGACCGAGATAAACGTCGGAGTCGCGCACCTGCGCGAGATATCCGAATCAGACAGCGGCATAGGGGTAATTGTCACTACCACGACCACGATTCCATCGAGCCGCGAAGGCGAGCCGCCTACGGTCTCGAGAACCACCGAGATAGTCTCTGAAGCCGAATTCCAGCGGCGGCAGGAATCTGCTACAAGCGGCACCAGCGTCCGGATGGACGGACAGATGGACATGTCGCGACTGATGGGCGGGCTGCAGGAGTCCCAGACGACAAGGGCCCTTGGCCTCGGCGAGTCGATGCAGCAGGGCCAGCAGATAGAGGGCCTAAAGCAGATGGTGGCGGTAAGCCGCGATATGTACGTACAACTCGAGAACGTCCGCACCCACCAGTCCCAGATTCTTGCGGACCAGCGCGAAAAGCTGCTCGAGGACTTCGGCAGCCTCAGCACCCAGGCCCGCCAGGAGCAGGTCACAATCGGTGGCGAGACGAAGACTGTCGAGGACTGGGTAAAGGCGGGAAAACAGGACCAGGTCATCACCACGCTGGCAGCCGACCCGGACCGCGCCCCGGCATCGCTGGAAAGCTTCGCGAGGCAGGCATACGGGGTTTATGCGACCGAATCCACGCAGATGACGAACTTCGGCTCCATCTACGCCAACTCGATGACGTTCTCGGACAACATGGCGCGCGCAGAACAGCTCTCAGGCACGCAGCTCCTCGCTGCCGAGAACCAGGGCCTACTGGTCGCAAGCCAGCTTTCGATTGCGTCGCATGCGAGGCTCTTCGACGTGAGCATCATGGAGGGGGTAACATTCGAAGGCGTCAAGCAGCCGCCGCCGAATCCACTGGAGGTGATGCAGCGGCCGGAGATACAGGCAATGATAACCGCTGCCGGCGATAATCCGGAGAAGCAGCAGGCAGTCAGCGAGCGCATACAGGAGCTTTGCGCTGTTCAGGTGCCTGCCACCACTGAGCAGCAGCTCACGCTCCAGAGGGAGTCCTATTCCGCGGCCCGCGAGCTGTTCGCGAACGTCGTCCCCGGCGACGAGGCCGGCGAGCGGAGGGCCGAGAAGGCCGCGCTGTTCGCTTTCACGGACATGGGCAGGCATCCGGACCAGGCCACGCAGACGCTTTCCCTGCTCGAGGGGCTTGCGGAATCGAGGAACGACCCACAGCGGTTCGAGAGGCTCTACGAAGGCATCAACCAGTTCACGATAACGCACGACCCGCAGGAGAGGGCGGCCACGTTCCAGCGGCTCCAGGTGCAGGACGCAACCGACAACTTCGGCGACACGGTCCGCATCCGGGCGATAAATTCGAGCGTGCCGGCCGAGGAAGCGTTCACGAAGATGGTGGAAGAGTCCCGCAGCCGCGCAATCAGCGCCGCGCCGATAGGAGAAGCCTCCCAGAGCGAGGCGAGGGCCCCATTCCTGGCAGTTGACCGCGAGCGCAGCGAATACGAGAGCGCCCGGCAGGCATGGTTCGACAAGGCGGATACCCTCAGGGAAGCCCGCACCCGGGGCGACAGCGCAGAGGTCTGGAGGGCCCAGCAGGCCGAGCACGCAGCCCACGCGCAGATGGAGCGCGAGCGCGACCAGTACTACCAGGCCGGATTCCGCGTGATAGGCGGCGCGTCGAATGTAGACACCATAATCAGGGAGCACGTCTATCCCGGCTCGGACGAGCGGGGCATGTGGGAGGGTTACCAGCAGTTCGCCCAGGTGACGTCCAGCAGCAAGAGCATTTCCGATGCCTCCGCCTACCTCAAGCCTGATGCATGGAAGGTAGCGGATGCGTCGGGCAGGCCGACGGGCCAGACCGCGGACCCGTTCAAGCCCATCCGCAGCAGCGGCGGGGACATACCCGCGTTCACGACAAGCTTGGCGCCCAGATGGCCTCCGTCGGCGCCCATGCCCTCATACCAGACCGACATACATGCCGAAGTCTTCGGCAACGTCGGCCAGCCCGGCATGCCGAGCATTGCGGAGCTGAAGGCGATGGGCGTCATCAGGTGAAATTTTCCACGTCGTATCTTCCGTCAGAAAGCGAACCTTTATAAACTCCATCATCTCTATATACCCTTCGCGCGTCCTGGCGCTTTCAATTGCCCAGGATGCCTAATCTGACGCAAAGCGGAAACGCGGCGTGTCTTTGTGGAAATCTATGACTAATAGATTTGACTCACGCTTCAAGAGCAAATGACCAGTGCAAGTCAATTCCTTAGGGAATTGATCGTACCAAATTCGTGTAATAAAGCACGATCAACTAATTCCAGTTGATCCTGCTGGAGGGTACTGCTATCAGACTTCGATTAAGCCATGCAAGTCGGCTCACTCACCTGGGTGGGCGGCACACGGCTGAGTAACACGTGGTCAATCTGCCCTGGAGACGTGGATAACCTCGGGAAACTGAGGCTAACCCGCGATAGGCGCCCTATGCTGGAATGCTTGGGCGTCCAAACGGCCGGTGAATTGGAGCCGGTCCGCTCCAGGATGAGACTGCGGCGGATTATGGTAGTTGGCGGGGTAATGGCTCACCAAGCCGATAATCCGTAGGGGCCATGGGAGTGGTGGCCCCCAGAAGGGTACTGAGACAAGGACCCTAGTCCTACGGGATGCAGCAGGCGCGGAACCTCTGCAATGCGCGAAAGCGTGACAGGGGAAGTCTGAGTGGCGGAAACTTAGTTTCCGTCTTTTGCCAAGTGTAAACAGCTTGGAGAATAAGGGTGTGGGCAATCACACCCTTAACGGTGTATTTTGACAGTCGTTAGGGAGTGGCCTACGACTGGTGGCAGCCGCCGCGGTAACACCAGCGCCTCGAGTGGTACCCACGAATATTGGGCCTAAAGCGTCCGTAGCCGGGCCGATAAGTCCGCTGTGAAATGTTGGGGCTCAACCCTAACGCGTGCAGTGGATACTGCCGGTCTTGGGAACGGGGGAGGGTCGGAGTACTTCCAGGGTAGGGGTAAAATCCGTTGAGCCTGGAAGGACTACCAGTGGCGAAGGCGCCGATCCAAAACGTGTCCGACGGTGAGGGACGAAAGCTGGGGGAGCGAACGGGATTAGATACCCCGGTAGTCCCAGCTGTAAATGATGCAGACTGTGGTGTTGCGCATGAG
>JBFMCO010000049.1:0-11137 GCA_040754495.1 Microcaldota archaeon
ATCGAAACAAATAACCGCTCCGCCAAAAGTCCCGGAGCCGGAAGAACCCGCACAGCCAAAAGCAGAAGCACCGAAACCGGCTATCAAAACCGAACCGGCAAAACCGACCCCGGCTCTTGCGCCAGAATCCGAACCGGCCCCGCCCGAAGCGGCTGTGCCCGAACCAAAACCGGCCCCCCTGCCGCCCGCGAAACCGGAAGCGGTCCAGCCAAAACCCGAAACCCGGGACCGGAGACCACCTGAGCCTGCAGGCGTCGAGGAGAAGCCCAGGGAAAGGCTCAAGCTCGGTCTCGTGGGCGCGGTCAAAAGCATCATAACGCGGGAAGTGGAGATAAGCGAAAATGACGTGAAGGGGATGCTTGATGGCCTGGAGCTGGAGCTGCTTGAGGCGGACGTGGAGCTCGGCGTGGCCGAGGGAATAAAGGCCGAGCTGGAAGGCAGGCTTGTCGGCTCGAAGGTGAAAAAGGGCGAGCTTCACTCATTCGTGTCAGGCTCGATAAAGGAGACGCTCATATCCATCCTGAGCAACGACAAGGCGTTCGACATCGTGGAGAGGGTGGATGCGGGCGAGAAGCCCGTGAAAATAATGTTCATAGGCATAAACGGCGCGGGCAAGACCACGACAATAGCGAAGGTGGCGAGGCTCCTCCAGGCAAGAGGCAGGAAGCCGGTCCTTGCGGCAGCGGACACATTCAGGGCAGCGGCAATCGAGCAGATGGGCGTGCACGCGGAGAGGCTCGGCCTGAAGATGATAAAGCGGGAATACGGCAGCGACCCGACCTCTGTGGCCTATGACGCGGTGAATTACGCGAAGGCCCACGGCATGGACGCGGTCCTCATAGACACGGCCGGAAGGCAGGACACGAACATCAGCCTGCTGAACGAGATAAAGAAGATGGACCGCGTGATAAAGCCGGACGCGAAGATATACGTCGGGGAGAGCATAGCCGGGAACGCCATCCTGGAGCAGATAGCCGCCTTCAACCGGGAGGTCGGGCTTGACGCGGTCATACTTACAAAGCTCGACTGCGACCCGAAAGGGGGCACCATGCTTTCGATAAACAAGGCGACCGGAGTCCCCATCATCTATGTCGGGGTGGGCCAGGGCTATGACGATTTGGAGCGCTTCGACCCGGAGCGCATGGTTTCGCGCATCTTATCTTAGAGCACGAAGAACCACAAATCAATACTTTTTTAAACACTAGCCGACACATAATCCTACAAAATATCATAATACTGAGACTCAGGCAGGTGACGTTATGGCGGGAGACGATACGACGGGGATGAAACAGGCTCAGACGAAAGACAGCGGCGCAGCGGCTGCCGGAAGGGGAAGGAAGGCGCTGGAGTGGACCAAGGGGCACGTGCCGTTCACGCCGTGGAGGAAGGCTTACAAGGAGGAGAAGAAGAGGGGCGGCATAGAGGAGGAAGAGCGCATCAGGCACGAGACCAGGCAGAAGCTCCAGGGAAACGGCGAGCAGGCCCAGTCCGGCGCGGGCCCGAAGGTCAATCCCAACGTCGACGTCAAGGCCACGAGGGGCGAGGACCTCACCACGTTCAACAGGCATTTCCTGGACGCCATCAGGCGCGGCCAGAGCAGGACCGAGCAGGCTGGCACTGCTGACGCGCTCATCCGCGAGGTCGTCACCAATGACCAGTTCATAGACGCTGTCGCGAACGGGACGATAAAGACGCCGCTCGAGCAGGTCGATTCCGAGTACGCCAAGGACATGGCGAGGAAGAGGGGCGGCCTTGCCGACAGCCTGAGGAGGGCCAAGCACTTCAAGGAGTTCATGATAGGCGAGCTGACCGCCCAGGAGCTCGACGTACTTTTCGTCACCATGCTCGGCACCGCCGAGGAAGACGAGGGCGAAGAGCGCAAGAAGAAAAAGGGAGCGGAAGACGAGAGGGACAAGGGAAAGAAGGGCGCGGTGGCGCTGTGGAACGGCACGGCGTGGCCGGAGGAGGTCCCGAGGCCGCACGAGGCATTCTTCGTCTTCCTCGAGAGCCTTGCGATGAGGCTTCGGAGCACTCCGGAGGAGCAGGGAAACTTCATCGGCATGGTGTGCAAGGACCTCTCGTGGAGGAGGACGTTCACCGAGTCCGGGGAGCAGACGCTGCGCCTGCTCGTGGACGCTGCATTCATAAACGACTGGCTTTACTCGAAATCTTCTTATCCTACGGACAAGGCCGTCGAGAGCTTCCATTCGCTCGCGGCGAGCGCGCTAAGCACGCCCACTGGCGAGATGCACCCGGTGCTGAAGATGCCGGGCATCGGCTACGACCAGGGATACCAGAAGGCCCTGGCGGAGAAGAAGCTGTGGATAGGCGAGGCGGAGCAGTGGGTGGCCCAGGCCACGCAGGGCCTGGAGCAGGCAACGGCTGCTGTCGCGGTCGCTGAAAGCAGGGCCGAGAGCGCAAAGGCCGAGTACCAGAGGGTGCTCGGCCTGGCCAAGAAGGCCGAAGAGAAGGGAAGCGTAACGCTGAGAGGCGGGAAGGTCCTCAAGCCCGGCGACGCGGAGCTGACGGGCGCACTCGCAGCCGCAGAGGGCGGCGTCGCGAAGGCGAACCAGGAGCTCCACAAGGCCAGGCAGTGGGAGCTTAACGCCCAGAACGCGCTCGGGAAGGCGAGGAAGGAGCTTTCCCAGCGCGAAACAGAGGTGGCTTCTTTCGAGAAGGACTCCAACCCGCAGGCGCTTGCCAAGGAGCTGGCGCGGCACTTCAAGTCCCTCCTCGAGGCGAATGGCGAGGTCAACGTTTCCCTGGACGATATTCCGGCGCGCATGGCGCCGAGGCTGCCGAACCCGGTCGTGGACAAGCTCGTGGAGCAGGCTACTGCGCTCATCAGCGAGAGGGAGGAGTTCGCTCCAGTGTTCCTCGGAACGCAGATGGTGGACGCGTCCGCGCCGGACGAGGGCAAGAAGGGCTCGTCATCGTCCACGCAGATAGTGAGGGACATAATCGGATATCGGCTTCCTGATTTCGAGGCGAGGGTGAATGAATTCGATGCCGCGGTGGAAGCGGCGGAGCTGCCGGCGGAAGCCAAGGAGCCGCTGCGCGGCGTAGGGAGGGGGCTCAAGCACTTCGGGGTGCCGGCCGCTTTCCTGAGCGAGCAGGTCTCCAAGGTGAGGACCGCGCACTCGGAACCGCTGCGCAAGGCCGCGCAGGTCGCCATAAAGAGCCTGAAGGAAAGGAGCTACAGGAACCTCGCAACCCCGACCGACGCTGTGAAGGTAATCGCGAGGATGACCTACGAGGGCCGCACAGGAGAGGTCCCCCCGGGAAGCGCGAACAAAGAGGGCAAGTGGAAGCGCGCATGGCACTGGATCAGGTACCAGCTTTTCACCGGCGAGTCGTGGAAGAACAAGGGGCTGTGGCTCTACAAGCAGACTTACGCGGACGATTTCGACGACCTCCGCTACAGGAACTGGAAGCAGAGGAGGTCGGGACGCAGGCCGGACGGCACGCCTTACCGGAGGAGCACGCCCAGATGGATGGACGGCCTCTGGGGCGTCACGTGGAAGACGTACGTCCTTGCCATGGCGGTCGGCTACATGGCCGGTCAGGAGCGGGCCAAATGGTACTGGCCGCCTTCCTGGCCCGCGCCTGCCGTGAGGTATGTGGCGAACGAGGCGTTCAATGCCGGCTGGGGACCGTACCGCACGAGCGAGCACAGGTACCTTATGCCATGGACGCTCCTTGCGCCCCTCGAATCCGAGAGGGAGATAAAGCTCGTGATACACGACAACTGGGACATCCCTGCGAGGCTGGCCACGCGCGGAGACACGTACTACCGGAACACCTACGGCGTCGGCACGCACAGGCTGGAATCCGAGCAGAACGATTCCGGCATGAGGGCGAGGCTCACATGGCTCCAGCAGCACCCGGACGTCATGAGGTTCTTCCAGGAGCGCACCACGCTGCGCCAGGACGTCACCGTCAGGTACCTGGAGGAGAACCCGAACACGTGCAGCACGAGGCAGAGGCCGATCCCGCAGACGTGCGAGCACGAGGGGCTCGGCCTGCGCACAAGCGAACGGCTGCAGGCGTACACGCCTTCCCAGCGGGACCCGAGGTGGCAGCCCGGAATGAAGGTCTGCTGCACGATTGAGGTGAGCAGCAGGCGGGTGCCGGACGGCCTCAAGCTGAACACGCGCACGTCCGACCAGTTCGTGGACCTGCTCATGGCCGCGGAAAGGGGAGGTACGGCCGTGAATTACGCCTACCTCAATAGCGGGCAGAACAGGGCAAGGTGGGTCCAGGAGTGGTTCCTGGTGACGCCGGGCGAGGCTGACATAATCAATAACTACAAAATAACCGTGAGGGACAACGTCCGCTTCCTGCTCATGCAGGGGGCGGATGCCGGAGGCCATCTCCTGCCGCGCTGCGCGCAGGAGGCGCTCTCGCCGGAATACCTGCAGGAGGCGCACAGGGACGAGTTCGTTAACGCCTGGAGGGCGGCGCTCGTCTCAAGGGGAGCGCAGGCCCAGCCGCCGGTGACGGTGGAGCCGCTCACCCAGGACCTCACAAGGGAGGACCTCGAGGCCGCGTTCAACTCGGTCAGGGATGCGAACCGCGGGTGGTTCACGGACAGGACGCACCAGTACGAGCGCAGGCAGGTGCTCCAGCAGGTGCCGGAGCTGCAGCTCCAGACCGACACCGCAATAGACGTCCTCGTGGCGCAGCCGGACATACTCGCCCTCGTGAGGGAGTTCAGGTCGCCTGCACGCTACGGCATAACGCAGGGAAGGGCCGACGAGTTCGTCCAGAGGCTGGACCAGCACAAGCGCGCGGGCGGAAGACTGCTCGAATTCAACCCGTTCTCGACCGAGACCGGGGCAGGCTCGCTGGTACAGCAGGCGGTGAACGTGGACGGCCTGCTCTTCGACAGGGAGACCGAGACGCTGCACGCGGCGGACGGCCAGTCCAGGGAAGGCGATGCAGGCGCGCAGTCCGCAGCACCCGCGAGGGTCCCGCTGCCGGAATACTCGCAGGACGTGCGGCGCTTCTACGAGAACCAGGAGAACGAGCCCTTCAGGAACATGGTCGAGGGCGCGCTGAGCGTCCTGCTCGAGGACAGGCAGTTCGGCGCGACTACGCGCGCAGTGCTCGCCAACAGCTTCGGGAACGACAGGGCGAGGATGGAGGGCACCATAAAGGCGCAGGTCTACTCGTTCTTCACGAGCACGAGGGAGGCCGACGTCTCCATAAGGAGGGGCTACCGATTCACGATGAGTGGCGAGGGTCCCGCCATGGTGGTGAGGCCCTCGAGGACCGACGGCCCGGGCATGATGGAGGCTTCCAGGAACATCCAGAGCTATGTGAGGCAGTACGTGGGCAGCCTCCAGCAGAGGCCTGCACCGGCCGCTCCTGCAGCCTCGTCCAGGTAATTTTTTTCTCTTCTTCTATATTTCCTGTCTTCGTAGGTGGTCTCCAGTTTTCAGTTTCCAGTTTTGTTTTTGAATAAAACCCGGACACGGAGCATCGGAACCGGAAACTGGAGACCCGAAACCCATTTGCCCGCCTGAGGTATCTTAGTATATTATATAAACTTGCCCGGCGAATCCTTACCGGTGTTGGCATGCCTAAAAAAGGGGCGAAAGATTCTGTGAAAAAGGTTCCTGTGAAGGCGGACACGGCTGCTCTTGAGGAGCAGACGCTGGCAAAAGTCGAGCGGACGCTGAGGACGCTCGGTGATTTCCTCTCAAGATGGGACTCCGCCGAGACCAAGCCGGACAGCATGTATCCGGAAGTCGTGAAGATGAGGAGGTTCCGCGACATGCTCCTCTCGTGGAAGCAGGATGCCGAGAAGGCCCGCGGCAGGAGCGACGAGAAGGGCCGCATCAGGAGGCTCAGGGATTTCGTGGTGCTCTGCAAGATATACTCATGAGGTGTTCCTATGACTGGCCAGGCTATGCGCGAAAGACAGGGGCAAGAGGCGGTGGAAGCGCCGCGGGAGGCGGTCGTTCCGAGGGTGGCTGACGAGGGCGAGGGGCTCCGCAGGCAGCGCGAGCAGGCGGCGGCGACCATTGCCCAGCTCCAGCAGGCGTCGAGAGTGATACGGGTGCCGGGCGACGTCCGGGCCGAAATCGAGAGCCGCATCCGCGTGCTCGATGCCATGCGCCAGGCTGGCGTGCCCATCCTGCAGGACCGCTACAACAACGAGATAGACTACATAAGCGGAATCCTCCGCCAGGCGCTCCGGGCGAGCGATGACAACCGGAGCACGGACGCGCTCCGCATACTGGAGTCGGCCACGGCCATGATGGCGTTCCTCGGGCGCATCTACGAGGTGGAATTAGGGATAGCGATACGCGGCGTCCCGCCGGGGCTCGAGAACGGGGAGCAGACCTGGACCGACCTGCTCGACTCGATGGAAGTAGTTCTGTTCGACATCGGGACCGCGAACTCCCGCAGGGCCGAGACAGTTCTCAGTGCAGGCCGCCTCATTTTCGAGTTCGGCACCACTTACAACGTCGATGACATTGCCATAAAAGGGGAGCTGAACAGGGTCGTCAACTTCATAATAGACCGAGGCGTCAGGAAGGGGACGACCGCTGATGCAAGGGCCGCGCAGGCCTACACCGCGAGGGACGCGAGGGCGGACGAGCGCGAGATTGCGACGTTCAGGAGGTTCATAGAATCCGCCTCGCGGGGCTTGGGCGAGGAGAGGGTCGCGCTGCTCACCGGCTGGAGGCAGGACCTCGAAACGAGGATAGGCCAGTTGGGCGCGCAGGAGCGCACGAGGGCGCTTCTCGAGACGCTGAGAGGCGACATCGACGCGCTGCTTGTCAGGCTGCGCAACGAGCGCGCTGTGCGCGATGTCACGGACCAGGAGGTACGCGAAATCGAGAACAGGTACAGGATGCTGAGCGGGCAGGAGCCTCTGCTATCCTCCGAGCAGCGCCAGGACGAGGTGCGAAGCTCCGCAGTGGAGCTGAGGGGCACGGCCAGGACTGTCCGGGAAGGGACCGCGGAATGGTTCGGCCAGAAGGCCCTCGACGCCCTCGCAAGGGGGGAGAGGGAGCTTGCGGGCCTTGCGGTAGCTATGGGCATTCTCGAGAGGACGGCGGCAGCCGTGCGCAGGAGGGGCTCTGATTATCTTCCGCCGGACTCGTACCGGCTCGTCATGGAACTCCTCGCGGCGAGGGGGCAGCTCACTCCGGTGCTCGCGAGCAGGCTCGCAAACGACATCAGCGTAGCGGCCCTTGCAGCGGACATCGCGCGGCTCGGGAGCGAGAACCCGGTCCGCGGGAGAGGGGTTGCGCGCGAGCGGGCGCAGAGGATAAACGATGCTGTGGCGGAAGCCAGGCGCCTGCTCGAGCGCGGCGATATCGAGGGCGTGCGCACGCTGCTCGACATGTCTTCCCAGTACGCGGCGATGGTGAGTGCAAGGAGGGGGCGCGACTGGACGGGCTCATCCGAGATGGAGGCCGCGCTCGACGCGCAGATGCGCGGGGTGGATTCGAGGCAGAGGTTCGAGGACGCGCTCACAAGATACAACTTCTCCCAGCAGACGACGGAATTCAGGCAGCGCCTCGAGGGATGGGGGCGCAGGCTGGAGCAGAAGCAGCTTGCCGTCCGCGCAATCGAGCATGTCGAGAGCCTGGTCGGGCAGGGGAATTTCCAGGAGGCGCAGAGCACGATGCTCCGGCTTCTCATGTTCGCCGACTCGGTGGAGCTGCTGGGCGTCCGGCGCGGCGGGAAAATCGAGTCCCTCAATCCGCGCTACGACGGCTCAGGCATGGAGCGGGCGCTCGGGGCGTTCATCGCCGGGCAGTCCCAGGTGGAGGGCAGGGGAGCAGAGACGCTATTCATGGAGAGCTTCGCCTCCACCCAGCGCAACGCCGTGGACCTCGAGGCGACAAGGCTCGCGGACTTGGCGAGGACGAACCGCTGGACGATAGGGAAGGACAGGATAGATGCCGCCCTGCAGGCAGCGCGCGACCGCGCCGCACAGGGGGATTTCGAGGGCGCATTCAGGATTATCCGGTACGTGAAGCAGTTCTACGGAGAGGCGGCCGCCGCAATCCCCGCGCAGGGCGGGCAGCCTGCCGTTCCCGCGCGCAGCGCAGGATGGAGGTACCAGCTCGCGAGGCGCGAGGGCGCCGGATTCAGGGAGGGCCGCGAGAGGATGCTGGACGCCATCCGCATGGAGAGTGATGCTACGGCGCCGGAAAGGCGCGAGGCGGCAGCCAGGATGTTCGAGGCCGCCACCATGAGGATTGCCGAGTGCGAGATGCTCATCAGCAATTATGCCGAGAAGAGGAGCATGTACATGGGCGAAACGCCCCTGGCCTCCGGCCATCCTGCCGGACGGCTCCTCCTCGGCTACGCGCAGGACCGGACGCCGGTCTATATCGACCTCGCGATTGTCCGCGATTACGAGACCAGGCACGCGCGCGACACGTCGCTGGGGAGCGGCCCGACGCTCGCGCAGCTTTTCACCCAGCTCGAGACCGCGGCCAACAACGGCGACGTGAGCGGATACAACAGGACGCTTGAAGCCATTTTCGGAAGGTATGACGAGGGGACGCAGGGCATGGCGGGCGGCAGGTTCTGGCTGGTGGCCCAGAGGGCGGCCAGGATGCAGATGATAGACTCCGCCATCACGCAGCTGAATTCCATGGGTGGGTTCCTCGGCCAGCTTCCGAATTATGAGGCGCTCCCGAACGACGCGAGGCGGCTCGCTGAGATAAGGGCGCTTGTGGACAGCGGTGCCAGCAAGGTGGACCTGGCGCAGGCCCTTGCGCGCAACACGCGCGAGAGGCAGGAGGAGGTCGCAGCCGGGACGCTCACGCAGACGAGGCAGACGCTGGAGACGCAGAGGACCTCCACGATAGCAAGGCTCAACGCGATGAGGTATACGACCGAGGAGGTCGTGACGGTGGAGGGCGGACGGTCCGCGCTCGACGATTATGCCTCGCTGGTTTCCTCGATGGAGCGCGAGCGCAGGATATCCATAGGCATGGCGCAGGTCGGCGAGGAAGTCCGGCTGAACGATGAGTACAGGAAGGCGATTGCAGGGGAGAGCGGAGACATCCGGAACCGGACGGTAGGGCTGCTTGACGAGTGCAAGCGCCTGCTCGAAGAGTGCCGCACCGCGGTGAGGGAAGGCAGGTTCGAGGACGCGGTCCGGCTCTACGACCGGGCCATAGAATCGCGCGGCTCCGCGCTGCAGACTTATTGGGCCGAGAACGTGCTCAACTTCTATTACGTTTCCGCGGCGCACCGCGCTTCGCACGCGGACCGCCCGGACCCGAGGTTCTTCCCGGCTCTCCGGCTCCAGCAGGAGCAGATGGAGATACAGCCGTACCTTGACGCGCACCACCAGATTTTCAGGGAGCTCCTTTTCGGAAGCGTCAGCGGCGACCCGCAGGCGTATGCGGAGAGGATGCAGCGCAGGCTCCAGGGGACCGTGCAGATTGAGGTTTCCATATTCGCGGTGCCCTCAGACGCGACAAGCCAGGTGCTCGACGATTACCGGGCCGAGCAGCGCAGCGTCCGCCAGTCGGTTTACGCTGCGTGGAGGCTTGAGGACCAGGCCGTGCGGATGAGCCCGGGTGCCGAGCGCGAATCGCTCATGGCAAGGGCGCAGAGGGAGTTCACGGACGCGCAGGCGCAGATACAGGAGATGCAGAGGAGGGCCGAGAGGAACAGGTTCATCGCAAAGGTCGCGCTTATCGTGGTCGGCATAGCGGCCGCGTTCATCCCGGTCGTGGGCCCGTTCATCTCGGGCGGCATATTCATAGGGATGTCCATAGACCAGATAGCGACCGAGTACAGGAGGGACGGCCATGCCTCTGCCGAATCGTGGGCCATGCTCGGGCTGACCGTAGTCACGCTGGGCTTTGCCGGCGTGGGCGCCGCGTTCCGCGGGCTTGCCACCACGGCAAGGACCGGTGGAGAGGCAATGGTGCTTGCAGGGAACATCGCGAGGGCGGAGCAGCTGCTGCTCACCGCCAGCAGATACTCGAGCGTCAGCAGGGCATTCAGCGGGACCGCGCTCGCCGTAGGGCTTGGCATGAGCGGGTACATGGAAATCGGCGCGTACAACCTTTACCGGCAGGCCCAGCGCGAGACAGACCCGGTCAGGAAGGAGGCGCTCATGAGGGAAGCCGTGCTCATGGCCGGAATGGGGCTTTTCCCGATTGTCCATATAGGCTCATCGCTCGCCTACCGGGGTTTCACCGCCCCGCCGAGGGCGAGGCTTAGCACCGCCCTCGCCGAGGTTTCGCCTGTCCGCGAGGCCGCGCGCGTGGCTGCCGAAGAGCCGGTCGCGGCCAGGGTGCGGAGGCCGGACGGATTGTTCGACCTCCTTACCAGGCTCAGGAGCAGCGACGCCGCGGTGCGCACTGCCGCCGAGGCCGAGCTTGCCGCGCTCCCGGAGCCGGTGCGCGTCGGAATCGGCCAGCTCGCCGCGAACGTAAGGGTAGGCGGCGGACCGACATACCTCAACCTGACAAGAGCCTTGCAGACCGGGGAGCTCACGCCCTTCGCGAGGGCGGAGCTTGAAGGCGCAATCGGGATGCTGGCTGCCGAAGGCCCGAGGCCTCCGACATCACCGACCCGCGGGCCTGGAGGAGGCGGGCCGAGGACGACGAGGCCGGAGGTGGATTCGGCAGGGCTCGCGGACGCTTTCGGGCTCCGCCAGATTCTTGCGGACTTGCTCGTGCCGGACGGGGCTCCTGCGCAGGCGCTTGCGAGGCGCTCTTCGGCCCGCGCAATGCTTGAGAGGATAAGGGGCGATGCGCGCACCGCGCCGATAGCTGACATGATAGACAATCTCATAGGCAACCCTGAGCGCGGGATTGCCGGCAGGGAGGCGTTCAGGACCGCGGTCGGCAGCGACACGCCATACGAACTGCTCGACCCGTTCACGACGAGGGCCCTTGAGAGGGCCGCCGGCCAGATAGAGGGCATGCTGAGGCCGCAGGTCATGAGGGCCGCGGTAGGCCAGACGCAGCCGGTGGAGGAAGCCGCACAGCCGCAGACGCTCGGCGGGCAGGGCGCGGCTGAAGGCATCGGCGGCACGATTCCCACAAGGGCTTCAGCAGGCGAAGGCGGGAGGCCGGGTGCCGGAGGCGGCGAAGTCGTGCCCGGACGCGTCTCGCCAGCCGAAGGCGGAGGAGGCCAG
>JBFMCO010000050.1:0-31468 GCA_040754495.1 Microcaldota archaeon
TCATGGAGAAGGCGGGCGTCCGGACGCCGAAGAAGATAAGCTCGCCGGAAAAAATCGACCGGCTCTGCATCGTGAAGGCGAGCGAGGCCAAAAGGTCGTACGAGCGGGCGTTCTTCCTTGCAAGGAGCTACGAGGAATACAAGGAGCGGAGCCAGGCGCTCCTCCGCGCCGGCAAGACGAGCGAGGAGCGGCTCGCAAGAGCGACCGTGGAGGAGTACATAGTCGGAGCGCACTTCAACCTGAATTTCTTCTATTCGCCGGTCCATGAGGAGCTGGAGCTGCTCGGCATAGACACGAGGAGGCAGACGAACATAGACGGCTTCCTCAGGATGCCCGCGGACGCGCAGCTCGAGCTCCTGCGCATGCAGCAGCCCTCCACCATAGAGGTCGGGCATATCGCCTGCACGCTCAGGGAATCCCTCCTTGAGCAGGCATTCGACATAGGCGAGAGGTTCGTCTCGGCAGTGCAGAAGGAGTACAGGGACGGCATCATCGGGCCGTTTGCCCTCCAGGGCGCTTTCATCGAGGACGACGGGGAGAAGTTCGTCTGCTTCGACGTGTCGCTCAGGATGCCCGGCTCCCCGGGAACAAGATTCACGCCGTATTCGGGCTATCTTTTCGGGGAAAGCGTGAGCTTCGGCAGAAGAATCGCCATGGAGATAAAAGACGCGGAAAAGAAGA
Source organism: Microcaldota archaeon (assembly GCA_040754495.1). Classification (GTDB taxonomy): domain Archaea; phylum Micrarchaeota; class Micrarchaeia; order Anstonellales; family Bilamarchaeaceae; genus Bilamarchaeum. The sequence goes on from JBFMCO010000050.1 coordinate 682, forward strand.
AGATGATGGAAAAGATAACGACCTAGTAGTAGCTCTCGGGCTGCGGCGTGTTCCCTATCATGAACGGGCCGAGCATCCTGTGCGCCTTGCGCGGCTTGTCCACGTTGATGGCGAAGATGCCGTCCGTCTTGTCCCGCGAGAGCATCGAGAGCGCGGTCACGCATATCTTCTCGGTCTCGAGCATCTCGGTTATCTTGTCCATCGACTCGTTCGAGACGCGGATGACGATGGCCTCCGGCGGCGTGGTCTGGAAGCCGTTGCGGGAGAGGATGTCCTGGGCCTTTCCGGGGTCCTTGACCTCAAGGCCTATTACCGCCTTGCCCCCGAGCACGTCAACCGACAGTCCCTCGATATTGACGCTGGACTTGCCCAGCACATATGATATGTCGGCAAGCAAGCCCACCCTGTCCTCTGACACTATGGTAACCTGTTTCATCCCCATCACCAATTTTACAATAGCTGGACAAGATCGCCGCTTATGGCGTCCAGCGTCTTGAACGTCCTGTAGTTGTCCGATGGCCCGCCCATGAACGCCCTGACCTTGGCCTTCGTGACCGATTTCAGGACGCGCAGCTTCTCGCCCATAGTCAGGGAGAGCTCCTCCTCCCTGAGGAGGGTGCGCAGCTGCGAGGCGGCATCCACGACGACCTCGTATCTCATCGGGTCGTCATACATCTCTAGTTCAGTTGTCAGCCCCATTAGCTTCTTTTTCATCTTCGAACGGTTCTGGCGTATGCCAAACATAACCATCCCCCCACCGATAGGAACTACGGTTTAGGTGATATATATATGTTTCGAGCAAAACCATGTGAAAAAAATCCCGAAATTTATAAAGTTTGTGCATAATTACACGGGATTTCTGTTACAATGTGTATATGATACAAATTATTAGGGAGGCCTAATGCCGCAAGCGATTAATACCTTCGGCACGAGAGAGACTCATGCGCATAGTCATAGCGGACCAGATGGAAGATGAGGTGGTCGGCCGCATAAGGGCCCTTGGGGAGGTCTCGTACAGGCCGGCGGACCTGAAAGCCGCCCTGGCTGAAGCCGACGTCCTCGTAGTGAGGAGCGCAACGACGGTGACGAGGGCGCTCATATCAGGCACGAAGCTCAGGATTGTAGCAAGGGCCGGAGTAGGCCTGGACAATGTGGACCAGGAGGCCTGCGTCGAGAAGGGCATAAAGGTCCTGAACACGCCCGGGGCGTCCACGAACGCCGTGGCGGAGCTGGCAGTAGGGCTCATCATCGGCGCGCTGCGCAACGTGCAGAAGGCGCACCACCAGATGAAGGGCGGCAGATGGGAGAAGAAGTCGCTGACGGGCAGGGAAATCGAAGGCAGCACCCTCGGCATAATCGGATATGGCAGGATAGGGGCGGCTGTTGCCAGGAAGGCGCACGCGCTCGGGATGAAGGTCATAGCCTACAACCCTCCGCCAAGGAGGGAGGATGACATAGCGACCTTCGTGGACCACCTCGATTCGTTCCTCGCGCACGCAGACGTGATATCACTGCACGCCGCCCTGACCGAGAGCACGAAGAACATAATCAACCGCGACACGATAGCGCAGATGAAGGATGGCGCAATCGTGATAAACACCGCGAGGGGGGAGATGGTGGACGAGGACGCTCTTTATGACGCCATAAAAAGCGGGAAGCTCGCCGGGGCCGCCCTCGACGTGTTCAGGCACGAGCCGTATTCCGGGAAGCTCCTCGAGCTGGACAACGTCGTCCTTACCCCGCATCTGGGTGCCGCCACCAAGGAGGCGCAGGCGAGAATCGGGGACGAGCTGGTCCGCCTCCTGAAGGAGGAGCTTAAAGGCTGAGCGCCCATGGCTTACGACATCGCGCTTGCGGCGCTCTCCCTCGTTTCCGGGGCCGCGGCCGCTTTCGCCATTGCATCTCTCATCGGCGTTTAACCAGGTATTTTTTGAACCATTTGGCCGCCTGGTCAGCCACATCCTCGAGCGCGCCGGGCTCCTCGAACAGATGGCCGGCGCCGGGGATTATGGACATCTCCCTCTCGCACTGGAGGTTGAGGTATGCCTGCTGGTTCAGCTCTATTACCACGTCGTCGCTGCCGCCCACTATCAGCAGGGTGGGCGAGCGCACCTTCGAGAGAACCGGTATCACCATGTCCGGCCTTCCGCCCCGCGAGACCACGGCCTTTATCCGCGCCCCGAGCTGCGAAGCCGCGACAAGGGCCGCCGCGCTCCCGGTGCTTGAGCCGAAATAGCCTATGGGCATGCCCTTCGCTTCCGGCTGCTTCATCAGCCATTCTGTCACGGCCACGAGCCTCTGCGCGAGCAGCGGGATATTGAAGCGGGTCTCGTAGATGTAATCCTCCTCTTCGCTGAGAAGGTCGAAAAGGAGGGTGGCGAATCCGCGCGTACGCAGGAGGTTGGCCACGTAATTGTTCCTCGGGCTGAGGCGGCTGCTTCCGCTCCCGTGGGCGAATATGACGATGCCTTTCGGGCGCTTGGGCATGCCGAGCAGGCCTTCGAGGGCCATTGTCCCGATTGGTATGTGGAGTGTCCGGACCTCCTCGGCCTTCTCCATGCTATTCCTCTACCTCTGCTTCGACCGTGTCTGCTTCAACGGTCGCGACGACCTCTTTTCCGCCTTCGATTTTCTCGGCGAAATGAGTCGGCATCTTCCCCTTCGGGAAGACGACCGTATCCTTGTGCTTGAGCGGGAGCTGGAGCTCCTCGGCGAGGCGCACGAGCTCGGTCGTGGGTATGTAGTACTTGCACACGAGGAATGGCACCATGCCGTGGGCGGTCTTCTGCCTCTCGATGGTGAGCCTGTGGCTCTGCCTGAGGCCCGAGACGAAAACCTTCACGTCCACATAACCGCGCCTGAGTATCTCATCCTTGCTGATCATAAAAGCTACCTCCCAAGGAACCGCGGTTCCCTTGTCAGAACGTCCTCCCGACGCCTTCGAAGAAGAGCAGGCCGGGGCCTTTGCGCGCGCTGATTCGCTCCCCTTTCCGAAGCCGCCGGACGAAGATGCCATCCGTAATGAATGCGCAGTCGCTTCCGACGGTTATCGAGACCGAGCCGTCCTCCGGAAGGACACGCGGGGAGAAAGCGCGCTTGTAAGGACATATGGGGACTAGGCTTATTTTCCTTTCTGTTGGGCCCAATTTGGCCCCGCCGGCCGAATATGCGTATGCGGCCGAGCCCAGGGCGGTCGAGATAATCATGCCGTCGCCCTCGAATTGGGTTTCCTGTTTCCCGTTTCCAGTCTCGACGGATACTGTCATCTCCGCGACGCGGTAGTGCGTGGCATGGACTACTATGTCGTTCAGCGCCACATGCCTTTCCTGGCCGAGCACGCACTCCACGGTCATGACTTTCTCCCTTCCGGGACGAGCGAGCAGCGCCTCCAGCCTCCCCTTCCAGTCGTCCCGATGAAGCTGGCATATGTAGCTCTTGTCGCTGCCTATGCCAAGGATGGCGCCTTCCAGGCGGCACCGGTGGTTCGCGTAGAGGATGGTCCCGTCGCCCCCGATGCAGATTGTCGCATCGGCCCCTCTCGCCACAATCCTGTGCCCGCTGTCGCTGGATATGCGCTCGGTGAGTTCCCTGGCAAGCTCGCTGGCCCAGGGCTTCTTCGGGTTCGGGATGACCTTGAGCTTCATGAAGCAATTCCGGATGCTGCTTTTTTTAATGCTGGCGGACGTTATGCTTTTCATGCAGACTGAGCGGAGAAGGCATGTCAGCCTCAGGTGCGCGATAGACGATTCCAAGCCGATGCAGAGGCGGCTTCTCATAGCTATGGCGAGGATGCTCGGGCCGGACGGCCTCGCGACCGCGGAGAGGGAGGCCGTGGACTGCTATAGCGACAGGCGCCTGCTGAGGCAGAAGATAAGGAGCGGGATGGAGCCTGAGAAGGCCGGGGTGGCCGTGCGCCTATCCAAGCTCGCGCCTGGCGAGCTCCCGAAAACAGTCCTCGACCTCACGTTCGTAATCTTTTCCCTCAGCGATGGAACAGGCGCGGAGCTTGAGGCGGCAGGCATAAGGACCGTGGGGGATTTCGTTCCGAAAGGAGCGGAAGAGCTGAGGGGGCGGTGCCTGAGCGGAGCGGCGATTGAAGAGACCGGGAGGAAACTTTTCTTCTACGGAATCAGGAGCGCCAGTTTCGAGCCGCAATGAAAAAGAGGAGAAAATAAAGAAGAATAAAAAATTGTATTGGACGTTCAGCCGAGCACTTCGAGGTCCGGGGAACTGCCGTTCCCCAGCTCTCGAGGTGCTCTAACCGAGCACCTCAAGATCCTGGCTGTAGGCCGGGACGTGGGATGCCTCTTCCTCGGAGACGGTAGAGCCTGCGACGGACGCGCCCTTCACGCCGGTTACTATCGCGACGATTTCGAGCTTGCCCTCGTAGTTCTGCATTATTCTCGCGCCCCACTTGACGTTGGCCTCGGCGTCCATCTTCTCGGTGACCATCTCGCCGGCCTTGATTGCGTCGCCGAGCGTGAGGTCGCTGCCGCCGGTGATGTGGATGAGCGCGCCCTTCGCGCCTTCGAAGTCCACATCAAGAAGCCTGTTCTTTATGACTCCCTCGGCCGCTGCCTTGACCTTGTCGTTGCCCTTGCCCTCGCCGACTGCGATGAAGCCGACTCCTCCGCCTTCCATGATGGCGCGGACGTCCGCGAAGTCTATGTTGATGAGCGACGGCTGGGTGATTGTCCATACGAGGCCGCTGATTGCCCTAGAGAGAATCTCGTCAGCAACAGCGAACGCCTCTGCCATGGGCAGGTTCGGGACCAGCTGGACCAGCCTGTTGTTGTCCAGGATGATGACCGAGTCGCAGTGCTTTTTGAGCGACTTGATGCCTTCATCAGCCCTCTTCTTCCTCGCGCGCTCGAGAGCGAACGGGTAGGTGACCATCGCGACTACGATGGCGCCCTGCTCCTTCGCGATCTGGGCGATAATCGGGGCTGCGCCGCCGCCGGTTCCGCCGCCCATGCCCGCGCATACGAAGACAAGGTGGGCTCCTTCGAGCTCCCTCTCCACGAGCGGCCTGTCCACCTCGCACGATTTCGCGCCGATGTCCGGGTATCCGCCCGCACCGAGGCCCTTGGTGACGGACTTTCCTATGAGCACTTTCTTGGCCCTCTCATGGACTATGTTGAGGTGCTGCTTGTCCGTGTTCACGGCCACAAGCTCGGTCCCCTTCACGCCGCTCTTTATGAGCCTGTTGATCGTGTTGTTTCCTGCGCCGCCGACACCGACGGTCACGATCTTGATGCTCTCCGAGCTCATCGCGTCCGAAGACTGCTTCTCAGCCTGCGGAGTGTTTTCCCCTACCACGGATCTTACAAGGTCTTCCATTTTTTCACCTTTTTCTTTGGTCGCCTTTGGTTTTCATGGGTTTTCTCTCATGAATTTGAGAGTGGAAAGAAGGCGCTCCGGCGATTTAAATAGATTTGTTTTGACGGCGGAGAAGAAGAGACACAAATAACTAGAGAGAAAAACAAAGTTACGATTTTCGAGGGAAAAATTTAAATGCATTTAGTGAATACATTTATCGCTTCCAGTACGATTGTGGAAATCGCATGGTGCGATGGTCGTATTGTGAGTGGCAATCCATGCACAACGGGGGAAAAGATGGTTAAAGTAATAACGATAATGGACGACGTATACGCCGACTTGTACAAGCTGAAGAAGTCCAAGAACATGAGCTTTTCCGAGCTGTTCCGCCATCTTCTCAAGGAGCGCAGGGAAAGCGGCAGCATCATAAGCCTGGCAGGAAGCATAGGGGAGCAGGACATCAACCGTAGGGCCGTGGAGAAGATAAAGCGGGAGATGGTCTGGAACAGGTAGGTCGGAATGGAAAAGATATGCCTTGATTTCGAGACCGCGCTCGATTTCCTTAGGGGAGACCCTGGGACCATAGAGAAGCTCGGGTATTACGCGGACCGGGAGGAGATTTGCGTCACCAGCTTCACGCTGATGCAGCTTCACGAGGCGGTTAGCAAGCAGGACGTGGTCTCGGCCTTCGCGGCCAACGTGACGATACTGCCTTTCGATGGCAAGGCCGCCCAGAACGTCGCGAAAATCATGAACGAGCTGCGCGAGCGCGGCGACGGCGGCGAAATCACCGACAGCGTGCTGACCGCGGCCATCTGCATAGCGAACGACGCGCTCATATACTCGCGCGCGCCGGCCAAGTTCGCGAGGATAAAGGGGCTCAAGAAGGTGTGAAATGAAGGCCGTTGCGCTCATCGTGCTTGCCGTGCTTTTCATGGGCTGCGCAGGCCAGCAGGCGCCAGAAGCCCCTGAAAGCCAGGCCGGAACCCAGAGTCCGCCCGATGCGCCGGCCGCTGGGGAGGGCGGCACTGGGGCTGACGGGGATGCCGCTCCGCAGGCGGATTCCGTGGCAGAAACGCCTTCAGCGTCGCAAGCGCCTCCGGATGCGGGCGGCACCGTGCCGGGCGGGGATGCCGGCCCGGGCAATGACGAGGTGCTGCTTCTGGGGAGGTCGGTCGGCTATGGCTGGGCCGGGTACATGGGCCTCGAATACGACGACGCCACAGGCACTTACAACGGCACTTACGGCGGCAACTCCATCAGGTACATGGAGGTGGCCGGACCGCCGGACATAGCGGGCTCGGCTACGGATGCGCTCGACGAATACGATTCCGGAGTGGTGTTCTTCAAATTGTGCTTCGTCGATTTCGGGTCCGAGTCCGGCGAGAGCCTCGCGGAGGACGAGCAGTACGTGCAGGCAGTCTATGAGGAGGCGGTCACGAAGCGGGGGAGGAAGCTCGTTGTGGGAAACGCCCTGCCCCAGCTCGCATCATCCACCACGCCGGGCATGCGCTACAACCACGAAAAATACAACGAATGGCTCTCGCAGTTCGCGGCCAGCCACGATGGCATCTACGTCCTGGACCTCTACGGGGCGCTTGCGGACGGGAGCGGCAATCTCAGGCCGGAATACGCGGCATCGCCGGATGATTCGCACCTCAACGGGAAGGGGTATGCTGCGATAACGCCCGCGCTCATGGATGCGATAGGGCAGGCCAGGGCCGGCTGAAACGCGCCCATGCGCCTCTTTTTTATTCCTTCATCGCAATCACTAACCATGCCACTCAGGGCCCTTGTCCTCTATGGATACGGCATCAACTGCGAGAACGAGAGCAAATACGCCATCGAGAAGAGCGGCGGCTCGGCAGACATAATGCACCTGAACGCCGTGCTTGACAACCCGAAGGTCCTCGAGGGCTACAACATGCTGATGATACCAGGTGGATTCTCCTTCGGGGATGATTTGGGCTCGGGCAAGGTGTTCGGGAACAAGATGAAGTTCCGCCTGCGCGGCCCGCTCGAGGAGTTCATCGCGGCCGGCAAGCTCGTCCTCGGCATATGCAACGGCTTCCAGGTCATGGTGAAGATGGGCCTGCTCCCCGAGCCGGATTTCCGCCAGAAGGTGAGCCTGACCACGAACGATTCCGGCCACTACGAGGACCGGTGGGTAATCCTCAAAGCCAACCGGGAATCCCCATGCGTCTTCACGAAGGGCCTTGACTTCATCCTTGTCCCGGTCCGGCACGGTGAGGGGAAGTTCATACCGAGGGACGGGGCCGTGCTCGATGAATTGAAAAAGAGCAACCAGGTGGTCTTCCAGTACGTGGATGAGAAGGGCAATTTGGCCGGCTTCCCGTGGAACCCGAACGGCTCGGTGGAGAACGTGGCCGGCATCTGCGACAAATCCGGCCGCATATTCGGCATGATGCCGCACCCGGAGGCGTTCAATATCGTCGAGAACTGCCCGTACTGGGTGAAAGGGGCGATAAAGGAGCCCCTCGGATTGCGGCTGTTCAGGAATGCGGTGGAATACGCAAAAGAAAATGGGCTCTAGTCCTGCGTTGCGGGATGCAGGAAACCGGATGCCGGCGGCCTACGACTTTCCCCTGCAGAGCGCGACTCTCGCGAATGCGACCACGCCGATTATCAGGAACAGGACCGGCCATGCCATGGCGGCCTCGAAGCCGGGGAGCATGCCGAGATTCACCGGCACTGTTGCGGCGCCGAGCAGCATGAACAGGTATCCGGGCAGGTAGGCGTTCTCCGACTCGCAGCTGCCGCCGCACGAGCATCCGCCCTTCGACGGCTCCGGCACTGGCTTAGACGACTTTCTCTTTGGAGGCATAACTTCACCTATCAATAATTATGGGGGAAATATTAAAATCTCACCTGGAGCCGAAGGCCAGGTAGCCGAGCACCGGGATGAAGAGCACCGCGAGCGAGATGTGGAATAGCGTGTGCATGAGGTCGAGGAACGAGTGGGTGATGAATATCGTCACGGAGTTGTGCGCGTCCACCCTTGCAAAAAGCCTCTTCCCGAAGCCCAGCGCCACGATGAGCGGTATCGCGAGCATCAGGATGAGGAAGAAGGATGTGACGCCGGGTATCTTGAGGAAAGCCACTATGCGTTCGGCGTTGTTGTCGAGCATGAAGAACGCGATGGACAGGGCGCCCAGGAAGAAGAGGGAGAAGTCAGCCACGCGGCCTGTCTCGGGGTATATCCCCCGCGTATATTCCTCGTCCATCAGCTTGATCGAGCGCGGGATTTCCCATATTATGAACGAGATGATGAACACCACGGTCATCGAGTCGAACATGGGTATGTTTATGAGCTCGAAGAAATCGGCGATTATGTTGAGCGCCATGCCTTTTCTTCGCTGGCTAGGATTTTAAATGGCTCCATGAGCGCAACTGCCGAATAGGGCATAGACGGACGACGAAATCAATTTAAAAGTTGGCCGCTGAATCTGCCTGATGGAAAAAATCAAAATGGAGATCGCGGGCGAGATATCGCTCTCAGAGGACCCCGGGGCGACCATGCGCAAATGGCGCGAGATATTCGGGATTTCCCAGGTCGAGCTCGCCAAGCACCTCGGCATAACCGTATCCACCATCAGCGACTACGAGGGGAACCGGAGGAAATCCCCCGGCACCGGAGTCATCCGGAGGTTCGTGAACGCGCTCTTCGACATAGACCAGGCCAAGGGAGGGACGATTGCCCAGAAATTCCGGGAGAAGGAGAAGCCGGTCAGCGAGTATTTCGAGGTGCACGAGTTCGCCCGCTCTATCCCGCTCAAGGATTTCGTGGACTTGATAGAGGGGAAGATAATCACGAACGCGGACCTGCTCGACTCCAAGAAGATATACGGCTACACCCTCATTGACAGCATCAAGGTCATACTCGACATGCCGTTCTCGTACTTCCAGAACCTCTATGGCAACGTGAACGAGCGCGTCTTCATATTCACCGGGGTGAGCACGGGCCGCAGCCCGCTCGTCGTGGTGAGGGTCAGCTCCTCGAAGCCGTCCGCAATCGTGCTCCACAACATAGACCCGTCCAAGGTGGACAGGCTCGCGGTGAAGATATCCGAGCGCGAGCGCATACCCATGATAGCGACGAACATGTCCATCGAGAAAATCAAGGACGCGCTGAACAGGATTTGAGCCGCTATTTCTTCGCATAGTAAAGGATGGCCCCGATGCCCGGGAGCACCCATATGGCAGCGAGCCACTTCACCTTCTCCCCGCCTGCCAGACCTTTGTCGCCGAAAATAACTATAGTGAATGGCACTGCCGCAAGGAGGTATGAGAACGGGGCGAGGATGATTGTCAGCATCGCCGTTATGCCTAGGAACGATTTTGCGCTGCTGCAGAGGCCGGAGAGCGCGTTGGCCAAATTCGAATCGCCTGCATCGCAGGCGCCCGGGGTGCCGGTCAGTGCCGAAATCAGGACCGGCATGAGTATGTACATCAGTATCGAAGCGAATGGAAGAAGCAGGAGCAGGGAACCGATGATCGAGCAGGCGAGCGGCACTCTCCGGTCCATCAGAACCACCTCTTCTTCCTGAAATAGAAAAGCATCACGACACCTACAATCAGCATGAGGAGGAGGATAGCCGGATATCCGAGGGGCTCGGTCAGCTCGGGCATGAAACGGAAGTTCATGCCGTAGACCCCGGCGATGAATGTCAGTGGCATGAATATAGTCCCGACTACCGTCAGGAACTTCATCACTTCGTTGAGGCGGTTGCTCACGCTGGAGAGGTAGATGTCAACCATGCCCGAGAGCATCTCCCGGTACGTCTCCACGTTGTCTATTATCTGGACCGAATGGTCATAGACGTCCCTCAGGTAGAATTTCGTGGCTTTCCGGACCAGAGAGGGCTTCGAGAACTCCGCCCGCTCCATGGTGGAGACCACTTCGCGCAGCGGCCAGACGGCTTTGCGCATGAGAAGCATCTCGCGCTTCAGCCGATGAAGCTGGCGCAGCGTCTTCGGGGCAGGGTTGGTTATCAGCTCATCCTCGAGGCTCTCGATTTCCTCGCCAAGCTTCTCGAGGATTATGAAGTAGTTGTCGACGACCGCGTCGACAAGGGAATACGCGAGATAGTCCGGCCCGCTTGTGCGGATGAGGCCTTTGCCGCCCCTGATGCGCTCCCGCACATGGTCGAAGACGTCGCTCCCGTTTTCCTGGAAAGAAATGACGAAATCCGGCCCCAGGACGAGGGAAACCTGCTCCGTCTCGATTCCGTTGTCCCTGGCAAGGCCGAGCATCTTGACTACGACATACAGGTAGTCCCCGTAATCCTCCAGCTTCGGCCGCTGGTCCGTGTTCATGATGTCCTCAAGCACGAGGGGGTGGAGCCCGAAGGCCGAGGCGAAATCCTCGAGGGCCCTGGCTTCGCTCAGCCCGCCGGCGTTTATCCAGACGACGCCCCCCTTGGAGCGGGCGGAGGCGCAATCAGCCAGCGTCGCATCCTTCTTTTCATAGAAGCCGGCGTCATCGTAGCTGAAAACCCAGAAGCGCGTCTTCTCGCTCCTCCGCTCCCCGATATGGAAGGGCGTGCCCGGGAGGAGGCCGATTTTTCCCGAGCGCTTTTTCATGAGCGTTGGCATGCAGGGAAATCCTTGTTAGATTTAAAAAATGTGTCCGCCACGTTTTTCCTATGCCAGAGAAAAAGACAAGGTTCATCGTGATTACCGGCTCGATAATGTCCGGGCTCGGCAAGGGAATAGTCTCGTCCTCAATCTCGAAGCTCCTGCAGGCGCGGGGCTTCAAGGTGATGCAGATAAAGTTCGACGGCTACCTCAACGTGGACTGCGGCACGATGAACCCGTTCCGCCACGGCGAGGTCTTCGTGCTGGACGACGGCACCGAGGTGGACATGGATTTCGGGACATACGAGAGGTTCCTCAACACGTCGCTCCCCGGGACGTGCTCCATAACCGGCGGGAAGCTCTTCCAGAAGATAATCGAGAAGGAGAGGAAGGGCGAGTACCTCGGGAGGGACGTGCAGTTCGTTCCGCACCTCACGAACGAAATCAAGGCGTGGGTGCAGAAGGTCGGCTCGGAAAATAATGCGGACATCGTCTTAATCGAGGTCGGGGGGACTGTCGGCGACCTTGAGAACGGCTATTTCATAGAGGCCATGAGGCAGCTCTATTTCGAGCACAACAACATGGCCTTCGTGCAGCTCACCTACGTCCCTTCGCTGAGCGCCGGCGAGCAGAAGACCAAGCCCACCCAGCATGCGACGAGGCTGCTCCAGAGCCTCGGCATCCAGCCGGACATCATGATAGCACGCGAGCAGGAGAAGCTCACCGAGGATTCGAAGAAGAAGATAAGCCTGTATTGCAACGTGCCGGAGGATGCGGTCTTCGACGACCCGCTTCTTTCTACGGTGTACGAGCTGCCTCTCGTGCTGGAGAAGCAGGGATTCTACCGCGTCCTCGCAAGGAGGCTCGGCCTGCCGGAAGGCAGGGAGGCGGACCTGAAGGAGTGGCACAGACGCGTTTCCCGCATCGTCTCGCCGAAAGAGAAGCCGCTCCGGATAGCGATTGTCGGCAAATACACCGCGGTGAAGGACGCTTATATAAGCGTGAGGGAGGCGCTCGTGCACAGCGCGGCCGCCGTGAACTGCCCGCTCGAAATAAGCTGGATAGAGGCGAGCGACCTGGAGAAGGTCTATGACGTCGCGGAAGTGCTCTCGCCTTACCAGGGAGTGCTCGTCCCGGGCGGGTTCGGCGAGCGCGGCATCGAGGGCAAGATAAAGGCGATTAAGTATGCGAGGGAGAGCAGGGTGCCCTACCTCGGCCTCTGCCTGGGCGTGCAGCTCATGGTGGTCGAATACGCGCGGAACGTCTGCGGTCTCGCGGGAGCCAATTCGACCGAGTTCGACAAGAAGACGCCGCACCCCGTGATAGACCTCCTTCCCGAGCAGCAGAAGATAACGAAGCTCGGCGCGACAATGAGGCTCGGGGCCTACGAATGCCTGCTGAAAAAAGGCACTGCCGCGCACAAGGCCTACGGGAAGGACAAAATCTCCGAGAGGCACAGGCACAGATACGAGGTCAATCCTGCTTATGTTTCCGAGCTGGAGGGCAAGGGGCTAGTGATATCAGGCAGGCACGAGTCCGGGGTGGTTGAGATAGCGGAGTGGAAGGAATCATTCGGCGTCGCCACCCAGCCGCACATAGAGCTCAAAAGCAGGCTGGAGGAGCCCGCACCCATTTTCGTAGAGTTCATGAAGGCCGTGATGGAGTACCGCGAGAAGCCGGCGAAATCCGCAGGGGAAGACATAGCTGACTGACCGTGTTCTGGAAACCGGATGCCCGAGACGGGAGACCAGGATAAGAAATTGGGCTCTGATTGGCCTTCGGCCAATTCGCCCAAATTTCCAGCCGGCAAGACCGAAGACTGGAAACTGGAGACCGGAAGCAAAATTGGGCCCGCGCGGAATCGAACCGCGCATCTCCTGCATTTTGTCCTTTTTAGGAAAACGCACAAGAACGACGTTTCGTTCTTGGCGCAGCGAGAACGTAACGACGTTCTCGCCGAGGACCAAACTGACTTGCTAATTTTTGCTCTCTGGAGCAAAAATGGCTTACACCCAAAACCCGAGAGGGTTTTGCAACAGCCGGTTTTGGTCCCGCTTTTCCTAAAAGCGGGTGTCAAGCAGGCGTCTTAACCGATCGACTACGGGCCCAGAAGAGTTTCCTGTTTAGGGTTTCCTGTTCTGAACAATAGACACTAAACCCAAAACCGTTTTTATACCTTGGCTTCCAGCGCGCTGACGCCATGGTGGATGAGCTTCGGGAAATAGGTGAAGCCCTGCTCTATGTGGTCTATGGATTTCGCCTCGCAAAGGCCCTTGAGCAGGCACGCCTGCGGCGATGCCGGGCTGTGCAGGTTGTTCATGACGACGACCGCGCCGGGGTTGCTTCGCCTGAACTGGGCGAGGCCCTTCTCGAATTCCGCGAACCCGGCAACAAGCTCGCGCGGGCTCAGGACCACCACGAGGTCCTTCTGAAGCGAGGGAAGGAGCAAAAGGAAGGAGGTCCAGCCGCACATCGTGACCTGCGCGGTCTCCGTGGCATGCCCCAGCACGCCTGCGACAATCTCCCTCATCTGCACGTAGTCCTTGTCGTCGATGACGATGCAGATGCGCCTGCCGGCAAGCTTGTCCGCAAGGTTCCTGTCCTCGCTGGGGAAGCGCTCGGCGCGCACTGGCTGCTTGTCTGGGATTAGTCTCGGGGCTGCTGTTGCAATCATGGGAACACTCTGCGCTTATCTGTGTGTGAGAATTTAAAATAGTGATGTCTTTCCCTGGACAATCCGGCTCGTCACCTCGGTTATTTCCTCGAGGCGCGCATCCATCTCCTTCCTGACGACGGCCTGCAGGCGGGCGAAATCCGAATCCTTCGTGATGATGGAAACGGAGGCGACCTTGGGCTGGTCTATCGGCTTGCCTATCTGGGAAAGGAGCGTTATGGTTATGTCGTCAATGTCCGGGTGCTCCTTCGCTATCGAGGCCGCGGTCTCGCTCGCCAGCACCGAGTATATCTTGCCGACATGGTTCACAGGGTTCTTCCCGGCCGCGGCCTCCATGGTCATGGAGCGCATCGGCGTGATGAGGCCGTTGACGCGGTTGCCCCTCCCTACGCTCCCGTCGTCGCCCATCTCCGCGCTCGTGCCCGTAAGCGTGATGTAGACCGAGCCGGCCTTGACATCGTCAGCGGTGTTGACGAAAACCTCGACTTCTTTCTTGGTCAGCTTCCTGCAGAGGGCGAGTATGTCCTCGCGGACGCGCTCCTTGGAATCCACGTAGGACTGGATGCCCGGCACGTGCTTCGAGATGAACGCGCACGCGACTGTGAGCTTCAGCCTCTCTCCTTCGCGCAGGCCCATGACCTTTATGTCAGGCCCTACTTCAGGGTGCGCCTTCTTGTACTGCGGGGAATTGAGGAGGCGCTCGCTTTCAAGGACGACGCGCTCCAGGTCTGTGAGCGGCGCGAAGCCCGTGCCGAAGCTCGTGTCGTTCGCGAATGGCACCTTCGGCCCGCGGAGGAACAGCTCCACGAGGTCGCTCGAGCCAGGCGAGATGCGGGACTCGAACTCCACGTCGTCGCAGACGTCCAGCTCCGGAACTGCCTTCTCCAGGTATCTGTGCGCGGCATCCTGGGCTATGTGGTGGATTGGGAATTGCCTGCCGTCCGCCTTCTCGGTCGCGCGGCCGGAAAGTAGTATGTAGATGGGCTTGGTGAAAACCCCGCCACCGAACTCGACCGTCGTCCCGCCGCCGCATATCTGGCCCTTGTCCACGTTGTGGTGCAGGATTTTGCCGAACTCCTTGAGATACGCCTTGCTCAGCTCCCGGCTTATCTCCTCCATGATGCCGTCGATGAGGCTGTCCGGATGCCCCACGCCCTTGCGCTCGACGATTTCGACTTCCCTGCGGGCGACCGGCACGTAGCGCCCTTTCTCTACTATGATGTTCCGCTCCATAAAAATCAGCGGAAAATGGATGGGAAACGCGGTTTAAATACGTTCGTGAAAGGATTATTCCGAACGGAATATATAGTGCTTCTCCCAGGAGGAGTCGTCCGGGGGGGCGCTTATCCTGTAGAACGCCTGCCTCGCCACGTTCCTGACCGTGTAGCACGGGTCGTGCTCGGAGACGTAATGCAGGGCGAGCCGGGCCATGTACGCGTCCCTGGAGCAGAGCCTGGATTTCAGTAGCTTGATTGCCTCCTTCCGGACGAGGACTTTCTTGCTTGAGAGCATTTCTATGATTGTCGGGATTTCCATGTCAGCCACCCTCCACTTCGATGTTCACGCGGACGCCAACCGAGCCGAGGGCGCGGATGACGGATTCGGCCTTGTTTTTCTGGCCCGCCTTCTCGCCTTCGCTCTGCCCGCCGGGGTTGAATTTCACATCCACCATGTCCTCTGCTATCTGGACCATGGCATTCACGAGGTTGCTGCGGCCGTGCCGATAAAGCGTTATGAGCTCCATCGCCGCGTCGAACTGGCGGTCGTCAGCAAACTGCAGCGCCTCAAGGGCCAGCATGATGCGCCTCTGCTCGAGGGCGGCTGCAGATGGCGAGAGACCGTTGCCGCGCTCGATGAGGGCGCCGGTTATCGTGTAATAGGCGCCCATTGCCTCCTTCGAGCCGACGACCGGCTCAAGCAGCTCCTGCAGCGTGCCCGGGCTGTACGGGGCTATCCCGAGGAGGGCCATGTCCGAGATTGCATCAAGAAGCCTGACCTTTTCCCTTCCGTCCTGCTCCGACATCGCAGAGCCGACGAGCCCTGCGCACATATTATCAAGCATGGGCTTGAGGTGCTTGGCTCCGTTTGCATACAGGTCTGCAAGGCCGAGGGCCGCGCCGTACCTGTCCGCCCCGTCCTTCGAGAGCCTGTCTTTCAGGTCGCAGACGAGGAGAAACTCACCCGCCGCTTCCGATAGTGCGTCGATGGCAAGCAGTTCCTTTGCCATGTCCCTGAGCTCGCCGTCCGAATCCAGATAGGCCGCGCCCCTCAGGGCTGCCCTGATAACGGCAGGCTCGCTGCCTGCGAGCATGCTCAGGAAGAAGCCGTGCTTTGCCGGTGAATCGGACTGGCCGATGTCCACTGCCAGCGTGTCGATGTTCCGCATCAGGAAGTACCATCCGTGGTCCTCGAATTTCTCCGCCGGCTCCATCCCGAGCATCTTCCGGATCGTGAATTTCCTTGAATCGGGGTCGCTGAGTCTCTCCTCCCAGAAGGGGATGTAGCCATATTCAAGCTCCCAGAGGGCCTTCACGGACGAGAGGACCGCCTGCGCGTGGGTTTCGTCTCCGCTCTTGTAGAGGTCTTTCTTCTCGACAGCCCCTTTCAGGAGCGAGATGGTGCGCGAATAGGGCGCCGTGATGAGCGCTCCCTCCGCATCCTTCGGGAGCGATTTCGCGGCTTCTGCGAAGAAATCAGCGATAACGGTGAGCGTCCGCACCTTCTGCGGGCTCTCGTAGGTGAAGGAGGAGGCGCTCTTGAGCCGTTTCTGGAGATAGAGCAGCGTCTCGGCTTTCCGCTTATCAGGCAGCGCGGAGTATGATTCCAGCGCGTCGGAAAGGTCCTCGGCTTCGCCGGAGCGGATTGCCGATTCAGCGAGCGATATCGCCTTCCGCCTCGCCTTCCTCGTGCGCAAGCCTTCGACAAGGCCGGAGAAAGGCCTCCAGCGCTTTTTTTCCCCCTTTTCCTGCGCCAAACTCGCGCACTGCATCTTCTGGTCTGACATGTGTGATCGCCTGCACTTATTGTGCCGGGAAGTGTTTTTAAATGTGTGTATTTGTGGATTTTAGGGGAAGCGAAAGCCGGGGGTAAAAACATTAGAACCATGCGCTCGGAATATCCATGAGGCAGGATTATGACATTCAAGCGCTCACCTATAATCTGCATCCTGGGCCATGTCGACCACGGCAAGACAACGCTCCTTGACTCGATACGCGGCACCGCGGTGGCCAAGAAGGAGGCCGGCGGGATTACGCAGATGATAGGCGCGAGCTATGTGGCGAAAAAGGACATCGACACGCTCGCCGGGGGCCTCGCGCAGAAGATGAGGTTCAGCATCAGCATACCAGGCCTCCTGTTCATAGACACGCCCGGCCACGAGGCATTCACGAACCTCCGCGACCGCGGGGGGAGCCTTGCCGACCTGGCAATCCTCGTCGTCGATATCAACCAGGGATTCCAGCCGCAGACCGTGGAGAGCATCAGGATTCTCAAGCAGTACAAGACGCCCTTTGTCATAGCCGCGAACAAAATCGACACCGTGAGCGGATGGAAGAGCCATAAGACGGCCTCGTTCTTCGAGTCCCTTGCCCAGCAGCCCGAGCACATCCGCGAGCGCCTGGATGAGAAGATGTACTCGCTGGTGGGCAAGGTTTCCGAGCACGGCTTCGACTGCGAGAGGTTCGACCGGGTCACGGATTTCACGAAGCAGGTGGCAATCGCCCCGATTAGCGCGAAAACCAAGGAGGGGCTGAGCGAGCTTCTGGTCCTGATAGGGGGCCTCAGCCAGAAGTTCCTTGGCGAGCGGCTGGAGATTGACGAGAATGGGCGGGGGAAGGGCAGCATAATCGAGGTCAAGGACGAGAAGGGGCTCGGCACGACCATAGACGTCATAATCTATGACGGCGTGATGCGCAGGAACGACGAAATCGCGTTCATGACCGCGGACGGGGTGAGAAAGACCAAGGTCCGCGGCCTCCTCGAGCCGAATATCGGCGGGAACGAGAGGTTCAAGGCCATAGACGAGGTCGCCGCGGCGGCAGGCGTGAAGATATCCGCCCCGGACCTGAATGGCGCCATCCCCGGCTCGCCAGTCGAGGCAATAGAGGATTTCGAGCGCGACAGCAAGGCCATCGAGGCGCAGTTCAAGAGCGTGATATTCCAGAAGAACGAGGAGAGCGGGGTTGTGCTGAGGGCAGACAGCCTCGGCTCCGTGGAAGCCCTCCTCCGGCTGCTCAAGGACGCGGAGATACCGGTCAAGGCCGCGGCCGTAGGGAGCATCACGCGCAAGGACGTCATGACTGCCTCGGTAGGAAAGGATGGCGCGCCGCTCCTCTCGGTGGTGCTAGGCTTCAACGTGCAGGTGCTGGACGAGGCGTGGGAGGAGAGCAGGAGCATCGGCGTCCCGATATTGTACAGCGACGTCATCTACCGCCTCATCGAGCAGTACCAGGCATGGGTGAAGGAGGAGAAGGAGCGGCTCAAGAAGGCGGCGCTCGAGAAGCTTCCCTGGCCCGGGAAGATAAAGGTCCTTGACGGCTATGTGTTCCGCGCCTCGAAGCCGGCCATCTTCGGGGTGGAGGTGCTTGGGGGCCGCATCAAGAAGGGATACCGCCTCATGGGAAAGGACGGCCAGGCGGTCGGGGAGGTGCGGGAGATACAGCGGGAGAAGGAGAAGGTCGAGGAGGCAGGCAGCGGCGACCAGCTAGCGATATCGTGCGATGGCATCTCCATAGGGAAGAATGTTAGCGAATCGGACATCCTCTATACTTACATGACAGCTGACGAACTGGCCAAATGGGAGACGCAGCTCCAGATGCTCGGCGCGGAGGAGAAGGCGGTCTACGACGAGATGAGGCGCCTGCTGAGGAAGTATTTCTGATGTGCATATATCCAGACGTCCTTGCTTCCGGGCCGGCGCTCCTGCTTCAGGCCTTCACCGCCCTCTCGATAGCGGCATCAATCGCATTCTGGGTGTGGGCCTACCGGAAGCAGGGCGTCGGCCTCGGGGAGTACGCCATTCCCATAATCCTGTGGACTGTCCTCGGCACGCTCGACATCATGATAACCGCGAAAGGCACTTTCGGGAATCCCTTGCGGGAGGGGAACCCGCTCGCGAGGTTCGTCTTCGTGGAAACCGGATACGCCGGGCCCATGATTGCCAGCGTGCTGTGGATAAGCCTCTGGTCCGGGATAGTACTTCTTGCCAACAAGAAGGCAGGAGCGCGCCTTGCGCCGTTCATCTCGCTCTCCGTGTTCTATTCGCTTGCCACCGGTCACCTGTCCGGCTTCAGCTCGTGGTTCGTGCCGCTATGCGGAATCGCGCAGGCGCTCCCCCCGCCCGCACTGCGGCTGCCGATTATAATAGCGGCCGGATGCATCCTTGCGGCAGCCCACCTCGCATTGCGGGGAAAACGGATTTTGTGACGCGTTCTTATAAATGCGGAGAAACACCGTCTGCGACATGAAGCTCAATGCTCCACGGGAGATGCCGGCCCGCGGCAAAAGCGCCCCGGCAGCGCCCGCGCTTCCGGAACCCCTGGCCGAGCAGAAGCGGAATGGGCATTCGCTCAAGGAAGCCGAGCTCCTCGGGATGGGGCAGGAGGCGATAGCGGCATTCGGCCTTGCGGACATGGCAGGCATGAGGGAGGCCTTCCCGGAGCTGCATGACGCCCTCGCCGAGGCAGGACTCCGCGGAAGGCTCTCTTTCGGGGCTATGAGGACCGCGGGCTCCGGAGAGGAGAAGCGGCCCGAGGACATGGATGCGGAAGAGCTGAGAAAGCTGGACCCAACCCATCTTGATGAGCGCACGATGTACAGGCTCATCTGCGCGGAGTGCTTCAGGATGGGCAGCGGCAACCCGTATGCGGGAAGCCGCCGGGGGACTGTGCCGAAACTGCAGAGCAACATGAACCGGAAGCTGAGCAAGCCGCAGCACAGATTGTTCAAGAAATGCTGGGAGAGGATGGTTTCCGAGGGCGCAATAGCGTACAACACTAATTCCAGCGCGGCCTCGGTCGAGCCGCTGGCAGCCGTGCGCACGCCTGAAATCCGCGACGCCCTCGGATGGGCCATCAGGCAGCAGATGAAGGTCAGCGGCGAGTGGCGCGCGAAGTATGAGGGAAAGCAGGGCCGGGGATGAAAAACTATTTAATGAGAGACGGGCAGAGCTATGATGCGATTCCTATGATAATCGGGCTCACGGGAGAGAACTGCGCAGGGAAAAGCACTGTAGCCGACTATTTGATGAAGAAGGGGTTCTACTATTACTCCCTCTCGGACATCATCAGGGAGGAGGTCAAGGCCGATGGCAAGGCCGTCACGCGCGAGAACCTCATCAAAAAGGGCAACGAGCTGCGCGAGCGGTTCGGCCCGGGGATACTTTCTGTCAAGCTCGCGCAGAAGATACAGAAGGACAGGAACTACGTCATAGACTCCATAAGGAACCCCGCGGAGGTCGACGAGCTCCGGAAGCTGGGGAGGTTCTTCCTCTTTTACGTGACCGCGCCGGCCGATGTGCGCTTCGAGAGGATAAGGTCGCGCGACCGTGAGGAGGACCCGAGGACGTTCGAGGCCTTCCTTGAGATAGAAAAGCTCGAGATGGAGAACGCGGAGAAGACGAAGCAGAACCTCAAGGCCACCTTCGCGATGGCTGAGCACCGCATCGTGAACGAAGGGGACTTCAACGAGCTGCACGACAAAATCGACCGCTCGCTGGCAGAGGTGTCCGACCAGTTCAAGCTCTCGCGCCCGAGCTGGGACGACTACTTCATGGGGATAGCCAAGATGGTCGCGATGAGGAGCAACTGCGTGAAAAGGAAGGTCGCGGCCGTGATTGTCAAGGACAAGAGGATCATATCCACAGGCTACAACGGCACGCCGCGCGGAACCAGGAACTGCTCCGAGGGCGGCTGCCCGAGGTGCAACAATTTCACCGAGTCGGGGAAGGGCCTTGAGGAATGCCTGTGCTCGCACGGGGAGGAGAACTCCATAGTCCAGGCCGCCTACCATGGCATAAGCATAAAGGATTCCAGCATATACACGACGTTCTCGCCGTGCCTGCTCTGCACGAAGATGATAATAAACGCCGGCATAAAGGAGGTCGTCTACAACGTGGATTACCCGATGGCCGAAACGCCGATGAGGCTGCTTCGCGATGCCGGGATAAAGGTGCGCCAGCACAAGATAGAGTGATGCAATGGACGAAGAGGAACCGCCCCCGGCGCCGGACATGCGCCCCATGATGAGAAGCCTCGCCCTCACGGCCACAGGAGACTTCTTCCTCATGATAGGCCTGCTTTTCATCCTGCTTGGAATCGCCAGCTTCGTGACCGATTTCCTCGGCATAAAGGGAAGCGGTGAGTTCTCGGTGGGCGTCGCACTCGTCGCCGGCGCGATAGTGCTCCTTTGGCGCTCGCGCGAGGCCATGCCTGCAATGAGGCCGCCGCTCCCTCCGATGAGGAAGGGCAATACGTCAGAGGACTACAGATGAAGCCGGACTGGCACCTCCGGGCACTCATAGTCATATTCCTCGCAGCTTTCCTCCTCAAGGCCGGCTTATCCTCCCGCGAATACCTCGTGCACAACATCGACGCCGGCTACTATGTAAAGAACATGGAAGACGTCCTTTCGACCGGCTTCCCTTCGGTATCGGACCCGCCTCTCGCGTTCTACTACGGCGCCGCCTTCGCGTTCATCTTCGGCACGATGGCAGGGTTCAAGGTGGCCATATCGCTCGCATCCGCGGCGATAGCGTTCCCGGCTTATAAGGTTGCGGAGCTGCTCTCCGGGAGGAAGGACGCTGCCATCCTTGCCGCGTTCCTTGCGGCGTTCTCCGGCACGAACATGTTCATGATGGGGGATCTGCTCAAGAACATGCTCGGGCTTTTCTTCGGCGCATGGTTCCTGTATTTCGCCCTGAAAGCCGGCGAGAAGTTCAGCCTGCGCGATGCGGCCCTGTGCGCGTTCGCCGCCATCCTGATGGTGGCGAGCCACTTCTCCTCCGCCGGATACATATTCCTCACGGCCGCCCCGTATTTCGTCCTGCGTCCATACCTGCGCCGCGTGGACGGGCCGAGCCGGGAGAATCTGTTCTGCGCAGCGCTGCTCCTTGCGCTCCTCCTCGGCGCGCTCGGCATAATCATCCTCAGGGGGTGGGACCTCTCCAGGGGCATAGGCGTCCTCGAGTTCTCCGGCAGGTGGGAGCCGAATGCCGGCTTCATCAGCGAATACGGAATCTTCCTTTTCCCTGCGCTCCTCGGCCTTAGAAGCTCTGAAAAGAGGTGGCTCTTCCTCATCCCCTATCTTGCCGTTACGCTCCTCATGACGCAGCAGCTCTTCGTCAGGGAGGATTATACCATGCGGTTCGAATGGAACGCTTATTTCATGGTCGCGGTTCTTGCCGGCATAGGGACGTCTTGCCTCAGGGACGACCGGGCAGCGCATATCGCCGCGGCCGCGCTCCTGTGCGCCCTGGTGCTGCTCTCCTTCTTCAGGGCCGCCGACGACACGCACCCCATCATATACGAAGAGGAGTGGCAGGGGCTGCTGCGGCTCCGTGAAGAGATGCCGTGGCTCTCCTTCCGGGGCATCTTCGGCGGGACTGAATACTGGGCCGAGGCGGCCGGGTTCGTGGTCAGCCCTGACGGGACGCACGTCCTGGCATGCGATTCCTCCATCCCTGCACCGAACAGGTGGCTCGCCGCAGGCTGCGAGCAGGCCGTCCGGATGGCTCCGGAGGAGATAAGGACGTACGAGGCGCGGGGGAAGGTCGCTGCCCGATTCGGCAGGTTCGCCGTCATCGAGGCCGGACCTCAAGAGATTAAAAGATAGAGAGGGCTAATTATAGCGGCAACGATGACCGCACCGTCCCAGGCTGACTGATGATGACAAGAGTAGCTAGGGAGTTGCCACTATCAAAACACAGGACGCAAGAAACCGGATGCTGAATGCCGGAAACCGCCCGGGGGAAGCCTTATTATCCTTAGCGGGGATATAGCTTCCGAGAGGGGTATGTATGAGACTTGTTGTGCAGGAAGCTCCAGCGCTCAAAGCCGCGGTTGATGCCATCGTCTGCCTGGTCGAGGAGGGCCAGTTCGAGGTGAAAAAAGACGGGCTCCAGCTCAAGGCCATGGACCCCTCGCAGATATCGATGGTGTCTTTCACCATGCCCAAGGAGGCCTTCATCGAATACAGCGTCCCGGAGGAGATGAAGCTCGGTGCGGACATCGGGCAGCTCTCGAACGTGCTCTCGCGGGGCAAGAAAGGGGAGAAGGCGGAGCTTACGGTCGAGGAAGGCAGGCTGGTGGTGCGCTTCCTCGGGGAGAAGCACAAGAGGACGTTCAAGATTCCGCTCATCGAAACCGGAGACAGGGTGCAGAGGGAGCCCAAAATCGAGTTCAAGAACACGGCAAGGATAAAGGCTGATGCGTTCAAGGAGACGCTGAAGGACGCAAAGCTCATCAGCTCGCATGTCCGGCTGCAGCTCACGCCTGAACAGCTCGTCGTGGACGTGCGGGGCGAGAACGGGGATGTCAAGGCCGAGTTCGACAAGGGGAGCGCGGAGCTTCCGGAGCTTACGGTCGCGAGCGGGGCCCGGGCCACGTTCCCGCTCCAGTACCTGGAGGACATGGTCAAGGCCACCTCGTCATCATCCACCGTTTCGATAAACCTTGAAACGGACAGGCCGCTGAAGCTGGAATACGACATAGAGGGGGCGAAGGTCGTGTATTACCTTGCCCCGAGGATAGAAACGGATTGACTCGTACGATTGTCGTAAAATGTGACACAGATTTAAAAAGAGAAAGCCACATAATAATACACCGCAGGCCAGAAACTGGAGTGGCAGCATGAAAAAGACTGAATTCGCTTTCATACACGAAACCGGGAACAGGCAGCACAGCCTGGACGCCGGCAAACACGACGACTACGAGCTGCCGGAGTTCACCAGGGAGGTCCCGCTCTCTTCCAGGAAGCGCGAAAACGGCGAGACCGTGAGCGTCGAATACGACTGGAAGGACTCCAAGTCCCCGAGCGTGCGCGTGAAGAGGATAGAATTCCGCAGGGGCGAGGAGCTCTCGGACCTCTACCGGATAGCGGCAAGGGACGGGGCGGACAGCATCTGCTTCAGGCACAATAACCACACTTACATACTGAGGAAGACCGTCAGGGAGATAGCGCAGGCGCTCTACAACGCCTATGGCAAGATTAAGGGGGCCCTCGAGAACATCGTCGGCTACCTGAGGACGGCCCTCGGCAATGACTACGTGCTGTCAAGGGTGGAGCAGGAGTCGTGGGCATTCGACCGGAGGATAGCCAAGGGCGGCGTCCACTACGTCGAGGTCGACGCGCTCGACAAGAAGGGCAGGGGAAGGCTGGTCGAGATGATAACGGAAAGGATAGCCGACCTCCATGCCAGCAACCTCATCATAGGCCGCTTCACCCTCAACAACATACTCCTCGGCGCGGACGACATGAGGTTCACGGACCTGCGCAAGCTGCGCGTGTCCAGGAGGAGGGCTTTCGTCATAGACGAGTTCAGGAGCATACTCCAGTACCTCTTCGCGGTGGGCCTCGCGACCAAGGAGGACATATACTGCGCAATCGCTTATTATGCGGCCAGAAACGAGGACGGCTGCAGGGAGTGGTTCCAGGACCGGACCGGAAGGAAGGCCTCGGACCAGCTCGACGTAGTCGGCAGGATAGAAGAGGACGTATACAGCTAGAGCAGAACCGCCTCAGAACGTCCGGCCACCAAATCTACATCGCCTCTACTTTCGTCTCTCCGTTGCGCTCCTTGTCCCTGCTCAGCCTGTAGCTCGACGCGAATTCCGAACCCATGAACGCCTCGTCGTGTGTTATGACGAAGGTTTGGTTGACTACCTCCGGAACCTTGAACTGGAGCGCGGACGAGAGCATCTCCACCGCCTCGGCATCCAGGTTGTGCGTCGGCTCGTCCAGGATGAGCCAGCCGAGCTTCGGCGTGAGGACCATCGCAAGGGCCACGCGGAGCGCAAGGGCGGCGCATGCCCGCTCCCCGCCGCTCGCCACGGTCTCCAGGCCGCGCCAGCCGCCACCGTCGTCCACCTCGAACATGTAGTCCCTCTCGCTCACCCCGAGGCGCAGGGCGCGGTAGTTCTTGTAAGGGTAGAAGAGGCCCCACACCTCGTTCATGGCCGTGTTTATGGCATCCGCGAGGCCGAGCCTGAGGCTTGCCTGGGTTTCGAGCAGGGCGTTCTTGTAGACCGAGAGCTGCTCCTCCAGGGACGCCAGCGATGAGATGTCTTTCTCCATCCCGCGCAGGGATGACAGCTCCTCGCGCACGAGTTTCAGCATGTCGTCATTGTGCCTGAGGTCGGCTTCCAGCGCCTTCTTCGCGGACTGGTGCTTCTCGGATTCAAGCCTGGCGCGCTCCGCGGCAGAGCGCAGCCCCTCGAACGCCTTCTCGTCGAATTTCAGCCCTGCGAGCTTCCCGCGGACTTCGGCCAGGGCTTTTCCGAGCTTCTCCGCCCCGGCTTTTTTGGACACGAGCCCCTTGAGCTCGCCCGCCGCAAGCCGGGCGGATTCCAGCTCGGGCGTGAGCTTCTCCATAGACTCATGCAGGGCCTTGCGCTCGCCCCTCAGGGCCGAGAGCGATGCGTCCAGGGCGGCCTTCCGCTCCATGGCCGCCTTGGCATCAAGCTCCTTCCGCAGCTGCTCCGCCCTCTCGGAAAGCATGGACGCGCGCCTGATTCTGGAGAGCAGGTCGTCGTTCTCCGCCTTCTTCTGCGCCGTTTGCGAGGAAAGCCCGGATGCCCTCGCCTTTTTCGCCGCTATCAGGCGCTCCTTTTCCGCCCTCACGTGGGCGATGCCGTCATCGCTGAGCTTCGCCATGCAGAGCGGGCATTCGGAGAGCCCGGGCTTGAGCTTCAGGAGCGAATCGCCAAGCTCTGCCGCCTCATGCTCAAGAGACTTGCGTTCCGACTCCATGGAAAGCAGGGACTGCTCGGCGGCCTTCTGCCTTTCAAGGAGCGCCTCCCTGCTTTTGCCCTGGAGGGCCTCCCCAAGCTCTTTTTGCACCGAGGCAAGCTTCTCCCCGGCCTGCGCGGCGCTTTTCAGCCTCTCGTCCAGCGAGCCGGCTTCCTTTGATAGCGAGGTGTTGCGCTCGTCGAGGGTTTTGAGTTTTGCGTTCAGGGTTGTGCGTTCTGCCGATAGCGCCGCCGCTTTCTTCTCCAGCTCCAGGAGCGCCGCCTCATCCACGCTTCTTCCTTCCAGCTCCTTTGCCAGGGCCGAGTGCTGGGCAGAGAGCCGTATCTCGTCCTTGGCCAGGCGCTCGAACCCTTCCTTCTCCTTTGCCATTCGCCCGAAAGAGTCGCCGAGCGCCTTCGAGTCCTTCTCCTGCCTCTCCAGGGCAGCGGATGCCTTCTCCAGGGAGGCGGCAAGCTCAGAGCGCTTGGCGGCGCCTTCCTTCTCCTTCGACTCGAGCCAGGCAAGCCTGTCCCGGCTGAACCGCTCCTCCAGCGCCTCGCGCTTCGAGCGCAGCTTGTTTATGACCGCGACCGCATTGCTTCTCGCAAGCTCGAACCGGTCCAGGCCGAGGAGGGCGTCGATTTCCTCCTTGCGCCTGCGCGGGTCGAGGGTAAGGAAATAGTCTATGTTGTTCTGCTCCGAATAGATGGCCCGCGTGAATAGGTCGTAGTCCACCCCGGTAAGGCTCTTTACGTAAGCGGTTACCGCCACGGGGCCGTTCTCGACCAGGGCATTCTGCCGGTATATCTCGGCATGCGAGCTCGTGCCCTTCTTGGAGCGCTCTATCGCCCGCTCTATGCGGTAATCAGCGCCTTCCCAGGCAAAATCCAGGATTACCCTGGCATCGGGCTCGTTCAGCCGGATGACGTTCTCGAGCTTCAGCTTGCGCCTCTCCACGGCGGGGAAGGTCCCGAAGAGGGCGAACGCTATGGCTTCGAGGATGCTGGATTTCCCGGCCCCCATGATGCCAACAAGAAGGTTCGTGCCCTTCCTGAACTCCAGCACGGACTGCGAGTGGGAGCGCCAGTTGAGCAGGCGTATGGATTTGAGCATCGCAGATTAGTAGCAGGAAGCGGATAAAAAACCGTCATCTCCTGCGCAGGAGCGAGCGCGCGAACAGCGCCAGGAGCAGTATGAAGCCCCCGTAGTCGAACACCGGTATGAGGAAGCAGCAGTAGATGATTGCCCCTCCTGCGCCAAGAAGCGCCATTATCGCCGCCCCGGAATTGTGCACTGCATGGAAGAAGGCGGCGATTGGCCAGCCGGCAAAGAGGCCGAACGCCGGGGCGCCGTAGCGCGCCTCCCTGAGCCACCCTATGAAGGCGCCGGTTATGGCCGTGTAGAAGCCGTGGTTGGCCGAGAAGAATATCGAACGGAGAAGGAAGAGGACGAACCAGCCTGCGGTGTCCGAGCCCAGCGGATTGCCGAGGAAGTAGAGCCAGTTCTCTATGAATGAGAAGCCCATGCCGATTACGAAGCCGAAGACCATGCCGTCCTCGACCGAATCGTATTCGTGGTGCTCGGAGAGCAGGCAGAGGCCGGAGCCCTTGAACAGCTCTTCCACGACTGGCGCGACCAGGAACAGGCCGACGACGCCCAGGCCGAAGGCGCCGAGGAAGGCATCCGAGATGGTGTTGAGGCCGATGGCCATGAGCGCGGCGAGCATGCCCCAGAGGAACAGGGTGACCAGGAGGCGCAGCGGCTCTCGCTCGCGGTAATCCGCGTACCACCAGGCGGCGCACCACAGGAACGGGATGATGAGGGCGGCAAGGCCGGAGAACACGAATGCGATTGATGCCGTGGGGGATTTCCACGGCTCGGCCGAAAGCGCCATGTAGAGCAGGATTATCGCTATCCCCATTGCCTCGAACGCCCAGAAATACGGGGAGAGGAGCAGGGCGTGGAAGGCCTGGAGGAGCGACTTCGCCCCGTGGAGCGGGTTGAGGAGCGCCGAAAGCGAGTATTCGCCGTCTACTTCCTCGCGGTGCTTCAGGGAGGACGCGATCCTGAGGCCGATGACCGCCACCGGAAACATCACGAAGAGGTAGGCAAGCAGCAGCGAGCCGCCCATCAGCAGCGAGAAATCCAGGAACGAGCCCTCGTACGACCGCCAGTCGGCATCAATCACAAGCGGGCCCGAGGAGTATTCTTCGCCTGCCCTGGTGAAGACGCCGTACAGCCGGTATGTGCTTCCCCGCTCGTACTCGTATGGAAGAGCGGTCTCGCAGCGGAATTCGACAAGCCCGCGTATTCTTCGGTGGAATCGAAATCGCCGAGGCAGTCCGTATAGTAGAGTTCCTTGCCCCCCGAGTATATGCGCAGGACCACCAGGTCGTTCTCCTGCAGGGACGGGGTATGCACGGTCACGTTGAGACGGTAGGGCGAGTCAGAAGGGCGTATTGTTTCGAGGCGGGGCTCCAGGGAAAAATCATCCCGGAAGGCCATGTGGCCGAATGTCTCGTACTCCACGTCCCCGCCGAGGAGGTCCGGCAGGAAGAGGGTGAGGATGCTCACAGTTACGCCTACGAAGGCTGCCGACATCAGCATGGCCAGGAGGAGGCGGTTGAGCGTCTTGAGCATTCACGGCCTCTTGTAGAGCTCCGAGAGCTTCCTTATCTCACGGAGCTTCCCGTGCGCGGACTCCAGGCGCGACATGCATTTCACGAACGTGGCCGGGGCGTAGGCCTTCTTCG
This sequence comes from Microcaldota archaeon, assembly GCA_040754495.1. Classification (GTDB taxonomy): domain Archaea; phylum Micrarchaeota; class Micrarchaeia; order Anstonellales; family Bilamarchaeaceae; genus Bilamarchaeum. The sequence continues at coordinate 28,969 of JBFMCO010000050.1, forward strand.
AGTAGAGGCGCTTGAGGTGCTCCGAGTAGGCCGAGTTTATCTGCTCGCGCAGGAGGACGTCGTTTTCCCGCATCGCAGCCACGTCCGCGTCTATTATCGAGGGGAAGTTGGCCGAGAGGTGGCCCAGATCATCCATGATGCGGAAGTGGACCGCGTCCACGTCGCTGCAGGCGTCGGAAGACATCAGCCTCCCCGAGGTTCTCATGGAGTTGGCTGCGTAGGCCATCGCGACGCCGAGGTCCGCTATCTGCTCGAGGGCGTTCGACATGCGCAGGAGGAGGACGTTGCGCGAGACCTCCTTAGGCGAGAGCGCCCGGCCTGAGAGCTCGAGCAGCGCCTTCTCTATCCTCTCGTCGAGGTAATCGTTCAGGGCTTCGCGTTTGAGAAGGCGGCGGAAAGCCTGGCCGTCCTCTCCGTGCATGACGTCCCTCGAGCGCTCCATCACCTTTATCGTGTTGGAGAGGAGATGGCGGAGCTCTGCCTCGACCGCTGCGAACGCCTTCGGGTTGTCTTCGGGGAGCCTGTCGTTCAGGCTCACGGTCTGGAAAAGTATCTCCTCCTCCCTGCCCGGGACGAGCTTCTCGACGAATTTGCTGAACGGCTGGAGGACAATGAGGAATGCCCCCGTGGCTATTATGTTCGAAATCGTGTGGGCGTTCGCCGCCTGCTGGGCCGCGCTGCCGCCGAGGGACATGATGAAGGAGACGAACTGCGGAAGGAACGGGAGGATGAGCAGCACCCCGGCCACGTTATAGAGGAACTGGGCGACGGCGGTCCGCTTCGCGAAAAGCCCGAGCCTGAAGGAGGATATCAGCGGGGTTATGGTGCCGATGTTCGAGCCGAGGACCAGCACGATGGCTTCCTGCACGCCGATTATGCCGTTGCCGGCAAGGACGACCACGAGGCCGGTGAAGACGCCGCTGGACTGGAAGAGGTTGGTGACTATGAATCCTACGAGAAGGGCGGTTGGCACGTCGGAAAGGGTTGAGATGTACGATACCAGGGCCGGGTCGTCGCGAAGCGGGGCCGTGGCCCCGGCTACCAGCCCCATGCTGTGGTACACGAAACCGAAGAAGAACAGGGGCCTCCCGAGGAAGGCGAACCTCCCCCCGAAGAGGCTGAGCAGGAAGCCGAGCGGTATGAAAACGATACCCAAGGAGGTGAAATTCAGGGCGACAAGCTGGGCGGTTATCGTGGTGCCAATCCCGGCGCCGAATATTATGGCGAGGCTGTGGGCGAATGATATGACGCCGGAATCCACGAGGCCGAGGGTTATCACTGCAACAGCCGTGCTGGACTGCACGAGCGCGGTCACGACAGCGCCAAGGAGCGCCCCGCGCGCCGGGTTTTTCGTCGCGCTCCTGATGAACGAGCGGAACCTCTCGCCCGCGACGCGCTGGATTTCCATGCTGAACTGCTCCATGCCGTAGAGGAACAGTATCAGGCCGGAGGCGATTGCGAGTATGAGCCCGAACTCAAGCATGGGAAAATATTCCACCGTCGCGATTAAATATCTCTGCTGGGGATATTTTGCAATGATGACAACGGTGATTGCCTGGCTGCGGCCAGGTCTCACCGTCATCAAAATGATGACAACGGTGATCGCCGAGCGAAGCCCTAAGCCACCCGATTGTTCGGAGTGCCGAACAATGGGCCCCATGAACGGTTCGCCGTTCATGTGGGGTTCCGGATACGTGTCAACGGCCCGGAAACAGGGAGCAATCCCGGCCACGGCGTAAGCGATGAAGATTGACGTGCGGTCTGATGCGCCTTTTAGGAAAAGGCGCCCAAAAACGGGTTGTTGCGCTCGCCTTCGGCTCGCGTCGTAGGGCACGGCTAGTAAGTCGCGAGAAGGAGAAACTGCTGAAAATGTTCCTGGATGCTCCGAGGTTCAGGCAGCCATCAGAAGGAGAGCATCAGCGATAATGACAAAGACTCAGAAACCACGCAGACCAAGCTCATGAAACATGCTCTCATGCTTGATGCAAGTCACGTTATATCTCCTGCAAACATCAGGTATCTTTGGCCTATCCCTTGTGCCGATTGACTCATCTGTGACTAGAACGACTTCACGGGGATTCTTCTTCTTTTTCTTTTCGACTTCTTTTCTCTGAAGTGCTAGAGCAATGACAAACGGGTCTGCGCAAGTGGATTCTTTTTCGTGGTCAACAAGCCTTTCAAATTCAGCCATGATTTCCTTTACTTTCTTGAGTTGGTCGTCATCCTGAGATTTGAACATCTTCTTGTTCTTCTTGTTCCCGAACCATTTGTGCAAACCGTCGTCAACTTTTTCAAGTTCATCCAAAACAAGTGAATGAGAAATAATGTGCTCATTCTCTATTTGAGCTTCTATGCCTTTCCACAAAGAAGGGACTGAAAACAGCGGACGAATTTTCCCCAAAAGCAGCGGAATCGTCCCAGCTCTAATACTCGCCAAAAAAATAAAAACATACGCTCGTTCGCCTCGCTCGCTACTCGGTCTTGGCTTCTGAGGTGTCAG
>JBFMCO010000051.1:0-63069 GCA_040754495.1 Microcaldota archaeon
GAGGAGGTCTACAACTCAAAGCGGCTGCACTCGTCGATAGGATATGTGCCGCCCAATGAGTTTGAGGTGAGATTTTTAAACGGGAATGTGGCTTAACTGGTTGTCTACAAATAGGGGTTCACTCCAGTTGCAAACGGCAGTTCCATGAACAGCAGCCAGTACGGCGTCTACATAGACCCTTCCTCCAACAACGAGACGATATTCAACAACACCCTCCGCGAAAGCGCCCTCTATGACCTCTTCGTGGACGTCAATTCGGACCTTGACTGCAACCACACAATCGAGAACAACACCGGCTCGGGCAACAGGCCCATAATCTACGCCAACGGCTCGGTGAGCTGGAGCAACCTGAACGCCTCGGAGCTGTTCCTGTGCAACGCCGACGGCGCAAGCTTCACAAACATCCTCGTCAACGGCTCCGACAGCATCTTCAACAACGCCGTCTGGCTGATAAGGAGCGACGGCGCCTCCCTCACGAACGTCAATTCCTCGAACAACCGCTACGGCTATTACCTGGAGCTTTCCAACAACAACGCGATTTCAAACGGCTCGGCCTGGGGGGCGTCCACCGGCTACGGATTCTACCTCCTCAACAGCAACGGCAGCGCATTCGTCAACAACACCGGCAACGGCAGCAGCTACGGCTTCTACCTCCAGACAAGCCACGGCAACAACTTCACGGACAGCCTCGCCATAACCCCAAGCTCCTACGGCGTCTCCCTCACTTCGAGCAACAGGAACCTCTTCAGGAACAGCATGTTCAGCAACGCATATTACGGCTTCTACCTCATATCAAGCCACAACAACACGATGCTGGACAGCGCCTTCAGGACCAACAACGGCTACGGCATCACCCTCTCGGGCAGCCACAACAACACCATGGGCAACGTCAGCATCAACAACTCCTATGCCGCATTCTATATCGTGGGCTCCAGCAACAGCAACACGGTCGCAAACAGCAATGCAGTAAACAGCAGCCAGTACGGCATCTATCTTAGCACAAGCCCCAATAACACCATCACCAACAATTCGCTAAGGAGCAGCTCCTACTCCGCAGCGTACATATACAACTCGAACAACAGCCGCCTCGTGCAAAACCATTATTCGGCCAACACGCGGGGCGTCGTCGTAGAGACCACCTCCGGAATATATATCTCTGTGTCCCTGGAGCAGGAGATTTTCGACAGCCCCTCCGGCGACTTCTCCAATTACACCAACCTCTCGCTCAACGACACCCTCCTTCCTGGAACAAGCTATCAGATAAACTGGAGCTCCCAGCCCGCTCCGGCCCCGGTGAACCTCACCTCCCTTAACGGGACTTTCGTCAACATCACAAACCTTACCGTCAACGTCTCCCTCGATTCAATCGCATGGAGATGGACAGATTCCCAGACGGACGCGCATAACGAGTCAAATTTCAGCATCTTCAAGTACAATTCCAGCGGATGGACCCTGCTGAACGGCACCCCCGACACCGCCACAAACACGTTGTCGCTTTACAATGTCACCCCCCTCAGCATCTTCGGCATACTCTTCACGCCGGTCCCGAACGTCTCGGCCATAAAGCTGGACCAGACCGCTATCCAGCCTTCCCCGGGTGGGCGCGTCCAGTTCAATATAACGGTCAACAACACCGGAGACGTGGACCTCAGCTCGGTCCTGGTCACCGATACCCTCCCCCAGGGCCTCACGTTCCTTTCGGCCTCGCCGGCCAATACCTCGGGCTCAGGCAACAACGTCACCTGGACCTTCCCTGCCATAGCCCCCGGAGCTTCCCAGCTCATCTACCTGAACGCCACCGTTGATGCAGGGGCGGTGAATTCCTCAGTACCGGTGCTGAACCTCACCAACGACGTGAACGCTACCGGGACCGATACCGGCGGGAACAACGTCAGCTCCAGGAGCCTTGCGAACGTGACCGTCTATTACGCGAACGTTTCCATCCTGAAGCTCGACCAGACTGCCGTGCAACCCTCTCCCGGAGGGGTGGTCCAGTTCAATATCACCGCGACAAATACCGGGAATGTCACGCTCAACGTAACTGTCCTTGATATGCTCCCTGCAGGCCTCACTTTCTATTCGGCTTCACCGGCAGCATCCGTATCAGGCCAGAATGCTTCGTGGAACCTTTCGCTTGGGCCGGGCGCATCCTCGCTTCTCTATCTCAACGCCACCGTTGATAGCGGCACGGTAAACTCCTCCGTGCCCGTATTGAACCTCACGAATATGGCGAATGCCACAGGCACGCCGCCCAACGGGGACAATGTCACGGCCTCAAGCTCGGCAAACGTCACGGTCTATTACGCCAACCTCTCCGTCCTCAAGCTCGACCAGACGGCCGCACAGCCATCTCCGGGCGGAGTGGTCCAGTTCAACCTGACCGTGAACAACACCGGCAACGTCACGCTCAACATCACCCTGCTCGATATACTCCCCTCCGGTCTCACGTTCGCCTCGGCCTCCCCATCCGCCTCGGTTTCGGGCCAGAACGTGAGCTGGAACTTCCTTCTCGACCCGGGCATATCATCGCTATTGTATCTCAATGCCAGCGTGGACAGCGGCGCGGTCAACGCATCGTCGCCGGTCCGTAATCTCACCAACGTCGTGAACGCCACGGGCGTCCCGCCGAACGGCGCCAACGTGACTGCGTCGAGCTCAGCCAACGCCACAATCTACTATGCCAACATCACTGTTCTCAAGCTCGACCAGACCGCAGCCCAGCCTTCTCCGGGAGGCATAGTTCGGTTCAACATAAGCGTCAATAACACCGGAAACGTCACCCTGAACGTGTCCATCCTGGACAATCTCCCCGCCGGCCTACTGTTCCAGTCAGCCGCCCCGGCCAACTCCAGCGCAGGTCCGGCCTGGGACATTTCCCTGCCGCCCGGCTCCTTTGCAACAATACTCCTCAACGCAACAGTCGAGCCCGGAGCTGTCAATGCCTCTGTTCCCGTTCGCAACCTCACCAATCTTATCAACGCGACCGGCACCCCCCCTAACGGGGCGAACGTGACCGCATCAAGCGCTGCGAACGTCACGGTCTATTACGCCAATGTCTCAGTGCTGAAGCTCGACCAGACCGCGCTTCAGCCGTCACCAGGAGGCACTGTCCAGTTCAATCTTACGCTCAACAACACAGGCAACGTGACCCTGAACGTCACCATGCTCGACACCCTTCCTTCAGGCCTTGCCTTCGCATCCGCCTCGCCCCCTGCTTCGGTATCCGGCCAGAATGTGAGCTGGAGCGTTTCCCTTCCGCCCGGCGCCTCGGCGCTCATGTATCTCAATGCCACGGTAAACCCGGGCGCGGTGAACGCGTCGCTTCCCGTGCGCAACCTCACCAACGTCGTGAACGCCACCGGCTCCCCGCCGAACGGGGACGATGTAACTGCCGGCAGCTCGGCAAACGTAACCGTGTACTACGCAAATCTCTCGGTCCTTAAGCTGAGCCAGACGGCCGCCCAGCCATCTCAGGGCGGCCTGGTGCAGTTCAATCTGACGATAACAAACACGGGCAACGTCACCCTGAGCCCGGTTAGCGTGGCTGATTCCATGCCTGCGGGCCTTACCTTCTCCAGCGCATCGCCTGCTCCGGATTCCATATCCGGCCAGAACGCCTCATGGAGCAGCGTAGGGTCCCTCCCGCCCGGCTCCTCCGTCTTCATCTACCTGAATGCCACCGTAGATGCGGGCACGGTTAACTCCTCGATTCCGGTACGAAACCTGACCAACTATGCCAATGCCACCGGCACGCCGCCGAACGGGGACGACGTCACGGCAGAGGATTTCGAGAACGCCACCGTCTACTACGCCAACATCTCGGTCCTGAAGCTGAGCCAGACAGCGGCACAGCCTTCTCCTGGAGGCATCGTCCAGTTCAACATGACAGTCACCAATACGGGCAATGTCACGCTGAACGTCACGGCGCTTGACGCCCTCCCTCCAGGACTTACCTTCCTTTCGGCATCTCCAGCCAACGCCTCGGCAGGTCCATCGTGGACGCTTTTGCTTGGCCCTGGGGCATCCAGCATCATCTTCCTGAACGCGACTGTCGATGCCGGGGTAGTCAATGCCTCCACACCCCTGCTTGACCTGACAAACCAGATTAATGCAACCGGAGTTCCGCCTAACGGCGACAATGTCACGGCATCCAGCTCGGCCAACGTTACAGTCTACTACGCCAACGTCTCGGTCCTGAAACTGGGCCAGACGGCCGCCCAGCCATCGCCGGGCGGTCTTGTCCAGTTCAACCTCACGATAACGAACACCGGGAACGTTTCGCTCAACCCCATAGAGCTGACAGACGACCTTCCGGCAGGCCTCACCTACGCTTCTGCATACCCGGCGCCTGATTCTGTGCTCGGCCAGTCCATAGACTGGGACAACATCGGACCCCTCACGCCCGGCGCTTCGTCAGTTATATACCTGAATGCCACTGTGGATGCCGGGGCAGTGAACGCTTCAGTGCCGGTAAGGAACCTCACGAACTACGTAGAGGCTGCCGGCGTTCCGCCTAACGGCGACAATGTGACTGCGGACGACTTCGCTAACGTTTCCATCTATTACGCCAACGTCACCGTGATAAAGGTGGATATGACTCCGCTGCCGGCATCTCCGGGAGGCCTCGTGCAGTGGCAGATAAACGTAAGCAATCCGGGCGAGGTCGTACTCGACCCTGTCTTCGTCAGCGATACGCTCCCCCAGGGATTCCAGCATTCGGCATCCAGTCCCCCGGCATCCAGCATAAGCGCGGACAACCGGACGATAAACTGGAGCAATGCCGGCCCGATAGCGCCGGGCGGCAGCGTCCTCGTCCTCCTGAACTCATCCGTGGGCGCGGTGGCCAATGGCACCTACACGAACAACGTCACAGTCCTCGGCTCGCCGCTAAACGGTGATGACGTGGGCGCGGCGGACAGCGCCTCGGTCGGCATCTTCGCTCCTGCAATCAACCTCGTGAAAACCGTGAACCAGTCGAACGCCTCGATAGGGCAGAACGTAACGTTCAGCCTGAATATCACAAACACCGGCTCGGCCAACCTCACAGTCAGCGTCACGGACGTCCTGCCCCAGAACGTAACCTTCGAGGGGGCGGACGTGCCTCCGACCAGCGTCATAGGCCAGACAGTCACCTGGTCTGGTTTCACAATCCTCGCGCCCGGCGCCTCCGCCATTATAAACTACAACGTCACCACAAACGCGGGCGGCAGCTACGAAAACAACGCCACGGCAACAGGCTCCCCACTAAACGGCGACAATGTAAGCGACTCTGATTCCGCTTTCTTCACGACGCTCATGTCCCAGCCGCCCCAGCCGGAGGAGGAGGGCGAGCCGGAGCCCGGCCTGTCCGTAGGCTTCCAGCCCTCATGCGACGGCAACATCGTGACGGTCGACCCGCCCGAGGGCCACGTCAGCGTGAAGGACGTGCAGACCGCGGACCTCATAGCATCCGGAGACACGGATGACGGGGAATTCGAGTTCCAGGGCTGCGGCATGACCGTGGACATAAAGGCCACCAAGTCCGGCTACACCCAGGAGACAATCACCGAGGTGCTTTTGTCCTGCGAGGAGTGCGCTCAGCCCGAAGCGCCTGCCTGCACCGGGAACTCGCAGTGCGCGGTAACGGAGCAGTGCGTAGAGGAGGAGTGCGTGCCCGTCGAGTGCGGGGCATGCCAGGCTGTGGTGAACCACGCCTGCGAGAACCTCTGCGCATCGGACGAGCAGTGCGTCGAAAACGTCTGCAAGAAGCCCGAGCAGCCTGGCTGCAGCTCGGACCTCCAGTGCGAGGACACAGAGTTCTGCAACAAGCCGCCGGGACTGGAAACCGGAAACTGCAAACCCGTCCAGCCCGGCGCGTGCGGTGGGGTGAAGAACCACGCCTTCGTGCCCTATGGCTACGAGTGCGGCGCCGAGCCCGGCTGCCCCTCCTGCCCTGAAGGTTCCAACTGCACCAGCCACGAATGCGTGAAGGCACCCGCTCCTCAGGACCTCTCCTGCCCGACGACGGGCATTGTCGGCGACGAGAAGACCTGCGCCGCGACCGAGAACGGCCAGCCATGCGCAGGGTGCGACTACGAGGTTACGGACCCCGACGGCAGGCGGCTGAGAGGGCGCACTGACGAGAACGGAAACGTGGTGTTTCCCATCGAGGCTGAAGGCACATACAAGGTGTCCCTGCTCAAGGGCGGCCAGGTGATAAAGACCCTGGAGGTCAAGGCCTTCCCGCAATCGGAGCCAGAGCCACCGGAGAAACCCGGTGCCCAGCCCGACGGCCTCCTTGTGCTTTCTCTGCTGGCACTGCTGATAATCCTGCTGGCAGTACTCATCATGCGCAGGAAAAAAGGAAAATGAATGCCCCAGCGGCACCTATTTATTTCTTGTGTGGTATTTTTCTCACGTGCCTCCCAAGCACAAGGCCACGTGCGTGGCGTTACTAGCGCTACTTGTTATGGCGACCGCGGGTGCCGCCTCGCCGGCAGTTGCCGCATACCGTTCAGACAGCGGCGCATCAGGCCTCGATTCCCCCAAGGTCCGTTTCTGGGATTCGGCAGGCAATGGCAGCTGGGGGCCGGAGATGGAGCTTGCCAGCGCCGGCTCACCGGTCCGCTGGGCGCAAATCCGGTGGGCCCCATCATCCGAGAAGCTCGTGCTCGTGATCCTGGCCGACGACGGCAACCTGGACGGTTACGTTTGCATGGCCCATTGCGATAACGCCTCTTCATGGCTCATGTCCGGCAACATAGGGAACACCGGCAACTCGCAGCGCCGCTTTGACGTTGCATTCGAGGGAACCGGCGACGCAATCCTGGTCTACTCGGTAATCAGCACAAACGGCTCGCGTGACCTGGCCTACAAAGTACTGCCTGCCGGAGCCGGGACTTTCGATGCTTTGCCCGAGCGCTACATTGACGACGCCGGCCATGCCGGCAACATCCAGTACACCTGGGTCAGGATGGACGGGAATCCGGCCCTTGGCGATGAACTGGCTCTGGTTGGCTTCGACAACAGCAACAGTGACATAAATGCCTGGATATGGGACGGGGATGCCTGGGGTGCGCAGAAGGAGGTGTCATCCGGCGCGACCGCAACCTCGGGCAGCGAGGCGCTTGCGGTCCGCTACGGGGGCGGAATGGCGATGGCGATGGGAGCGAACGGAACCGCCGGCGCAATCAACTACGCTTACTGGAACGGCTCCGCATGGTCCGGCACGTCCTCCTTCGATATCGATGGTTCCGATGCGCTGGATGCCCGGTGGCTCAGCCTGAAGCCGTCCCCGGGCGACGATGCGTTCCAGCTGGTCGTAGTGGACAGCGGAAGCGATTTGCACACCGCATACTGGAACGGCACCGGCTGGCCGGTCACTTCCAATATCGATACCGCGCTCGACAGCGCGTCCCAGCGCGGGGCGGACTTCGGATGGCTTGATGGTGGTTCGGGCCTCCTGGTCTGGGATACGGACGGAAGCGGGCAGAACCTGAGCATGAAGGAATGCACTCCCCAGTGCAGCGGCACGGCAAGGCCGGCTTCCGGGTTTCCAGGAGCGGGCAGGTGGCTTACCCTCATTCCTTCCGGAGACTCCGGCCTGCTGGGGCTCCGGCTGAGCTCCGGCCTCGCTCTCGGGCATTTAACATACGATGCCTCTGCCATGTCCGGCCAGGACAGCTCAGCCCTCTCCGCCTCGCTCGGCTCGGCCTCTTTCGAGTCCTTCAGCCTCGCCTCCGCTCCACGTCCGGCCGTATCAGTGCTGAAGCTGGACCAGACCGCTCTCCAGCCTTCTCCGGGCGGCCTTGTGCTTTTCAATATAACCGTCACGAACAGGGGGAACCTGACGCTTGATGAGGTCATCGTCACCGATTACCTTCCAGACGGACTGGCTTTCGCGTCCTCGGACGCAGCCGGCAATGTCTCAGGACAGAACGCGACATGGCTTCTCGGCCCGCTTTCCCCGTCGGCCTCGGCCACCATCCTCCTGAATGCGACAATAGATGAGGGCCTGCTTTCAGGGGGTTTGCAGTATGCCGACCTCGAGAACCGCGTGGATGTTTCCGCGCAGCCGTCATTCGGCAGCTCGATTAATGCCTCGGGCACCGCAGCGTTCAGGATTTTCCTCGCAGAGATCACGCTCATGGAGCTTGACCAGACCGCGCTCCAGCCGTCGCCAGGCGGTATGGTTGAGCTGGAGTTCTCGCTCAGCAACAGCGGCAGCGTCCCGCTCGAAAACGTCACGCTATCCTCGCAGCTTCCTGCGGGCCTCACATATGCCTCAGCATCGCAGGAACCTGCAACATCGGAAGGTGGGGCCGTCGTCTGGCTGCTCGGCACTCTTTCCCCCGGCGAAAGCGTATCCGTGCACATGAACGGTTCGGTGGACGAGGGCGTCGTGGACGCGTCATCCCCGCTCGCCACCCTCACAAGCTGCGCCAACGCAAGCGGCAGGCCCCCGAACGGCAGGGATGCCATAACGGTCGCATGCTCGGATATCGCGGTCTATCACGCCGGAATATCCGTGATAAAGGTCGATGTCACTCCCCTGCCTCCTTCGCCGGGCGGCCTCGTGCAGTGGGCGATAAACGTCAGCAATGCGGGGCTGGTGGAACTCTATCAGGTGAGCGTGAGCGATTCCCTTCCTGAAGGATTCGCCTTCAATGCCGCTCGCCCCTCCCCAGCCCTGGTTGATGGCGGAACGGTTGTCTGGGAAAACCTCGGCCCGCTGGCGCCGGGCGAAAGCGTCACTATCCTGCTGAACACGACCGCGGGCAGCGGCCTTGGAGAAGGAGTCTACGACAATACTGCCTCCGCAACCGGCTCCCCCCCGAACGGCGCGGACGTCAGCGATTCGGACACCGCGTCGGTCGGCATCCTCGCCCCATCCATCACGCTTGCCAAGACCGCGGACCGCACGGATGCCGAGCTCGGCCGGAAAGTGGGTTTCACGCTTCTCATATCAAACACTGGCTCGGCTACGCTCGACGTCTCGGCCTTAGACATGCTGCCTGAGGGCGTGGCTCTCTCAGGCTCATCCCCTGCGCCAACATCGCAGGAAGGGCGCGAGCTCAGATGGGACTCAGTCGCGATGCTGGAGCCGGGGCAGAACGTCACGATACAATACAACGTCACTGCCGGCCGGCCAGGCTGGCACGTGAATGCCGCGGAGGCGATCGGCAGCCCGCTAAACGGCGATGCGGTGAGCGATTTCGCGGAAGCATCTTTCTTCGCATACGCGGTGACGGAGGAAGAGCGGCTGGCGCTTGATTTCGCACCCTCCTGCGACGGCAATGCGGTCGCGGCGACGGCGGACGGCCTGCCCCTTGGCGGAGCCGCGATAACCGTGAAGGACAGGGGGACCGGGGAGACGCTCTCGAGCGGCGCCACGGACTCCGGCGGCTCGTTCCTCTTCCACGCCTGCGGAGGGAAAATAGAGATACGCGCCAGGAAGGCCGGTTATTCAAGCGAAGTGATTTCCCGGACGCTGCTCTCATGCGACGAATGCATTGCGGAGGCTGCGCCGCTGGAAGAGCCTGATGAGCAGCCGGCCCCTGCGCTGCCTGGGGAAGGCATCACCCAATGCATGATTGATGAAGACTGCCCTGCGGAAAGCGAATGCGTCCTGGACGAGAGCGCCGGCGTGCGGTCCTGCAGGGAAATAACCGGCTGCGGGACGATTATAGACCACACCCTGGTCCCTTACGAGTGCGGAAACGGTCCTTCATGCCCCCTGTGCCCTGAAGGGTACGTGTGCGACACCAATATCTGCCTGAAGCTCAAGAAGCCCGAGCCGGTCATCGTGACGGAACCTGCGGAGCAGGTCAGCGCGCCCCCCTCAATCGTGGCCTCGTCCCGCTCAGAAGAGCTTCCGATAACTCGTGGCATACCGGGCCTGATGGCGGTGCTCGGGGCCTGCCTGGGGCTTGTCATCGTCGCGATAATCCACGTTGAGATAGACAAGGGGAAGGGGCCGGCGGAGCCCTGACTAATCACAGATGCCCCTGCCGCCGGCGTAGGAAATAAGCGTTTTGGACGTGCGCTTGAATATCTTCCTGAACCTTATCCGTATCCTACCATTCTCCTTCGTCCTGGAAATCTCCTCGAGCCGCACTTCCCTGCTCATGTGGTGGCGGATGTCCTCCCACACGGCCGGGTTCTTTATCAGTATCTCGAATTCCTCGTCCGTCTCCTTCCCCTCCTTCGCGCCCTTTATCGCCTTTTCCAGGCCCTCATAGAACGCCTTTCCCAGCTTCATCGCATACTCTTCCCGGCCGAGGCCGAAATCCGAGATGAAGAATGCCGAGCGCAGGACGCGCTGATAGTAGAAGCCGATGGGCATGTCGAAGAGAAGCCTGGAGCTCCTGGAAATGTCCTCGATGTCGGACCACGGCGTGACATATTTGACGGCCTCTGACCGGTCTTCGCTCTTGAGGACCATCCCCTCCCGCTTCCCCCTGTTGAGGGAGAGGATGAGGCTTCCGAGCCCTCTGATGTCGCCTGATGCGAACCTTCCAAGGACCGGCACGCCCTGGATGCCATGCTCTTTCAGGAGCGAGTAGCGCTCCTGGCATGGCAGGTACGTCCCGTCCCCCCTGTCGATGTCGAACACGAACAGCCTCACATCGAAATCATCTTCCGGGGGAGTGTAAGGCGTATTGCCTATCATCTCCGCGCAAAGCACCTTCTCCGGGTGCTCCCTGAAGAATCCCTCCAGGCCCGCCTCCCTCGCTTTCTCGGTGACGAAGGCGTCCAGGAAGCCGCCCCTGGAGAACGCGCATACGGCGCCGCCTATGGAGGCGATGCGGATGTTGAAGCCGTCGATTTTCTCTTCGGCATAGAGCCAGGGGGCCCTGATGTTGCGGGCAAGCCCGTTTTCCAGCGTGAATATCCTCTTTATGTGCGGGAACCCGTGGATGACGCGCTTGCGCGTCACGACCGTTCCGCGCTCGATGCCGCGGAATCCATCCCGGAACCGGATGTACTCTATATCGCCCCTATGCCTCTCGAGCTTTTCGCGCCTGAGGCCCTCAGAGACAAGCGCCCCCGTAAGCTTCGCCATCGATTGGGTTTACCACGGCACGTTTTTAAGGCCTGCCCTGTTCGCGAGCATGTTCGTCAAGGGATGCAGTATCAGGGTGAGCACCGCGAAGAAAACCAGGTTGGGCAGCTCGTAGAGGGCAGGCTGCGCGAGCGGATACACGAGCGCCATCGCCACGATGAGGAACATGATGGTGTCCAGCACGAAAGGCCTCCCCGAGCCAACTCCGAATCTCCTCTTTATGAAGCTGCCAAGGGCATCCCCGGCCAGCGTGCCGAAGGAGAGCACGAACGCGGCCAGGAACTGGGTTCTCATGCCGTCGAAGAAAGGCAGTGCGTAAGCCGCCGCCACGAGGCCGCCAGCCACGGTCCCTGCGAGCGTTCCGCCAATAAAGCCCCTGGTGGTCTTGCCGTCTCCAAGGGCGCGCCTGCCATCCGGAAAGACGAACCCGAGGTCGAGCGGAGGGCCTCCGCCGAGGACCACCGGCGAAGAGTTCGCGACATACACCGGTATGAGGAACAGGAGTAGGTCTAGAAGCTGGACCATGACGCGTTTCCCCAAAGAACATTTATATTTATATCCTGAGATTTTCCGCCATGCAACCTGAGATAAGAAAAAGGCCAGCCAGGCCCAGCGGCGTCCTGCTCGGGACCGCGCTTGCAATCCTGCTGGTGTTCCTGCTCGTCGTAGTCCTGTTCTTCGTCCTCTCCTCCTTCACCCCCACCCTGCTCGGCAAATGCGTGGCTGTCATGGACATAAACATGCCGCTTACGGTCGAGGGCGCCGCGCCGTCGCTTTTCGACGTGGGTTATCCCGGCTCCGAGCAGCTTGCCGCGTCCATCGCGTCCCTCAACAGGCGCGAGGACGTGGGCGCGGTCGTCCTGGTCTTCAATTCCCCGGGCGGCTCGGTCGTGGCGACAAGGGAGGTTTACCAGTCGGTCAAGGAGCTGGACAAGCCTTCGGTTTCCTATTTCAGGGAGGTCGCGGCCTCCGGTGCCTACTACGTTGCCAGCGGGACGGATTACATCGTCTCCGACCCGGACGCGCTCACCGGGAGCATCGGAGTGATAGCCACATTCACGAGCATGGCCGGCCTGCTTGAGAAAATAGGAGTCAACGTCACATCCATAAAATCCGGGGAGCACAAGGACATCGGCTCGTCCTACCGCAACATGACCGCCGGCGAGAAGGCGATACTCCAGGAGCTGATAGACGAGGTCTACCAGGAGTTCCGCGGCGTCGTGGTGGAGAACCGCGGGAACAAGCTGAACAAGGCGGTCTTCGACAACGTGACCGACGGGCGGATACTCAGCGGACGGCAGGCCTACAAGGTCGGGCTCGTCGATGAGCTCGGCACGAAGAAGGACGCGATAAAGAAGGCCGCGGACCTGGCAGGCATTCCCTACACGAGCGTGGAAGACATCCGCATCTGCCCGGTCCCGACGTCCACGGCAGATACCGGTCTTTTCAGCCTTGAGAGTTTCCTCAGGAAGCTCCAGGCGGGCTCGACCGTCCCCTCGCTTTCGTATAAGTGAATGTGATCCTGGTGAAAAACATACTGCCGCTGGCACTTCTTGCCGCCTTGCTCCTGTTCCTGGCCCTCGGCCTGCTCTTTGGCGGGGGCTCCAGGTCAATTAGCCCGGAGGAGCCCGCGCCTTCGAAGCCCTCGGTGTGCAGGGACGGGCAGACGCAGTACTGCTCGTCCGGGGGCTGCAGCGGCGCCTCCACCTGCATCGGCGGCGTATGGAGCGGATGCAAGTGGGAGCAGGTATGCACGCCCGGCTCGCGGGTTCCCTGCACGAAAGAGGGCTGCTTCTACGCGGTCCGGGAATGCAACGCCTGCGGCAGCGCCTGGGGGCCCTGCACGGGTGTCAATGCTTCCTGAGGGCGGCCGGCTGGCACATGGGTTTCCGGTTCCCTGTTTCGGGCATGTTTTGCGCCATTTTGTGTGTCTAAAGCGATAAAAATGCGCTTGAACATATGGTTTTTAAATAATAGCCCAACAAAAGGGCTATCATGCGCGCGTTCATCTTCTCTCTAGACGCTTTTGTGGCGTTCACCCTGGCCCTCGTGGCCATTTACTCCCTCATCTTCTTCTCAAGCGTCCCATCTGCATACTACTACCTTCTAACACAGGGACACTACCTCTCGAGGGACATCCTCCTCTCGCTCTCGACCACGCAATGCACGGACGACTACGGGACATGCAAGGCCGACGGCTCGCTGCTTGACAACATCGTTGCGCAGGACAACGCGGCCCTGAGAAGGGACCTTGTCCGGAACACGGTCGGCGTCATGGTCCCGCAGCAATTCGGATATACGGTGGAGCTGAGCGAGGACGAAGGGGGGAGTTGGGCCGTCGTATACGATACCGCCGACTATACGCCGGCAGAAGACCCTCATGCAAAGAGGAGCAAGAAGCTCACGGTGGCCACGCAGGTCATGACATTCGGATACGGGGGCAAGGTGTTCAAGCTGCAGACGTCCCCGTACAACTACCTCTCATGCGAAGGGGAAGGGATTATCGGAGGCGGGGCCGGAGGGGGCTGGACCGGCGGCCAGGACACGGCCGATTTCGGCATAATAACGTGCGGCGAGCTCACGCAGACCATTGACAACGGCGACGGGACGTTCACGAACGTCACCACGAACATCGGCAACACGAACCCGAGCGATATCCTCGGAGGGGACCTCATCCCGTCATCGGACGCGCGGCTCGTGAAGCTGACGGTATTCATCTAAGGTGGTTTTGATGGACAAGAAAGGATTCCTATTCACCGTGACCGTTTTCCTGATACTCATCTACATCCTTCTTTCCATATCAGTCTGGGTCAAGTCGATAGAGGCCTCCGAGCGCTCGTTCTCGGAGTTCTACAAGGAGTCCACCGTGGAGCTTACCATAGAGCAGATAACCCCGGCCAAGATGGACAACGTGACATTCATCATAATGAACCGGGCCCTCTCCAGGCTCAACGAGCACGCAGCGGCCAACTGGGTGATTCCGGGCCCGATGGGCGATGAGGACGCGAACACGCGGGAAGCCCTCTTCTCCCTCCTAATGAACGGCTCTGCGCCGGCATCCGAGTTCCACGGGGGAGCGGCCATACCTGCCGAGGCCAACTCGTCGCTAACGGCATGGGTCAACAACCTCAACGCCTCGCTGCGCGCAATCGGCGTCTATGTGAGCGACTTCGGGGTCACCAACTTCAAAGTGGCCCAGAGCGACATCGACAGGGTCAACTATTCGTTCGACATGAAGCTCGGCCTCCGCGACTACACGAACACCTCCGCCGTCTCAAGGACGTACCGGATAGCGAACGAGCTCGACATCACGGGGCTGGTCGACCCTGCGCTCGCAAGGCAGAGCGCTGATTCGGCCGGCGACAACGGGACAATCTACAGGCAGTTCTTCTTCAACAAGGACTTATACTCCAACTACACGGACATAACCGCTGACACGCTGCCCCAGAGCGTCGAAGGCGGGCAGGGCTGGCTTTACGGGCCGCTTGCAAAGGCTTCAGGTTCCGGCGACCTCGTGCCGGAAGCGACCGACGTGGCACCGTCCGACAGGAGGCACTACATCCTGGTCGGTACCATGGACCAGTTCAACGACCTGACCTCGGGAGTCTACCAGCAGTTCGGCGGCTACATACTCACGAACGCGCCCACGAACCCGACCAACTGCAGCAGCAAGGAGAACGAGGACGACACGTTCAACCCCCTGAAGTATTCCGGCGTTTCGTGCAACGTGTCGGTAGGCACGCCATACACCGGCAAGCCGTTCATGGTGGCGCCGGGCTTCAACCCGGTCACTGCCCCGGAGTGCCCGATGCTTGACGGGAGCAACGCCTCGCGCAGGTGCGTGCTCATGCTGAACAGCTACCTCCCGGAGGAGGTGTCCGACGACCCGGAGCGGAAGCTCGTCACGACCGGCAGCGGCCTCTACGGCCTCGAAATCGTCAGGGACTTCGTGATGTGCGGCTACTACACCCACAACCCGGAGGCGCCCTCGTACCTCCAGAGGCTGCTCAACGACTCATATTCGCGCAACAGCTCGCAGTTCGGCATTGAGACATTCGTCATAGGCAATTACGCCGCGGACTACGACGTCTATGACATTAACAGCAGGCTGGACCGCGAGCTCTTCATGGGCGGCATCGCCGGCATCAAGGTCAGGGGCCTTCCCGGGTGCAGGGATTTCGCATCCTGCTCGGACAGCCCGATTACAGGCATCTTCGCGGTAAGCGACGGCACGAAGGACGACTACGGCTTGGGCGATGTGGCATGCGACAGCGGCGCTGCGGGGTGCGACTCATGACGACCACTACCACTCACATCAGGGCTGAAGAAGATGGTTTCCGGTTTCGGGTTTCCGGTTTCCAGAATCCAAAACCCAAAACACAAAACCCAAAACCCGCTGCTGCCGGCCGGATGCCGGCTGCCGGCGGCCGGACGCTGAGGGGGCAGACTTCACTGGAGCTTCTCGTGACGGTCGGCGTGGTCGTGGCATTCACGCTACCGGTAATCTTCCTCCTCCTCTCCGTCAGCTCAGTGGGCTATGAGGACACGGCGAAGGCGCAGGCAGACGCTTCGGGAAGGACTCTCGCAGACGCCATGAACGCGGTCTATGCGCAGGGCCCCGGGGCGCAGAGGGAGCTCATGCTCAACGTCCCGCCCTCCACCGAGGCGGTGTACGCGGCAGACGGGGAGGCGGTCGTCAGGATAAAGACCGCGGGCGGGAGCTTCGATGCGGCATCGCCCACTATCGCGAAGATAGGGCCGCTCAGCGAGAGCATAGAGGACAAGAGGGGCCTTTTCAAGGTCGTCGTGCGCGCGAACAGCAACGGGGAGGTTGAGATTGATGACCCGGCCACCCCCTGAGCGCAGCTTGAAAGGGCAAGTAGCAACCGAGTTCATGCTTTACACCGCAGTGTTCATGTTCGTGGCCATGGCCTCGTTCGTGGTAGTGAACGACCTGCAGACGGCGGAAGTCCCGCTCCAGCAGAACACCGTAGCCCGGGAGGCCGGGGAGGGCTTCGTGAATATAATCACGCTTTCCGTGAAGGGCGGGGAAGGGTTTTCATACAACTACTCCTTCCCGAGGACGATATTCGGCCGGCCGTACTCGCTCGACATGCGGGGCCTTGCATCGGCAAAGTCGGTCATCCTGCTCGAATGGGAAGGCGACTACGGGAATTTCAGCTATCTCTACGACGTTCCGAACTACCAGTACCTCGTCGAGGGCGGGTGCATGAGCGGCGACATCCTCAACAGCTCGGCCTGCTCGAACGTGCTCATGTTAAATAACGATGGAGAAAATCTTACTATCACGCAACTGCCATAGGTGGGAACATGAAAGGACAATACTTCAGCTTTGATGCGATAATCGCCTCGGTCATATTCGTCCTGGCACTGGTCGCGCTCCTGTCCTACTGGCACAGCGTGCGCTCATTCCTCGACTACCAGAACGACCCGCTGTCCAAGGACGCGATAAGGGTCTCGAACCTGCTTTTCACGCCGCCAGCGCCCTCTTCCACCTGCGGTACCCTGGAGAAGCTCGGATTCGCCGCGGCATGGGATGACAAGCGGCTGGACCCGGCCCTCATAAACTGCGCTGAGGGCATGAGCCAGGCGTCGCTGAAAGCGAACCTGAGCACCCCATACGGCGTGGTCATCAACATAACCAACGTCGCTAACGGCTCCGTGACCACGATAGGCGGGGACGTTCCCGGCAATGCCGTGAACGTGGTTAAGATAAGGCGGCTTTCGACCGCGCAGAACAGCAGCGGCGGGACTTATCTTGCGGCCGTGGACCTGACTCTCTATAGGTGACACGGTGGCACTCAGGACTGCGGAAGAGCAATCATCAGGGCAGGGGGCTCCCTCCCGCATTGCCGCAAAACCCCTCGTCGAGCCCATAATCGACCTGAACGAGCGGATATTCAGGCGCATCGGCCTCTCCGGGACCCCGTTCGCCTCGGCTCACAGGTTCCCGGGCGTCAATCTGCTCCACCCCCACGTAAAATTCCCGGAAAGGCTCGCGAACAGGCAGGTCCTCGAAATCGGCGGCGTGGAGAACGACCTGCGCCAGTATTTCCGCTCGCTCGGCGCTTCCTACCTGAACGTCCGGCTGGAAAAAGGGGAAATGCAATCCACGCAGGCCGCGGATTTCATGGACGTCCACGGCAGGTTCGACGTCATAGTCTCCATGGGGGTTTTCGAGGAAGGCGGCATAGACCGCCACCGCATGACGGGGCTAAGGCTCGGAACGAAAAGGACCGACCGGGAGCGGCTCGCAAAGCTCGCGTCCCTCCTCAAAAGCGGCGGCACGTGCATCATCGGGACCATCAGCCACCCATGCCTCTTCAGGGACGTGGACATCAGCGCGGAAGGGTTCGGGACGGTGCACCGGCAGGGGCCATTCTACAGTTTCCTGTTCCTTGACCTCGACAAGAGGCCTTATGACCCGGCCGACAAGAGCGAGCTCCTTCTCCTTTCGCGCGTCTGATACATTTTTATAGCATTCCAGCCATATCTCCCCACAGGGGTGGTCGGATAGCGCATGCAGGCCTCGGACGGACCCTGAAGGGAAGGGAAGCGGAGCGGCTCTTACAAGAGGATGCAGAAGGGCGAAAGCCTCTCGCATACCACAAGCCCCTGATTTTCAGCTCGCATCTCGGAGCCCCGCTCGTCGAATCTGCGTTCGGCAGCCTGCATGGCGTCGAAGGCGGAACGTTCGAGGTCAAGGCCTCGGGCGGGGCCGTAAAGGCGTACGGCCTCCTGTGGATATACAACAATCCGGCCCTCGAGGGCATAGACGTCCTGAACCACCGCCACGTGTGCCACGTCCTCCGGAGGCTCGCGAACGAGGCCAGGGAATTCGGAAGGCTCGTCCTCGGCGGCGGCTACCTTCTTGCCGACTACGACCGCCGCCTGCTCATGGTCTTCGGCGCGAGCGGCGATTTCGGGCGCCTGCCGGACTTCATGCAGCGCGAGGCCTTCCGGCGCTCCGGGCTGATGGTGCACCTTGCCGGCTACGGCAACGACCGGGCCCAGCCCGGCTCTGCGAACCAACAGGAAGCGAGCGAGTGGTACCTCTGCCATGGCATAGAGCTGGACTAAAAAGATAGAAAAAGAAGAAAAAAATTACCTGCTCTTCGTGATTATCTCGATGTTGTCAGGCACCTTGTTCACGTTGCCTATCTTCAGGCCGATGAGGAGCTTGACGCCCTGCTTCGAGGCGAGGTCAGCGAGCCTCTGCGTGATTATGCCGTCGAAGACGATGGCATGGACGTCGCTCGTCTCGCTCAGGGACTTGATGACGTCCCGGACGGGCACCTCGGAAATCTTCTCCAGGCCGCTGTTGTAGAACCGCGCCTTGAGGGTGTTGCTGAGCGCCTCGAGCTCCCTCATCAGGCCCGCACGGTCCAGCGGCGCAGCCTCCGGCATGCGGGCCGGGGCCGCCAACGGCTCCGGCTCGGCCTGGGGCTCAGCCTCGAGCCTCGGCACGTCCTCTGGTATGTCCCGCCTCCTTGTGCGCATCTGCCCTCGCGGCTCCTGCCTCTGCTCCATCCTCGGAGCCGGCACCGGCGCGACGCCGACAGGCTCGGGTTCGGGCTCGGCCTGCGGCTCAGGCTGCCTGAATCTCGGCACCTCGACGCTGCGCCTCTCCGGCGCGGCCTGCTTGCCCTTGCCGCCCTGCTCGTACGGGCTCCTGTTGCGCAGGCACTTGATGAGTTCCTTCCTCGTCAGCTCCTCGACCTCGAGGCCGGTCGGGGCGCGCGCGACGAAATCTATGTCCACGCCTCCCTGGGCCAGCTCGTTGAGGATTATGTCGCCCCCGCGGTCGCCGTCAAGGAAGAGAGTGACCTCCTTCCTTTTGGAGAGCTCCACGATGGTGCGCGTCACTTTCGCGCCTCCTATCGCCACGACATTGGTTACGTCGTTCTTCAGGAGGTTGACGACATCCGCCCTCCCCTCTACGAAGACGACCTCGTTGGTCCTGTCTATGGCAGGGCCGGAGGGGAGCCTGTCGTGCCCGTATTCCACGATTTCGGCTGTCTTCACCTCGTCCCGGACGAGCTGGGATATCTCCTTGCTCTCGGGAATCTCGGTGTTGAGCAGGTTCTTGAGCAGGCTTTTCGCCCGGTCGACAAGCTGCTTCCTCTTCATGTTCCTCGTGTCCTCGACGCGCGTTATCCTGAGCTTCGCCTCGCACGGCCCTACCCTGTCCACGGTCTCGAGCGCGGCTGCGATTATGCAGGTCTCGACCATATCCAGGCTGCTCGGTATCTTGATGACGCCGATGGTCTTGCCGTCCCTACCCTGAAGGTCGACCTCAATCCTCCCTATCCTGCCGTTCTTCTGCAGGTCCCGGAGGTCAAGCTCGTCGCCGAGCAGGCCCTCGGTCTGGCCGAATATCGCGCCGACCACGTCTGGCTTCTCGACCAGGCCTCCTATCTCCACGTTCGTGTATATCAAGTATTTCACTGTGTCTATGTACGTCTTTGCCATGTTTTCACCTTCAATATCAGGCTAATAGCCCTCTTCTGATTCTTTCAGTATCTTCTCGTACGCCGTTTTGGCGTCCTCGAAATACCTTATCCTCAGCATGTGCGCGAGTTCCCGCCGCATCTCGAGGTCGGCTCTTATGGAGCACGATTCGAGCTCGTCCCTGGCCCTCAGGGCCAGTTCATCCCCCCTGCGGTCGAGGTCTGTAAGCACATACACTTTCTCAGGCTTCCTGTCGGCGATGATGGCGCAGCTCTGCCTCAGGTTCCCGGATATGGTCAGGATGTTCGAAAGCCCCAGCCCTTCCAGGGCAACCCTGTCTCTCTTTCCTTCGACGAATATCCAGTTCCCCTTGAGGGTGTCCAGCATCTTGCCGAGCTTTTTCAGCCTCTCCTTAATCTCCACGCGGTCCTCCTGCGCCTTTGCGCCAGCTGGGGCTTCAGAATGAGAGTAGACTGCTGTGCACTGTTGACCGCCCGGTCAGTTTCCCGCATCCAGTTCCCCGTTGCCGGGTGCTGGAAACCGGAAACTCCCCGGGCTTCCGTCCCCTTTCAGGGGCGGAATTCCTTCACGGCTCGGTTGGCTCAGGTGGCCATCCATGCACAGCGTCAGCGTTAAGAGATTGCAGCGCGCTCCTCTATGAGGTCGACCACGACGGGGAATATCTTCATGATGTCCCCCTCGCTCAGTATCCCTATGAGTTCGTTATCGTCATTGACGACCGGGAGCCTCTTTATCTTGTTCTCCCTCATCGCCTTTGCTGCATCCTCGATTGTGGTATCCGGCCTCACCACCCTAAGGGGCTTTGACATGACCTCTTCGGAAGCCACCTTGTACGGGTCGCTTCCCTTTGCAAGTATCTTGTATACTATGTCGCGTTCCGTGATTATGCCCTTGGCGTGCTTGCCTTCCTTGTCTTCGACGACTATGACCGAGCCGATGCCATTCTTCTTCATCAGCCTGGCCACGTCAAGGATGGTTTTGCCGAATGGAACCACTACGACCTTCTTGGTCATAATGTCTCCCACTCTCAAGTCTGATCCCATGACCAATTACATGCTCGGAAATCTTTAAAAACTGTCAGATTCCCGCCGGACCGCTCCGGCCCGTCTGTATACCGGATATGTCCGGGAGGGTTTAAATAGCCTCTCTTTTTACCACCTTCTAAAACAACTTACGCGCCCGGACCCGCTTAATGCTCATTTTCGTTTATTTTATATAACATTTAAAAGGGGTTGGGCGGAAAATCAGATTCATGCACGAATCCCCCGCCATGTCCCTTTCATCGCTCGCCATGAGGGCCAAACATAGTGCCGAAGAGGCCGAGAAGCAGTCATGCGGCATGGAGCTTGTAGCCAGGCTCACTGAAGGCGGAGACCATCAGGGGCTGATAGCGGTCCACAAATGCCCGGACTATCTCCTGCCCGTGCGGGAGAAGGCCCGGGATTCCATACTCTCTGCTGCGTTTAGCCGCTGCAAGGCGGTCGGGAGCCTCGAGCCTCTCCACGAGGTGGCATCCGGCCCGGACGTCCCGAATTCCGTCGCATGGCACGCCGGGATGGCTCTTTTCGAGCGCTACTCTGCCGCTGCCGACGAGGAAGGCCTCTGGAAGCTGCTTCTCGACAAGGGCGCGCACGACGAGGTGCGGACCGCCGCCGGAAACACGCTCCTGAAGAATTATGAGTCCGGCCCGGGTTTCCTGGGCATGTTCAGGCTCGCGACCGGGGAGGATGTCATCTTCGAGGTGAAAAAGCCGGCCGGCCTGCGGCTGATAGAACTGGCGGTGGAGCACGGGAACTACCCGCTGCTCCTGCGCCTCGAGGTGGCCCGCCTCACCATGGATGTGCGCATCGCAATGGAAGGGCAGGTCGATGCCGCGGCGCAAAAAGCCATCGAGGACGCGCACACGGACGCGGATTTCGCCCTTCTGACCGAAATCTCCGAGGACAAGCGGCTGAAGGAGCACGTGCGGGAGAGGGCCGAGCACCGGCTGCGCGGGACGTTCAGGGACGACCAGGCCGGGCCGAGGGCATCCGAGCTCAAGGCCAGGCTGGCCCGCATCGCCAGTCAAACACCGCCTACCGGCACGCCGATAGGACGCATCGACATGACGCGCATCAAACGCTGAATTAAAAGTTTTTTGGGTGTATTCCGTCGTATGGAACCTAGTGCTATCGAAGAGAAATGGTCCAGGCGGTGGGCCGAAGCCCGCGCCTTCGAGGCCGACCCGGACCCCTCGCGCGAAAAGCGCTACATCACCGCCGCATTCCCCTACCCGAATTCCCCACAGCACATAGGCCACGGCAGGACATATACCACCGCCGACATCTACTCGAGATACCTGCGTCTGAAAGGCCATAACGTCCTGTTCCCGATGGCGTTCCACGTCACCGGCACGCCCATCATCGCGATGGCCAAGCGCATCGCGGCAAGGGAAAAGGACGTCCTGGACGTATTCGAGAACATATACGCCATCCCGCCCGCAAAGGCCGAATCGCTCAGCGAGCCCCGGGCGCTCGTGGCATATTTCTCCGACGAGATAGAGAAGGGCATGAAGGAAATCGGCTACTCCATAGACTGGCGGCGCAAGTTCTACTCATATGACGAGAGGTTCAACCGGTTCATTCAGTGGCAGTTCCGCAAGCTCAAGGAGCTCGGCTACCTGATAAAAGGCGATTACCCGATCGCCTGGTGCCCGGCGGACAAGCAGGCAGTGAGTGCCCATGACACGAAAGGGGACGTGGACCCGGAGCTGGAAGAGGTAACCGCTATAAAGTTTGGTGTCGCGGAGGGGACCTATCTCGTCGTTACGACATACCGGCCGGAGACCGTCTACGGCGTGACGAACATATGGATTAATCCGGCCATCCGCTACGTGCGCGCAAGATACGGGAAGGAGACGCTCATCATGTCCGCAGAGGCGGCAGACCTCCTCGACCTGCAGTGGAAAGGCCTCGAGGTCCTCGGCGACGTTTCTCCTGAAGAACTGCTGAAGATGAGCGCGGAAAACCCGGTTTCCGGGGCTGCGATAGCGAAGGTGCCGGTCTATAGCGCCAGCTTCGTAAAGGCGGACGTCGGGACCGGCGTGGTCATGAGCGTGCCTGCGCACGCGCCGCTGGATTATCTGGCCCTCCGGGACATCGGCAGGGCGGATGGGGAAATGCCCCAGGTGCTTTCTGTCGGGGGGCAGGCGGGCAATCCTGCCCGCGAGGTCGTGGAGCGCATGGGCGTGAAGGACCAGAACGACCCGAAGGCGCAGGAAGCCACGAAGGAGCTTTATCTCAGGGAGAACTCCGGCGGGACGATGCTTCTCGGGAAGTGGAAGGGCGGCGGCGTGAAAGCCGCCCGCGAGGCGCTTATCAGGGACATGTGCGGGCAGGGGCAGGCGTACGCGGTGCGCATCCTTGCCAACAGCCCGGTCTTCTGCAGGTGCGGGGCCAAGGTGAAGGTCAACCTCCTCCAGGACCAGTGGTTCATAGACTATGGCATCCCGGAATGGAAGGAGAAGGCCAAGGAATGCCTGGCCGGGATGAACATCATCCCGGATGACACGCGCTCCGAATACCAGTACACCATAGACTGGCTCCAGAGGAGGCCGTGCGCGAGGGCTACGGGGCTCGGGACGAAATTCCCGTTCGACGAGGCCAAGATGATAGAGGCGCTCTCGGACTCCACGGTCTATATGGCCTTCTATACGATTTCCCACCTCCTGAAGGACATCCCGGCATCCGAGATGGACGAGGCGTTCTTCGATTACGTGTTTTTGGGACGGGGAACCGGAAACCGGAAACTGGAAGCCATCCGCAACAGCTTCCTCTACTGGTATCCTGTGGATTCCCGCCACTCGGCCGGCGACCTCATACGCAACCACCTCACGCTCTACATCTTCAACCATGTCGGCATCATGGAAAAGAGGCACTGGCCGCGCCAGATAGTGACGAACGGCTTCGTCCTCATGGATGGGAGCAAGATGAGCAAGAGCATGGGCAACATCCTGCCGCTCCGCAAGGCCGTCAAGGAATACGGTGCGGACGTGATACGGTTCGCGGTCGTGTGCGGGGCTGACCTGACGAGCGACACGGATTTCAACAAGAGCGTGGCCGACGGCGTCCGCTCCAGGATGGCGCTCATACACAGGCTCGTCCAGGACTCGAAACACAAAACCGCTAAACCACACGGCCGCATCGAGCGGTGGCTCCTCTCCAGGCTGAACCGGAAAATCGAGAAGGCGGACCGGATGTATTCCAATCTTGCGATACGCGACCTTGCGCTGGACATATTCTATGACGCAATCAGCGACCTGCAATGGTACCTGAAGCGCTCCGAAGAGCCGAACCTGAAGGATTTCTTCGGGAAGTGGGTAGTGCTCATAGCGCCGTTCATGCCGCATTTCGCAGAGGAATACTGGGAGATGCTCGGGGGGAAAGGATTCGTCTCCTTCGCCCCCTTCCCGGTTGCCGACCATACGAAGGTGGACGACTCGGTGGAGCGCGGCGAGGAGCTCATCAGGAAGGTGCACGGGGACATAGAGAAAATCTCCGGCCTCATCGGTAAGAAGCCCGCAAAAGTTACGATATACGCGGCCGCGGACTGGAAAAGGGAGCTTTATGCGCTTGCGAAGGCGAACCCTTCTTTCGAGGGCCTCATGAAGGCGGCTAACGAGCGGAAAATGGACATGAAAGCGGTGCAGTCAATCGCGAAGCAGATAATGAAGAACGTCCATGCACTGCAATCCCCGGTGTCGCAGAAGGAAGAGCTTGAGGCCCTGCTGGATGCAAGGGCGTTCCTCGCAAGGGAATACTCGTGCGAGGCAGATGTGCTTCCGGAAGAGAATGCCGGGCATGAGAAGGCGAAATCCGCCCTGCCGGGCAAGCCGGCGATAGTGCTGGAATGACCCATATGCTTTACCTGAAAGTGCCGAGGGCCGAGGGCGAGAGGCTCCGCAAGGAGCTTCTGTCCGCAGGCGTGCTCTCCACCGAATATCCCATCCGAACCGGGGGCGGGTTCGTATTTCTTCCGGTGAAACGTCCGTTCGGAGCCTACGAGGCAGTGGAGATGGACGCGGAAAAAAGGCAGGCCCGGTATGCGAAGCTCAAGGACGCGCTGTCCGAGTTCCTCTCTCCGGAAGAGCTTGAATCCGTCATCTCCTCATTCGACATCATCGGGGACATCGCCATAGTGGAGATTCCGGATTCCCTCGAATCGCGCGGGAGGCAGATCGGGGAAGCGCTGCTGAAAGTCCACAAGAACGTCCGGGCGGTCTTCAAGAAGCTCTCGCCCATGGAAGGCGAGTTCAGGGTGAGGCGGCTCGAGCGCATCGCCGGGGAGGACAATGCCGAGACGATATACAAGGAGAGCGGCATCAGGATGAAGCTGGACGTCTCCAAGGTATACTTCTCCGTAAGGCTCGCGACCGAGAGGGCGCGCATCGCGCAGATGGTAAAGGGCGGCGAGCGCGTGCTCGTGCTTTTTGCCGGGGTGGGCCCGTTCGCCCTGCTTATCGGGAAGAAGAGGCCGGATGCGCATGTCGTCGCCGTAGAGCTGAATCCCGACGCGGTCCGCTACATGTTGGAGAACATAGCCCTGAACCGCCTCAAAAACGTCGAGGCCATGGAAGCGGACGCAAGGAGCGCGCCGCTTGCCGAATCATCGTTCGACCGCATCGTGATGCCGCTCCCGAAAAGCGCCCACGAGTTCCTCCCGGTAGCGTTCAGGGCGGTCAAGGACGGCGGAATGGTCCATTTCTACACCATGGTAAGTGCGGAGGCTCCATTCGAAGAGGCGCTGGAAAAGGCCGGGCCGGCGGCAAAGTCGGCCGGCGTATCAGTGGCCGTGGCCTCAAGCCGCATCGTGCGTCCGTATTCACCAGGGATGGTCCAGGCCGTCCTCGACCTCGTCGTAAAGAAAGCTCAGTAGAGCCCGAGCAGGAATCCTGCCATCAGGAACACAATCATCCCGAGGACGATGGGCGGGAGCGCGGGCAGGACCATCTTCTTCTTGAAAACAAGGAGCAGGAAAAGCCCCAGGGACACGACCGCCCCGATGAAGACCATTACGGTCGCAACCGGGCTGTAAGCCAGGGCCGACACCTCGAGCATGATGGGGGCTATCATGTCCCCGGTGCCTAGGTCGATTCTCTGCTCCTTCTCGCCAGGCTTCGGAGGCGGGGCCCTTGCGGTCACTGTGAACGCGAGGTCTTTTTTCACGATGAAATTCGCCATCTCCACCATGTGCTTCGTGGCGAAGACGGAGAGGAAATCGTATATGGAGAGGAAAATCAGGAACAGTACCAGGGGGAAGAGGCCGAGCGATATCCCGAAGATGACGCCGACGCCTGCCGTCGCGAGGATGGCCGCCGCGTTCTTGAGCCCGGGATAGAACGTCTTCGCGGCCGAGAACACGAGCGCGACGGCTATGGCCGCCAGCGTGCTTTCGCCATAGCCCGCGACGAACCTGAAGAAGGCGTAGAACACGATGGAGCTCGCGCTCGAAATCAGCATGAACTCCATCAGCCTGAAGAGGAGGGGAAAGACGCCGAAAAGCCGTATCAGGAGAATCATGACCGCGGCCCCGGCGAGGATGTAGCCTATGAAGAACAATGCGTTCATGGGGTCCTCGGCGTCGCTTGTCACGACGAGGCTGTTCACGAACGGGTTTTTGGTCAGGTCCCGGATTATCACGACGCCGGTGAATATCCCGAGGACCTGCGCGAGCATGAAGAACCCGAGCATGGCCGCCAGTAATCGCATGGAAGTCGTCATACTCTAAGCGCCGTCCTTATTAAATCACTCTACCAGCTTTATCTGCCCGTACCCCTTCTCGTATATGGTCCCCTTGCTCTTGAGCTGGTCTATTATCCTGCGCGCCTCCTTCTCGTCGATTTCGTATGATTTGGCGTCGGATATGACCTGCTCCACGTCGGCCGTGTCGCTCTTCCTCAGGTGCTCCCTGATGATTTCGATTATCGTGTCGACTTTCTGCAGCTTGTCCCTCTCGGACTTGGGCTTGCCTATGACGACGTCCACGTCGAGCTTCCCGGTCACCTTGTCGGTCATAATCGACTGCATGACGTAGTTGAACAGGAAGATGGCGACCTCCGCGTCCTCCTCCTCGACCGTCTCGCTCAGCCGTATCTTGGCGTTCGCCTCGGCGAGCCTGACGAGGCCCTCCAGGTACCTGGGGGTGATGGCGACAGAGCCCGCATCCTTGCTCCTTCTCCTCAGGTCGACGTAGAATTCCTTGATTTTCCCGGACGCAGCGGCTGTCAGCTTCGGGAAGACCTTCCTCCTGGCGTATGCGATGTATTTCCTGAGCAGCTCCTTCTCGAAAAAGTCATCGTCAGCGCCCCCCCTGTCCGTGCCCATGTGCGTGGAGAGGATGTGGTCGGCCAGCTTCGCGTCCTTCTCCTCGTCAAGGACGTCCACTATGGGGAATATGAGGTCGAACCGTGATAGGAGCGTGGGCGGGACGTCGAACTGGTCTGCGAGGTTCTTGGTCTGGTCGAACCTGCCGTATTTGGGGTTGGCAGCAGCCAGGATTGCGGTCTTGGTCCTGAACTTCGCCACAATTCCCGCCTTTGCGACACTAATCGTCTGTGTTTCCATTGCTTCATGAAGGGCGGCCCGGTCCTCCTCCTCGATTTTGTCGAACTCATCCACCTGTGCAGTTCCGCCGCTCGCAAGGACAAGCGCACCTGCCTTCAGCGTCCAGCCGCCCTCCCCCAGCTCGTCCTTCTCCGCCGCGACGGTCAGGCCGGCGCCGGAAACCGATTTTCCGCTCACGTAGATGCTTTTCGGCGCAATCTCCGAGACGCTCTGCAGGAACCTGGACTTCGCAATGCCCGGGTCGCCTATCAGCAGGACATGTATGTCATCCCTGATGGCCGCCCCGCCCTTCATGGTCTTGCCGCGCGTCCCCCCGAAGAGCTGGAGGGCGAGGGCCTTTTTGACCTCGTTGTGGCCGTATATCGAGGGCGCGATGGATTTCACGATGATGTCGGATATCGCGGGGTTGCGGGCAAGCTCCTTCAGCCTCCTCTCATCCTCCTTTGTTATCTCGATTTCCTCGAAATCCCTCTTGAGGCTGAGGACGCTGTTGGCTTCAACGTAGCGGCTGTATATCATGTCCTGCTTCTGCCTCATCTTGAGCGGGGGCTTGAGGCGCAGGACGCCCATGACCTCTATGTTGTCGCCGGGGGCGATTTTATTGACCAAATCGTCCTCGAGAAGGAGCTCGATGTGCGCGGCCGGTGCGCCCCCGTGCACCCGCTCGAGGAGCTCCTGCACCTCGGCCCTCTGGATGTCGGTGAATGTGCTCTCCTCGTCCACCTGCTTGAGCGCGAATTTCTTGCAGGACTCGCATCGCTTGGGCGGGGTGAAGTTCTTCACGACCGGGTATTTCGAGGTTTCATTGCAGATGTCGCAGCGGTAGACCGCTATCTTGACCCTGTGCATGACCTCGGCCCTTTTCGTGACGACGCACTTGAACGACACGAACTCATTGATGTTCTTGGATGTGAGCTGCTCGATGAGCTTGTCGTCCGAGGGCACTTCGGTGAACCGCACGTGCGGCGTGAAGGTCTTGCCTGCCGGGACCGAGAGGTTGAGCTGTTTTATGGCGGTCTCCGCGGCATCCACGATGAGGTCCGGCTCGCGGATGAGCGCGTCTGCGATGTCCGGGTCGAACTTCTCAAGGTCCGGATAGCTCACGAAAAGGCTTTTCTGCGTTGGGTATACCTGCAGGAGCTCGTCGATTTTGGACTTGTAAATGGTCGTGAAGAAATCGTTGAATACGGATATCTGCGGCGAAAGGTCGACCTCCATGATTACCCCCGAAAAAAATAGTGGAAGTTTATATGGTTAAAGACATTAATAAAGGTGCGCCCTCGGTATTTCCGCATCCGGCCGCCGGCAGCCAGCAGCCGGTTTAGCGTTTTGCGTTTCGGGCTGGCGCTACCGCTTCTTCCTGAACTTCATGTAGCTCTTCAGCGCCCTTGGGTCCAGCTTCTTCAGCACGTTTCCGACCGTCCTCCGGACGTCCGAGGTGCTCTTTATCAGGCCCTTGTGCAGCCTGTCCTTCACCGCCACGACCGACGCCTTCGCGGCCTTGGGCACTGCGTGCGCCCTCTTGAGGGATGCCCTGAGCTTCTTCTCGCTGAACGCCTGCGCCTTCTTCAGGATTTTCTTCATGGAATGATGTCTGCATAGGGGATAAAAAGTTTATCTGTTACAGCCCCTCATGAAAAAGGCCATACTCCTCATAATAGACGGCCTCGGGGACCTTCCGACGCCGAAAACGCCGCTCCAGGCCGCGAAGAAGCCGAACCTGGACCGCCTCGTGCGCGAGGGCATAACCGGCATGATGAGCCCCATAGTGAGGTTCGTCGTCCCGGGGAGCGACGTCTCCCACCTCAACATACTCGGCTATGAGCCGGCGATATTCTACCACGGCCGCGGGCCCCTCGAGGCGCTCGGGCACGGTATAAAACTGCAGGATGGTGACATCGCGTTCAGGGCGAATTTCGCCACGCTGGAAGGGGAAAATATAAAAGACCGGCGGGCTGGCCGCATCGACAGCAAATCGGCCGCGGCGCTCTCGAAGCACGTCCCTCCCAGGGTGGACGATGTAGAGGTCATATTCAGGACATCGGTCGAGCACAGGGGGGCCCTCGTGCTTCGCGGCAGGGGTTTATCCAGCGCGGTCAGCCCCACGGATGCCCATGAGGGCGAGCCGGTCGGCGAGTGCCATGCCCTGGAGGACACGCCAGAGGCGCGGAGGACGGCCGGGATAGTGAACCAGCTGACGAAAATGGCTGCCGATGCGCTTTCCAAGGCACCGGAGAACAAGGGCAGGAAGCTGCCGGCGAACGCAGTGCTCCTGCGCGGGGCCGGCCATTTCGTGGAGGTCCCGTCTTTCCACGAGCGCTTCGGGCTCAACGCCGCCTGCGTCGCAGGTGGCGCCCTCTACAAGGGCGTCGCCAGCTTCCTTGGCATGGACGTCATGCTCGTCCGGGGCGCGAGCGGTGATCGGAACACGGACCTGGAAGCCAAGGCGAAAGCCGCGGCCAAGGCGCTCGAGACGTACGATTTCGTCTTCATGCATGTCAAGGCGTGCGACAGCGCCGGCCATGACGGGGATTTCGAGCTGAAGAAGTCGTTCATCGAGCGCATCGATAAAATCATCCCAATCCTTGAGAAGACCGGCGCCTGCCTGGTGGTGACCGGCGACCATTCCACCCCGATCAGCCTGAAGGCCCATTCCGGCCACGAGGTGCCGCTGCTCGTCTATGGCGGCGAGCGGAGCGACGAGGTGGACCGGTTCGACGAAATCAGCTGCGCCCAGGGCGGATTGGGCCATGTCCGCGGCAAGGACATGATACACCTCATCCTCAACATAACCGGAAGGGCTCAGAAATACGGAAGCTAGGCGCCATAATGGGCGCTAAACACACTGCCACACCCATCCACACCTTGTTTATAAACGCTTACTTACATATAGTGCAACTATGGGTAGGGTGAGGGCGAGCCATATCTGCTGGGACCTGGACGAGACGCTGGGCTGCTTCAGGGACTATTCGTGCCTCCGTATGACGCCGGGCATCAAGCCCCTGCTGGAGGGTCTCAGGAGGGCCGGCCTTCATCATGTCGTCACGACCGCAGGCAGCGCAGAGCATGCGGACTATGTCCTGCAGGCCTCGGGGATACGGGGCCTTTTCGAAGGCATATTCGACTATACGCGCATCTGCGATGCGCACTTCAACAAATACTACTCGATTGTCGCGTCGTCCCTTGGAATAACCCCCCTGGAGGCCCCGCACCGGATGCTCGTTGTAGGCAACCTGGAGCGGGATGCGCCGGCCGACCTCGACCTGACATTCATAATGCACCCGATGGGCGCAAAATACAGCTCCAGGGTGTACCTGGCTGCGATAGGCGGCCTCCTGAGCGCGTCCGATTCATGGGCTGATGCCCATGCAATAATGGGGGCCGGCAGCAGCCCCATCCCCATGGGTTATTTCGAGGGCGGGCTAATCAGCGTGGAGGGCGTCAGGCTTGCCGTCGGCAGGTCGTTCTGGAATCCGCGCCCGGGGAAAACCTCGGACCGAATCGTGGCGGTCCTAGACTCCCCGGACCGGATGAGAATAAAAAAAGAGGATTATTCGGCCTGCACGGTCCCGCTCACGGTCGCGACCGCGAGCCTGTCCGGGGCATCGGGCTGATCCTCGGCGAAGCGGTAGAGGACGCCGAGGCTGCCCCTGAAGTTGGAGTTAGCCGCGAGCTTCACGGCCGTGCCGTCCTCGTTCTTGCAGCCGACCTCGTCGGTTATCTGCGCGTTAGCGCTTCCGACGGTCTTGCTCT
Organism: Microcaldota archaeon; assembly: GCA_040754495.1. Taxonomy (GTDB): domain Archaea; phylum Micrarchaeota; class Micrarchaeia; order Anstonellales; family Bilamarchaeaceae; genus Bilamarchaeum. The sequence goes on from JBFMCO010000051.1 coordinate 30,892, forward strand.
CGCCGGATGCCATCTGCACCTCGGATGCAAGAAGCTCGATGTCGGTCTTCCTTATGTTGCCCGGCGGCGCCACGCTGCAGAGGAATCCCTTCACGATTACGGATTTGCCCTGCGCATTGTCCAGCTGGAACAGCAGCCTCACGTTGTTGCCGGAATCGGCCACGAGCGTGTGGGGCTTCTGGTTGCACGTGAAGCCCGGCTGGGTGAATTGGCAGGTCTCAGGTGCCTTCAGGGAAGGCAGGACCACGGCCACGAGTATGGCCAGCACTATGAGTATCACGAAAAGCGCGAGGCCGTACGTGATGAGGTATTCCATCACTGCCTGGCCCTTCTTTTTCCCGAACATGTTCATCTCCTCCATAAAATCATCCTATCGCCGCGAAGAGCGACTCCACTACATTGATCACGAGCCAGTAAACGAGGAACGAGCCGGCCAGCACGAACGGGAAGTACTTCATCCCCTGGCTTTTCGAGCCCGTCCTTATCACGCTGACTATGAAAGACGATATCAGCGCCGTCACGAATATCGTGGGCACGCTGAACCAGAAGAAATCCGCCGAGCTGATGACCGGCCCGGATATCCTTATGGCCTGCACCGCCGAGAACTGCCCGCCCACGGGCGCGCCTGCAAGGCCACCGCCGGCCGACGGCGCTATGCGCTCGAAGACCGAAATAAGCTTGGCCGCCACCGCGAAAAGGAACGGGGTGCCGACTACGGATGCGAACAGCACGAATATCTCGTAGAGCACGAGCGAGGCGGCGATTTCCTTCTTCATTATTATGGTGTTCCGGACGTCGTCTGCGGTCCTCTCCAGGACGTTCGTCAGCTCGCCTCCGGTGGCGGTCGCCTGCTTCAGGAGCAGGATGGTCCTCTTGAAGACCTTGGAATCGAACCTGCCACCCAGCGTGTCCAGGGTGCTCTCGAGGCTCTCCCCGCTGAACGAGCTCTTGATGATGGCCTTGACCTCGGTGGAAAGGAGGCCGAACTCCGGCTTGGCGGAATACCACATCGCCTGGTCGAGCGTCATGCCCGCCTTTATGTTGGAAGCTACGAGCGTGAGGAAGTCCGGGAGCGTCGCCTCGAGCTTGTTGCGGCGGTCGTCAGCCTTCATCAGCAGGTAGCTCGAAATCAGCATCATCGTCCCGAGATAAACGGCGACGAAAGACACGACGAGCACGGCCGGGGCGAGGACGAGGTACGGCACATCCGCATACTGCGATATGAGGCCGGTCATGAACTCCGTGCTGGGCTGGTATACCATGATGAGCAGCGTGAGGACTATCGTCACGGCTATCACGTTCAGGCTGGCGTAGCCGGCGAACGAATCGGCAGGCATGTTCACGCCGGCCGTGTTGAGCTCCTGCTCCAGCTTCTTGATTCTCTCCCTGCTGAAGAAGAGCCGTCCAGCGCTTTCGAATATTATGGTCTCGCTCATTCATCCACCTATATGAGGTATTTCGGCCTCGAACTCTCGATGAACCCCAGGAACAGGAACTGCACCAGGGCGATTATCACGAACGCGATGGCCAGCAGGCCCGAAGGCAGGCCCCGCGTGCCGAGCGCGGAGAGTATCACCGTAACGAGCACTATGCCCAGCGTCGGCACGATGATGCCGAAAACCATGTAGAACATCACGATTGGCGTGAGCTTCTGGCTGTACTCCTTGAGGGATATCATCTGCTCCTTGGATATCTGGTCCAGCACGCTCTCAAGAGAATCGCCCACGTCCGCGCCGCTCGATAGGGAGTTCGCTATCTGCATCAGTATCCTCGTGAAGTACTTCGAGGGATTGTACTGCACGACCTCCCTGATGGCCTGCGTCACAGGCACGCCGAGGACGACCTGGTCCACGATTTTCGCGAACTCCCTGCTCACCGCGCCGTAACCGCTTGAGGCTCCAACGAACGTGTCAAAGAGGGGCATGCCGGATTTCAGGGCAATGATGATATGCCTGCCGGCGAATACTATCTCGTAATCCATCTCCTTCTGGCGCCTGAGCATGCCGGCGTCCGGAAGGAGCATGAGGTAGAAGAATATCACGATGGGGATGACGAAGAGCGGCGCGACGGCCATCAAGATGAACATCGGAAGGTTCGTGGCCAGGTTCGCCTTTAGCGGCTCGAAGAGGAAAATGTATGCCAGCACCAGGAGGCCCGCGGATATCATGAGCGCGGTCGTGAAGACCTTCTCCATGAACTCGATGGGGTTGTCCTCCATGTCGGCTATCCTGAGCTTCTTCCTGAGGTCGGGGAACCTCGAGGCGAGAAGCTCGGCCACTCCGGTGAACGCCCCCCTTTTCTTCGCCTGCTTCGGCTCGGTCTCCTTCTTCATCTCTAGCCCTCCGTTTGGCTGAAGTACTTCCTCACCATGTTATCACTTAACCCTTTCTCCTTGGCCATCAGCTCCTTCGCCTTGAATATCGCCTCGGCCTTGGAAAGCTGCTTGCGCTCGTATCTCTTGTAGTACTCGGGGTCCTTCCCGTGGAGGAAATAGAGCAGGGTGCCCTCGTCCGTCTCGTTTATCTCCTTGACGATTTCGTGCGCCTTCGCTTCCGCCTCGGGCGGCTTCTCCTCCGGCTTCTTGAATATCTCGCTGCCGGCCACTTCGATGAGGTTCTCTATCTGCCTGCCCACTATCCCCTTGACCGCAGCGAAATCCTCCTCGTAGTTGGCCCGGACGCGCGTAAGCCTCTCCTCGACCTTCGCTTTCGTCTCCAACTCATCAGGGCCGAGCGACGCGAGAATCCTCTCCAGCTCCGCCGCGTGCTTCTTGGAAGTGAACTCCTTGTACTTGGAGAGGACCTCGGGCAGCTGCTCCACGAGCGATTCGACCGAGAACACGAAGCCCTCGAATATCTGCTTCCTCTTCGCCGCATCCTCGGTGCCGGAGATGTCGTCGTAGAACTTCTTCTTTATCGAGGCTATCTGCTTGTTGTAGGAATCTATTATGGTATCCTTGGTCTGGGACAGCTCTCCCTGGTGCGTCGAGACCATGGCCTCGAACAGCTTGATGTGCGCGTCCCCTCCGGGGGCGGCCGCCGCTGCCTTCCTGCCGCCCGCAGCCGCCTTCGGGGCAGGCCCTCCGGCAAGCATGTTCTTGAGGACGGTTATCTGGACCTTGATTTCCTCCCTCCTGGAGGTGCTCTTCTCCTTGAAGAGCTGCTTGGTGAGGTCCAGCATCTTCTTCTTGAGCGTCATCTCGTCCGCCCTCTCGCCCACGGCGGCCCTTATCTGCTCTTCCATCTGCTCGTAGCGCCGGGACGCGGCCTTGTCCGGGCTCTCACGGAGTGACGGGGGCACCGCGGCCACTATCATCTTCTTCTCAACCGGGGCTTCGGGCATCGGAGCGGGGCGGGGCTCGGGTTTCTCCTGCACAGGCGCCGGAGGCGCAGCCTCGTGGGGCAGCTCCATCTCCACTGCCGGCGCCGGCTTCTCCTTCTCCAGCTCTATCGCAGGCTTCTCCGGAGCGGCCTCGGCAGTCTTCGACTCGAACTCGATCTCACGGACGTGCGGGGCCTCCTCGGGCCTGGCAGCCTCCGGCACAGGAGCCGGCGGGGCTTCCCTCTCCACCGACATGGGCTCCTTCGCGACCTCCTCCGCGGTCTTGAGCGTCTCCGTGGTCATCTCCCTCAGCTTGGATTCGACCTCGGTCGTCTCGGCCTTCGGGGCCTCTCCTCCGGGCGCGGCCGCGCCTTCGGTCGCGAGTATCCCCATGCCGACCGTGCTTATTATCTTCCGCGAGCGCTCGTACATGTTGAGGAGGTCCGCATATCCGAGGTCCACGAAATCCTTGGGCTCCAGGTCCAGGGTGCGCTCTATCGTGATGTCCCCCTCGTAGGGTGCGTACTCGACCATCTTCCGCTCGAGGCGTTTCGCCTCGTCTATCGCGCCTTGGAACTCTTCGGATGACACATGCCCACCTTCAAACGCCGGTCTGGGCCTTGAAGTCCCAGCTCCTGCCCTTGCGCAGGGCGTCCATTATATCTTCCGGATTGGTATAATAATTCGACACTATCTGGCCGACCTGGTCCACGTCGTCGTAACCCTTCTTCACCATCCAGTCGAGCACCGCCATCTTCTCCTCGACGTCCTCCTCTATCTCCTTGTCGCTCATGCCAGAGTACAGCGAGAGCGTCTCGGCCAGCGTCGCCATCCTCTGCACTCCCTTGAGCTTGTCGGATTTGAGGTCCCAGCGGTATATCACGCTCGCCTCGCCGCTCTTGTTTATCTCGGCGAATTCCAGCACGCGCCTGATGTTGAAGCGCCTGTGCCTGAACGTGACGACTATGCCGGAGAGGGCATCCAGCATCTCGTGCGGGATGTTGATTGGCGGGTTGGTGAGCCTCGAAATCGTCTGCTCGGCATTGTCCGCGTGCAGCGTCGCGTATACGCTGTGGCCGGTGTGCATTGCCTCGAACATCACCTCGGCCTCCCTCTGCCGCCTGATTTCTCCGACGAGTATGCGGTCCGGCCTCTGGCGCAGCGAGTTCACCATCAAATCGAGCATCGTTACCTCGCCCTTGCCCTCGGGGTTGGCCTCCCTCACGGTCATCGGGACCCAGTGCAGGAAGGAGGGCAGCGTGAGCTCGCGCGTGTCCTCTATGGTGATGATGCGCTGGTTCGCAGGTATCAGGCCTGCCATGGCGTTCAGGAACGAGGTCTTGCCGCTTCCGGTTCCGCCGGTCACGAGGAGCGAAAGCTCGTTCTGTATGCAGAGCCAGATGAGCGCGGCGACATCGCTCGACACCGTCTTGGACTTTATGAAGCTCGTTATCGTCCAGGGGTTGCGCGAGAATTTCCTGATTGTTATCGTGTTCCCGAAAGACGATATGGGAAAGAGGGTTGCATTGACGCGGTCGCCGGTGGGAAGGTGCGCGTCCAGGGTGGGGTTCAGGATGTTTATCTGCCTGCCCACCTTGCGCGCTATCATGGATGCGTAATCATAGACGAGCTCCTCGTTCTTGAGGCGGAGGTTCGTCTTGCACCAGCCGAACTTCTTGTGGTACACCCACACGGGCTCGCGGGCGTTGTTCACGGTGACTTCTTCGAGCTGCTCGTCCGCGAGCAGGGCCTCCATCTCGCCCAGGCCGAGCGTCTTCTGGAGCAGGTATACCGCGAGGACGCTCCTCTTGTCCTCGGGCAGGGAGGGGAAGTTCCTCTGCAGTATCCTGTTCGCGGCATCCATGAACTTGGCCTTGACCTCGTCGAATTTCTTCGGGTCGAGTATCTCGCTGATGTCGAGCTTCACCTCGGTGACGAGTTCTCCCTTGAGCTTGGTTTCCAGTATGAGCTTCGTGCCCTCGGCTATGCCGGGGATGGTAATCTCGTAGCGCGGGACGAAATCAGCCTTGCGGAATATCTTGACCTCGACCGGGAGGCCCTCGGAGCTGAACGCGTAGGCTGCGAGCAGGGCCACCTTCGGCCTCGGCTCCCTCGGGGGCGCGGCTACGGCCGGCGCCTTCTCTTCGGCCTCCTCCGGCTCGTCCTTCTCCTCCATCTTCTTCGTGATCATTTCCTTGATGTCTTTTGCCATTCCATCACCTTCATTCTTCCCAGAGCTTCTGGATGAGCTTCTTGAGCTCCTCGCGCTTCCTGCGGAATTCCATCTCCTCCTCGCGGGTGAGCTCTAACCTCTGGCGCACCCCCTTCTCCTCCACGGGGGCACCGCCCTCGCCGCCTCCGGCCCCACCGGGCGCAGGGCCGGCTCCTGGAGCGCCACCCATCCTGATTTCGAGGAGCTTCGCCTCGCGCGAGAGCAGGGTGACGCGCTTTGTAAGGTTGTCGGACATGGTGACAAGGTCGTCCAGGGAGCCCTTTATCTCGTCCATGGTCTTCTTCTTGTCCCTTATCTCCTCGGCTATCTTGACTACGTCCTGTATCTGCCCTCCCTTGAGGGACTGCTGCAGCTTGAGGGCCTCCTGCCTTATCCCCTCCATCTGCTGGGACGATTCCTGCTTTATCCTCCCGACTTTCTGCTCCATCGCATCCAGCTGCTGCTGGTAGCCCTCGATGGACGGGACGATGCGCTCCTTTATCTTCTGGAACGTCAGGTACGTGCTCTTCTCGTCCTGAAGCGCGGTCTCGAGCGCATCCATGTCCTTGCGCATCTGCATGGACTTCTCGTCCATCCTCTTGACAAGTTCCGAGAACTGCTTGGCCGTCACCTGCCTTCCGCCGACCGCCTCGAGAAGCTTCTCGAGGGCCGCGGTCTTCTCGGCAAGCGTTTCCTCCTCTCCCCTGAGCGCATCCAGGTCCTCCATGACCTTGTCCTGGCTCGGGAACTTCTTGAGCACCCCCTTGGCCACGTCTACCGAGTCCCCGAGGCGCCCGATGAGCTCTACGTTCTGCTTCACCGCCGATGAGACGCCATTGGTCTTCTCGACGAGCCGGTCCGCCTCCTGCGAGAGGGCCGCGACCTCGCCGCGAAGCGTTGTTATCTTGTCCTCCTGGCCCATTATGGACTCGGCAACGCTCTTGAGTATCTCCGAACTCTCGTGCAGGCTGAGCATGTCCTGCCGCATCTGGGCGTTCTTCGTGCGGAGCGTTACGAAATCCTTCTGGAGCGATTCGAACTTCTTCTTGATGTCCTTGACGCTCGGCATCTGCACCTCGCCAGCGCCCTCCTCCGCGGCAGCCCTCTTCCGGAGCGCCTCCATCTCCTGCTGCATGGCCGAAAGCTCCCCCCCGAAGGTCTCGAGCCTTCCCATCAGCTCCTCGCTCGGGCTCGCCGCCTTGCCTATCCCGAGGGTGCCCATCTCCTTCTTTATCCCGGAAAGGGCCGCCATGGTGTCCGCGAGCTGGGTTTCCATGGAGCCGAGGTCGCTCCTATATTTGGCCAGCATGTCCTCCGATATGGTCTTCGACGCCGGCACCGAGGATACCATCTTCTCAAGGGAATCCATCTTGGCATATACCTTAGCGTAGAACTCGCCAAAAGACTTCTGGAGCCCCTCGAGGTCATTGCTCTCGGCCGTGATTTTCTGCTTGAACTGCTCGACCTCTGTCTCGAGCCCCTTCTTCTCCTCGTAGAATGATTCCTTCTCCTGGGCCACTTCTTCCTCCGTGGGCTTCACCCAGAGCAGGTATATGCGCGTCAGGCGGTATTCTATGCGCAGGATGCCCTCCTCTTCCAGCACCCTCGCCCAGTCCTCTATCGTCTCCTGGGGGATGTTAAGGACAGAAGAAGCCTCCTCGAGCTCGATCCTCTGCCTCTCCTTCGCCAGCCGGACAAGAGCGTCAACACCGGTGGTGATTAGCAGCTCGTCGAACTCCATGGTGCAATATAAATTAAGTATGTTAATAAACATTTTGATAATATTCTAGTCGTTTACGGTGTGCTGATGGCCAAAGGCGCAGATTACAGAATAAAAAAACTCGAGAAGGGCCCCTTGCAGCGTTTCAAGAACCAGAACCTGCTCATCAAGAAATTCGGCGAGATAGGGCTCCAGGTCTACAAAGCCATCACCGGAAAGAGGACGACGGCCGAGCTCCAGAAGGACCTCGGCATCGAGTCCGCGCTTTTCGACCAGGTAGTGAATTACATGCAGGACGCCGGCATGATAGAGCTCGAGCCGACCAGCGGGAAGCCCCAGGCTGAAGCCCCCCCTCCGAAGGAAGAGCCTGAAGAAGAAAAGCCCGCGGAAGAAGAGGAGAAGCCGGCACGCAAGCTCGAGGAGATACCCCCGGAGGAGGAGCTGGGGCCCGCGGAGGAAGAGCTGCCTCCGCTGGAAGAGAAGCCGGCCAAGAAGCCTAAAGGGGAGAAGGCGCCCGCCGAGAAGGAGAAGCCATTCGAGGAATTCGAGTTCGAGGCTCCGAAAAAAGAGGAGGAGTTCCAGTTCGAGGCACCGCCTGCGAAGAAAAAGAAGCCTGCCGAGGAAGAGCTCTCGTTCGAGGAAATAAAGCCTATCGAGTTCGGCGAGGAGATGGCGCCCGAGGAGAAGCCGAAGAAGAAGCCTCCCAAAAAGAAAGTGGAGGAGATCGAATTCGGCGAGGAGGTTTCGCCGGTATCCATGGAGGAAGAGGCCCCGCCGCCGGAAAAACCGCCCGAGGCCCCTCCCGCGGAATTCCCGAAGGAAGAGGAAATCGGGCTGTCGTTCGAGGAGCCTGCCCGGGCCCCGCCCGAGGAGCCTGAGCTCAGCCCCGTCGAGAAGATAATCTCGGACAAGTACGGGGACATCGGGCTCCAGGTATATTCGCTCATAGACGGCCAGAGGACCGCCGAGGAAATCATGCGCGAGACCGGCCTCACAGAGCCGAAGCTTGTCGAGATACTCGATTTCATGGACGAGCAGGGCATCATAAAGCTCGATTACCCGAAAGGGGCAGGAGGGCCCGCCCAGCCGCCCCCGCCATCCGCATTCGGGGGGCCGCAGATGGCGCCGCCCCAGGCGCAGCCGGCTGCCGGGGCGCGGAAAGAGGAGGGCGGCTTCGCCCCTCTGACCGAGGGCGAGGAGTCCCTCGACGAGGCGCGCGCCGTGCCCTCGCCTGTGGAGACGCCAATAAAGGCGCCGATTGACATCGTGAAGAGCGTCCAGCTGAAAGCCAGGCTCATGCTCAAGTTCCCGCAGAACCGGGGCGGGAAAGTGCTCGACCAGATAGACGGGAAGAACGACGTCCTGGACATATCGCTCAAGCTGGACCTGCCCCTCTACGAGGTCTCATCCATCCTCGGCTTCATGATGGAGAATGGGATGATAATCCTGAAGCCCATGTCGAGGGCGGACGTGCGCAAGAAATACGGCGACGACGGCTATGCGGTCTACAAGAGGTTCGGCAAGGAGGGCCTGATGCTCTATGAGCTGATAGGCAAGGAGATGACGATAAAGCAGATGGCCGAAAAGATAACGACAGACAAGGCCAAGATAATAGACATGTTCATCTTCATACACAAGGTGCTCGGCATAGAGCTCCCGATAGACCGGGATGTTCTGGCCAAGCAGCTCGGACTGTGAGTTTTGGGTTCCGGGTTTTGGGTTCTGCGGCTACTTCTTCAGCCTGGAAAGCGAAATCCGCTCGAGCGCGAGCGGCTCCCCCTTTTCCTTTAGTCCCAGGGGAAGCTTCGTGGCATCCAGCATCCGGCATGCGGTTTCCGGTTTCGTATCCGAAAAGATGCAAAGGAGGAACTCCTCTCCTTTCGGCGCGCTTGCTTCCATCGCGCTCTTTATGTCCGTCTTCGCGCTCAGCCAGAGAAGGAACTCGTACCGGAGCTGCCTCGCGACGTTAGTTTTCCTTTCGAACGACCCCACCGCAAGGTGGGCGGCAAGCTCCAGCTCCTCAGCGGATTCTGCCAGGGACGGCCTGATTGCAACCGCATCCAGCTTATCGAGCCTTTTTCGGAGCTCGCCCGGGTCCAATAGCGACCTGACACGGAGATAGCGCATGAGCGGTTGTTCCGCGCAGGGAATATATAAGCATCGCAGGAATGCGCATGCACCAAAAACACAAAATATTAAAATAAAACACACGTTTTTCAGCGCTTTTCCGCCGATGATTGTGGTAAAAAATCAACAATCGAGATATTTATAAATGTTATAGTTTATAACACTCCATGACTTTGTTAAGATATGGTGAAATGCGGAAGCAGGCGTTCGCCCCGGCATTCGACCTCATGCTATACGGCTTTTCCCCGGGCGAGGCCTGCCGGGTGATGAAGGCGCTCGGGCATCCCCAGCTCGAGAGAGGCGAGCTTCTCCGGAGGCTGAGGGGCCTCGAGCGGCCAAGGAAGCTGCACGACGGCTTCACGACATCGCTGAATCAGGCAGAAGTGCGGTCGCTCGTCCTTTCCCTGCCGCGGGTCCTCCTTGAGAAGCGCAAGGCAATCGCCCGCGAGCTGCCAGCGGTGATGACCGACGACGACAAGGCAGACCTCGACAAGAAAGCGAAGGAGCTGATTCGCTCGGCAGGCCTCATGTCGGACCGCGTGCGCCTCCTGCACGTGGCCGGCAGGGAGTGGAAGGAGAACCCGAACCGCCTCCTCCAGCACGAGGCCGGATTGGAGTTCTGCTGAACCGGCTGGCGCGGGTGCTCCGCTCCAATCCCATAACATTTTAAAACACCTCTTGCCTTATTGTTCTTCCACTAATCACGAGGTGTACTTATGGAGCAATATCACAAACCCCATACGAAGAAGGTCAGCGCCGGTACCGGCGGCCGCAGGCGCAAGTTCCGCGACAAGAAGCTCGCGCACATCGGCGGCGTGTTCGCAGCCACGAAGGTGGCTGACAAGGAGCTGAAATCCCCCGTCCGCCTGAGGGGCGGCAGCCACGGCGTGAAGCTCAAGAAGGCATCATCCATCAACGTCGTCATGAAGGACGGCAAGGTCAAGAAGGCCTCGATAAAGAGGGTGTTGGAGAGCCACAACCCTGAATTCGTGAGGATGAACATTATCACGAAGGGCGCGGTCGTCGAGACCGAGTTCGGCAAGGTCCGCATCACGAACCGCGTGGGCCAGGACGGCGTCGTTAACGGCGTCGCGGTCTGAATCTATTGCGCGGCGGCGAGTCCCCGCGCGACTATCTTTTCTATCGCATTGAAGAAGGCGCTTATCTCCTCTCCGTTGAGGAGCCTGCTGGTCGTCTTCACGCTGAAGCTGCTCTCCGAGCCTACAAGGAGCCTCGTGCTCTCCCTCGTCTGGGTCTCGAAGCTGATGCTGAACTCGGGAATCCTCCCGGCATTCCCGTTAAGGCCGGCTTCGCCGAGCCTCCTCCTTATGCGCTCGGCAAGCTCGCCGATGCTCCTGCCGGACACCTCGTCCTCCAGCTCCCTGTCGCCTTCCATCCTGACCTTGCTGACGAAGTGGACGCCGGTGAGCTCATCCAGAAGCGGCGCGGACATACGCTGCCTCGCCTGCCCTAACGGGACCCTCGATTCCTTGAAAACCCTCATGTGCAGCTTCATCTGATACGACCTGAATGTTGTGTTTGCTTGATAAGTAAAATGTAAAGGCTTTTTATAGCTTGTAACTACCTGACAAGCCCTTCCTTCACGTTCTTCATCCTGAGTTCCTCGCTCGCCGTCGCGAGCGGCTTCCCTTCGGAAACGACCGCGAATCCCTTCACCTCGATTCTGATTTTCTGGAACTCGCCAATCGTGAGCGTCTTCTTCGGCGAGCTTTTTGCCCCCTTCTGAATCACCTTCTCGCCGACTTCGCTCCTGTCGCAGAATATGACCTCGACGGCGCCTTTCTCCGGCGGCGCCTTCCCGTCGTGCATGGGCGCCTGCTCGTGCCCCTCGGCTGCGAGCAGCATCCCCTGGGACTCCACGCCGCGCAGCTTCGCGTGCGCGAGGTTCTTCACGATGACCGCCTTTCTTCCGACCAGCTCCTCCTCCAGATAGTGCCCGACGAGGCCTGAGACTATCTGCCTGACCTCGCCCCCGCCGAGGCGCACATTTTCCAAAAACAGCTTCTCCGCGTCCGGGTGCCTCTCGACGCTCAGAATCTCGCCGACTTCAAGGTCGAGGTCCGAAAACGCGGGCCCGGCCTCGGCCTTCTTCCCTGCGAATTTGGCCCGGAGAGCCTCGATTTCCTTCGGCTCGATTTTCCTGAAAAGCGGCTTCGGGGAGCCGATGGCATGCCCGGAAGGTATCGGCTTTCCGAGCGCATCCCAGCCAGACTGCGGGAGCGCCATCTGCGCGAAAATCTCCCTGCTGGTCTGGGGCAGGAACGGCCCTATCAGGATTGCGATGTCCTTCACCTCTCTTGCGAGCACGGCAATCACGGCGCCCGCGCGTTTCCTGTTTTCGGTTTCGAGTTCAGCGTCCGGCCCTTTCCGGACAAGCTCCCAGGGCTTGTTGTCCTGGAAGAACTTGTTCGCGCTCTTGGAGTAAGACATGATGCGGTGGAGCGCGTCCTTTATCCGTACCCGCTCGAGGTCGGCGGTTATCTCCATGGCCTGCTTCTCCTGCGCGGCGATGAACTGTTTTCCGTTATCATCCGGCTCGCCTGATGGAATCTTCCCGTCAAAATTGTTCTTCACGAAGACAAGGGTCCTGTTAACCAGGTTGCCCAGGTTCGCGAGAAGCTCGTTGTTGTTCTTGTCAGAGAAATCCTCCCACACGAAATTCGTGTCAGCCTGCTCGGGCCGGTTCGAGAGGAGGTAATACCTCCAGACGTCGGCTGGAATGCCGGAGTTCATCGCGTCGTCCCCGAAGACGCCGACCTGCCTGGATTTCGAGAACTTGCCGCCCTCGTAGTTCAGGAACTCGGTCGTGCTGATGTGGTGAAGGAGAGTCCACGGTTCCCTCGTCCCGATCAGGGTGGAGGGGAAAATCACCGTGTGGAAAGGCACGTTGTCCTTGCCCATGAACTGGTAGAGCCTCACGCCCGCATCGTCCATCCACCATTCCTTCCAGGAGTCGGTTAGGTTGGCCGTGATGGATATGTATCCGATGGGCGCGTCGAACCAGACATAAAACACCTTGTTCTCGTAGCCCGGAAGCGGCACCGGGACTCCCCACTTGAGGTCGCGCGTTATCGCCCTTTTCTTCAGCCCCTCCCTAAGCCACGAGCGGGCTATCTGGACCGAGTTCTCGGACCAGAACCCCTCCTTCGACTTCCTATCTATCCATTCCGCGAGCTCTTTTTCGGTCCCGGGCAGGTTGATGAAGAGGTGCTTCGTCCTCCTGAGGATTGGCGCGGTCTTGCTGACCCTGCTCAGCGGGTTCTTCAGCTCGCCGTGCTGGAGGAGCCTGCCGCACTTGTCGCACTGGTCAGAGCGCGCGCCCTCAGAGGCGCAGTAGGGGCATGTGCCCTCTATATACCTGTCGGCGAGGAACATGCCCGCCTTCTCGTCGTAGAACTGCTCGACCTCGTCCTCGACTATGAAGCCGTTCTGGTGCAGCCTGGAAAAAATGTCCTGCGTTATCTGCGTGTGCTTCTCGGTGGAAGTCCGCCCGAAGATGTCGAACCTTATGCCGAACCATTCGTATACGTCGCGGTGGAGCTTGTGGTATTTGTCGCAGATTTCCCTCGGGCTGACCCCCTCCTCGAGCGCCTTTATCTCGGTCGCAGTGCCGTATTCGTCGGTCCCGCAGATGTAGAGGCAGTCGTAGCCCCGGAGGCGGCAATAGCGCGAGAACACGTCCGCCGAGAGCACGCACCCGATTATGTTGCCAAGGTGCGGGACATTGTTGACATAAGGTAAGGCTGAGGTAATCAGGATCTTTTTTGACTCCATGGAAATCGGGAAAATATTATATTGAATGCTTTAAGTTGTTTTGCACTCAGGCAAGCTCCACCACCCTCCAGCCCTCCAGCGGAGCCTTCAGCATGAGGTTTACCGAAATCGCGAATCCGCCCTCGGCCAGCCTCTTGCCGCCCACCACCAGCTTGTAGCAGGTCACCCCAACGAGCTCTCCGGTGGCGGCCTTGAAAATGCCGCCGCCGCTGTTTCCGGGGTTTATGACCGCGTCGGTCTGTATGATATCGTACCCGAACTTGCGCGCCTTCTCCATAAAGACCTTCGAGACGATACCCATCGACACGCTGTTGTCAATGCCCATTCCGGCGCCTATGACGATGACCTTCGCCCCAAGCCTGGGCTTTTCCGTCCCGATGGGGGCCGGCGGCCCGATATTGCCCCTTGCCTCGACCAGGGCCACATCTATGCCGTGCGGGGCCACGAGCAGCCGCCTTGCCTTCGCGCTCCTGCCGTCGTTGCGGAGTTTCAGCGACTTCGATTTTTCCGAGCGGAGCGCCGCCTCGATGACGTGCCTGGCGGTGAGCACGAGCGCATCCGAGCCATCCGCGAAGACAATCACCCCCGAGCCCCCGCTTTTCTTCGTGTCTATGCTGATGCTGCTCTGGCAGAGCCGCTCTATCAGCTTCTCGGTGCGGTCCTCGCCGGAGCACGAAGGCAGGCTCAGGATGCTTTCAACCATGCCGCGCTTCGTGCGGAATCCCCCGGCCGGCCGGGCAAGGGTTTGCTGGAAGGCGCGGACCTGCTCCATTGATGAGCCCATGTCAATCACCCTGCGCCACTTGCGGGGGCGCGAGCGGAAGCGCCTGCCACTCCCGCAGGGGTATCCGGTACAGGAGCCTTGCAGGCATCGCAAAGGCTATGCCCTCGGCCGGGACGAGCGCGTTCAGCAGCCTTTTGGATGAGGGGATGCCCAGAAGCTCCCCGTTCCTTTCCGCGAACATGCCTCCCCCGCTGTTTCCGGGGTTTATCGCGGAATCGGTCTGTATGGCCTCGTACTCGAAGCCGGCGTCGGTGGTCCTTGTCTGGAAGTTCGATATGAGCCCCCTCGTGAGCGTGTCCTCGAGGCCGAGCGGGGCGCCGAGGACGAGGACGCTCGCTCCCTGAGCGGGCCTCTGCCGGGCGATTCTCACCGGCGGGCCGATGTCGTCGTTGACGACTATTATCGCAAGGTCGAGCTCGTGCGGGGCAAGGAGTATGCCGAATGCCTTCCCGGTCTTGTCGCCGTTTTTGACGACTATGTTCGGCGCTCCTGCCGAGTCGGTCTCCCCTTCGACCACATGCCTGTTCGTCAGGATGACGCTGATAGAGCCGTTGTTCCGGATGATGACGCCCGAGCCTCTGGCCTCGTCGCTCTCTATCATCACGGTGCTCCTGCGCAGCCTTTCGACGAGGCGCTCGGTGCGCCTCCCTCCGCTCATCAGCATCTGGTCGAACTCGAGGGCGTTCGACTCCTCATAAGCCGGATTCAGCATCCGCCCGAGAACCGCGCGCATCTCGGATTCGGAAAGCAGGACGGATGCCGTCCTTCCGGCCTGATGCGTTTCTGCGGCAGGCTGCGTCCCTGCCCGGAATAACGGCGTTTGCGGCACCAGCGCGAGCATGGCCGCTGCCGAGGCTATGAGCAGCGCGTTCTTCGCCCTCGCCCAGACCCTCCTTCTCTCAGCCTTCGTTTCCTTCCCGGGTTCTTTCCTCTCAAATTCGCATCTCAAATGCTCACCACCTTGTCAGTGATTATAATCCGCTTCCCGCCATCCTGCCGGCGGGGCCGCCTCCGCCCAGGATTCGACCGGAATCTGCCGCAGGATGCTGGCGGGTATCACGAGCCCCATACCCTCGGCCATCTGGATTGGACTCAGCATCGGCTTCGATACGACCACGCCAAGCAGCTCGCCCGTATCGAGGTCGTATACTCCTCCGCCGCTGTTCCCCGGATTTATGGCCGCATCAGTGAGCAGCGCCGTGAACTGGACTCCGCCAGCCGTCGCCCCTCCGAAGCCGATGATGCGGCCGAATGTCGTGATGTCGTTTCCGCCAAGCGGGGACCCGACTACCACGACGTTCATCCCCTGCCACGGCGTCCGGCTCGAGATTCTCGCGGCAGGCCCCACGTTCCCGCGGACTTCTATGAGAGCCATGTCGATGCCGCCCGGGGCCAGATAAATCCTCTCTGCATCGAACGTTTTCCCGTCGTTCTGGATGGTCACGCTGCTTGCCCCGCTCGGGACGTGCCATGCCGTCAGGATAAGCGACCGCTCCTCGCTGCTCTGTATGATGATGCCGGCTCCGACTCCGCCGCTTTCGATGCGTACGTTGCTGTGCGTGAGCTGCTCGATGACGCAGCGCCTCCTGGCTTCCTCCGCCTCCCCGGAAATCCTGCGGAGCAGCCTCTCCGCGCTTCCGCCCGAGCACATCCCGTCAGCGCCGCGGCCCCCCCTGTCGCTCATTATGGTTTCGGTCAATCCCTCCCTGCTGCCGAAATGCGCAAGGACAGGCCCAGGGCCGAAACTGCCATGGTCCGATTGGAGGCCGACCGCAAGCGCAGTGCCAAGGAGCGCCCCGAAGGCGATTCTCCGCAGCCTGGGCCACCTCCTCTTCCCTGGTGTGTCCTTCCTGGGCTCCTCAGGCCGCTCACCTGCGCGCTCGATTGCAATCCGGTTCGCCCTCCAGGATTCGAAAATACGCCTCAGCCCTCCGGCTTCTCGAGGCGCGGAAGCCGGCTCCTCCCTGGCGGGGCCGCAGGGGCGGGATATCAACAGACCACCTCTCTCATACTGTGGTGGCCGCTTGCGCCAATATAAATTTTTTCGTAAAAAAACAGAATTTTTTGCAATAAATCTATTTTTTGATACAGAATAGTTGGAAATATTACTAACCTACCCCGATGCCCCTCAGGTAACCTCTATGGGAGCGATTGCCTTCCAGTCGCCGAGCGGGTAATCCTCCAGAACCTTCACCGGTATCGCAAAGCCCAGCCCCTCGGCGAGCTGGTTCCCCCTTATCACCAGCTTGAAAGAGATGATGCCGATGAGCTTGCCGGAGCCTGAAAGGTAGACCCCGCCCCCGCTGTTGCCGGGATTCACGGCGGCATCTGTCTGTATCACATCATACGAGAACCCGCTGCTCGTGTTCGTCTCCGCATAATTGGATATGATGCCCATGCTCACGCTGTTCGGTATCCCGAGCGGAGTCCCTATCGCGAGAACGCCGGAGCCGACCTTCGGCCTGAGCCCGTAGTCTATGTCAGCAGGCGGCCCCAGGTCCTTATTGACGAAGATGAGAGCCATGTCCAGCTGGTTCGGCGCGACGTATATCCTGGCCGGCCGGGCCGTTTCGTTGTTGTAATTCAGGACCTCGATGTCAGTATTAGGCACAAAAGCGAAATCCGCATCCACGACATGCCTGTTCGTGAGGATGATCAGGCTCGTCCCGTTCCTGGCTATTATCACGCCCGAGCCTATGCCCTCGTCGCTCTCGATTTTCACGTTGCTCATCTGGAGCCTGTCAATCAGCATCTGCAGGCGCTCCTCCTCGCTTATGCACGCATCCTCTATGCAAAGGAGGCCGTTCGGGCAGCCGCAGGAGCCGCAGTCGGCCGCAAGCTCCCTGTCTTCCCCGCAGAGATACCCGCCGGAGCATTCCCCGACTTCGGTTCCGTCCGCGCATGCGGGCACGCGCACCTGGACAATCCCGCTTGAAGCGCTTGGCTCGAATGCGGCATCGCCGGGGAAAGTTGCGGCAAGCATTTCTTTTCCTGCCTCTGCGAAGCTGATAACGAACACGGCCGTGCCGTTGGAGCCCGTCGTGGCGTTCGCGCCTCCCGCCGTAACAACCTTTCCGGCAAGCGGCATGCCGCTCCTGTCGCGGAGAGTGGCCGATGCGGTGAAGTTCTGCCCGGCTTCAGCCTCATCCGGCAACTCGAGCTCCAGCGATGTCGGGAGCCTTATGGCGGCGCTCGCCCTTCCGCTGGACGGGAGATACGAGCCATCCCCGTCGAATCTGGCGACGAAGTCTATGCTCCTGCCACACCAGCCGCTGCCAAGGGGCGTCTCCAGCCACACCCTGCCGTTACTGTCCGTGTATAAGCTGTCCACTTCCTGGCTGCCGACAAGGAATGTGACGAGCCGCCCGCCGACGCGCTTTCCTGCCGAGTCCCTCAGCTCTGCAAAGACCGTGGCGTTTCCGCTGCATGCCAGGGACTCCACATCCGCGCTTACTGTAATATGCGTGCCTTTCCTGGCTGGCTGGGCGGCCGTGAGGATGATGATTGCAACGAGCACGAGCACGATGGCTGCCGGAAGGAGCGCGGCTTTCGGGATTTTCATCGTTCGGATAATTCGTCCGGATTTTAAATGCCTAAGCCTGGGAAATCCACCTGCTAAAGGGCTAAGAGACACGGCTTCAGCCGTGGGATGAAAGGGCCGCGGAAATGAACTGCCCGGAAGTTTATATGCTCCCAATAAATTGCTCCTATCGCATCCACCTGTATGGCATGGAGCAAACGACGTTTCGTTCGCGACAGTCAAGAACGATGCGTCGTTCTTGTCATGGATGGTCGAAGTACGCTCCTCTTCCGGTTGCTTCCTGTATTTCATAAAGCCGAAGGGAAGAATGCTGGAAGGATGCAGTAGGGCCGGGACAGCCCGATTTCAAGCCTGATGGAGACACCGCAGGTTGTCGTTGAAGCAGGAAGTCCACGGCTTTAGCTGTGGGTAGTTCACATCCGTTTTGTTATGCCATCCGGAGTATTGCACCAAGCATATCGTCTGCCGGCGTGGCCTATTGAGGTCCTTAGTCCACGTCCCACTGTCCTGAAGGAGCAGCGCAGCGAATGGCAGAAGGAGGGAGTTTAAACCTGCGGTCCCATCTCCCTTTATGGAGCTGGCGATAATCAACTGCGCAACAAGCGAGCCCGAAATCGTGCGCTATAACGGCAGGATGCTTATCGCGAGCGGGATTATCGCCGAGAAAGCCGCGGCCTTTGCGTTCTCCTCCGGCGTCGCGATAACCCCCCGCATCCACAGCCCGCCCCGGAACCGCTCTGATTTCCCGGAAGAAGGCTCGTTCGACGCCGTAATAGTAAACGGCTCGAAAGCGAACATAGACGAAGAGGGCCGGAAAGCAAATCCCTGGATGGGGGACCTCCTGGATTTCATCCGCTCCACGCAACGCTCGTCCATTCCCATGCTCGGCATCTGCTTCGGCCACCAGGCGATGGGCGTTGCATTCGGCTCGGGGCTTTTGCATGTGCCCGCACCAGCCAACGCTGAAATCGGGTACGTTCCGGTAAAGCTGACGCAGGAGGGGAAGCGCGACCCGCTTTTCAAAGGAATCCCGGAGAAATTCGATGCCCTCTCCTTCCACTTCCGCTGCATAGACAAGCCTGAGGGCGCGGCCATACTGGCCGAAGGCATTTCCCCGCCCATAGTGCAGTCCTTCAGGCTGGGGAAAACCTGGGGCGTGCAGTTCCATCCGGATTACACGCAGGATAACATGAAGGAAATCTTTGCAAGGCACGGGCGGGCGCTTTCATCGTCCGTGAATCTCTCAGGAGTCAGGCTTGAGACGAAAAAGCGCTACGATGAGATGGTGCTTGAAAATTTCCTCGCTCTCGCATTCGCTTAAGCCTGCCCGAAAGAAATCCGTATCCTGCTGCTCGGCCGGAGCTCCGCATCGAGGCCGATGGCTTCCGGCGGAATCGAGAACTTCTCCGAGGCGCTTCCCAGGTTCACTGCAAGGTCCAGGCAGCCTGTGGATGAGAGGACGAAAACAGGCTCGCCCTTCCCGGCTTCAGTGAATGTCCTGACAATCCTCGCATGCCCGCTCGCGCCCTTTGGCCCCTCAATCTCGAATCCGGCCAGGCTGCCGACCGCATCCTCAGGAACGTGGTTCGGGACGTTCGTCCTTATGCTCCCGAACCCGTCCACGTCCACCAGATACCCCGCCCTCGACCTTTCCGAGCATTCTGCGCTTATCATGATGCGCGCAAGCGTGGACGGCTCAAGCGGCCTTCCGAATTCCGAGAGCGGCACCCCGCGCAAGATGTGCGCGGCCACCGGTGCGAAGACGTCCTTGCCGTGGAATGTGCGCGAGCGCGCAAGATGCAGGAGCGTCAGGGATACGTTCTCGATTTCAACCGCCTCCGCGACGCCGCCTTGGGCGAGCGCGAGCGAAAGCACGCCGTTATCCGGCCCCACGAAGAACCTGCCGTCCCGGCTCCTTACCGCGACGTTCCTTCTCTGCGAGCCGACGCCCGGGTCCACGACCGCGACATACGCCGTCCCCTCCCTTTCCGTAGGGAGGCCGGCCGCCCTCGAAAGGCGCCATGCGCCGAGGAGTATGTTCCCGAGGGGGACGTTGTGGCATATATCCCCGATTCTCGCCTTCGGGGCCACCGAAAGCGCGGCGGATTTGATGGCATAGACCGCCTCGTCGCCGTTGCCGAAATCGGTGAGCAGGGAGAGCCTGGGCTCGTGCCTCCCGAATGCGTTTTTCACGGACGTGGCCGCCACGGCAGCCCTTGCCCTGAGCGTCAATGAACCCATGAGCAGGATTAATTATATTCCTATATTTATATATTTTTGATAAAAATATTCCGATAAGAATATCCAGCGTCTTGGCGGGCCAAGAACCGGAAGGGATTTACGCGAAGTGCCTTACGGGCGGAGCCCCTCGGCCTGCGCGCCCCTTTTCCGGAACGGCTCAGCCTCGCCCCTGGCATAGGTCTCGAACACGTCCGGCCTGCCGGCGAGCTCGTCCTTGCGCCAGGGCCGGTTCACGAACGCCCTCACCGCGGCGGGGTTGAACGCAATCGATGAAGGGAGTTCCGGCCATCCCTTGCCCGCGCCTCCGGGCTTGGCCTCCCCGTTCAGCTTTTTCAGGACCTCCAAACAGTGCACCATCTGAAACACCTCGTGCAAATCCTTAAATATATTCCTATATTTATATATTTTTGATATTTTTATTCCAATAAGAATATGGGGAGGAGCGCATGTACGAGCTTGAGCGGATTGGCAAGATGAGGAAGCAGCTTGGCCTCACGCAGAAGAAGCTTGCGGCCCTTGCGGGCGTTTCGCAGTCCCTGATAGCAAAGATAGAGTCAGGCAAAATCGACCCTGCGTATTCCAAGGTGATGCAGATATTCCTCGCCCTCGAGCGCGAGCACAGCAAGGGCAAGAAGACGTCCGAGCAGATAATGACGCCGCACATCGCATCCGTAACGCCGTCGGACCATCTGGACAGGGCCGTGAAGCTGATGCGGGCAAAAGACATATCCCAGCTTCCTGTGCTCGAAGGCGGCAAGTGCGTAGGCAGCATCTCGGATACCCTGGTAGTGGATTTGCTGGCTGACGGAAGGAGCCCGAAGGACATCCTGGTCCGCGATGCGATGGCAGAAAGCTACCCGGTCCTTCCCGCGAATTCTTTCAGCGACGTCGTGACCGACCTCCTCCACCATTATCCCGCCGTGCTTGTCGAAAAAGACGGCCGCCTCGCGGGCATCATCACGAAGGCCGACCTCCTGAGGGCGATATGACATGCAGGAATACTTATCGAAAGGGCCCGGGACCGGGGGCGTCCTCAAGGCCGCGCCGCAGGATTTTTTGGTGGAAGAAATCGCTCCTGATGGAGCGATTTACGAGCTGGGCAGGCAGTTTTCCGGGCCAGAAACTGACGGCCCGTACACCCACTTCATCCTCCAGAAAAAGAACTGGACCAGCGCCTCTGCAATCAGCGAAATCGCCTTGCGCCTGCGCGTCAGCCAGAGGCAGTTCAACATAGCCGGCATCAAGGACAAGGTCGCGATAACGACGCAGCTCGCATCCGTCCGGGGGGACCAGCGGGCCGCGCTCGGCTCCCTCCCGATAAAAGACATATCGGTCAATGGGACGTGGAAGGCCGGGGACCGCGTTCACATGGGCCAGCTCCTCGGAAACAGGTTCACGATTACCGTGCGCGATGCCTGCGAAGGGGCGGCGGGGCGCGTCGAGGCCGTCTCCGGCGAGCTCGACAAGAAAATGCCCAACTATTTCGGGGAGCAGAGGTTCGGCTCCAGCAGGAGGAACACGCACCTTGTCGGCCGGAAGCTCCTGCAGGGGGGGCTGGAGGACGCGGCGATAATGTTCTTGTGCGACATATCGAACGAGGCCGATGCGGAGGCCGTCGCGGCGCGTAAAGAGCTTGCGGATACCCGGGATTTTTCCCGCGCGCTCCAGTACTACCCTGCGCGCCTTCGCCTCGAGCGCTCGCTCATCGCATACCTCGCAAAGAACCCGGGAAAATACGCCGAAGCGCTCCGCAGGCTCCCGCGCAACATCCTCCTGCTTTTCATCCACGCCTTCCAGTCGCACCTTTTCAACGACCTCCTCTCCCGGCGCCTTTCGGAAGGGGCGCTTGAGCTAGAGGAGGGGGAGTATTTCTGCGGCGAGAGGCTCGGCTTCCCGGACGCATCCCGGGCCGAGGCCGAGGGCTGGATATGCGGCAAGATAATCGGGTACGGGACGCCGCTGAATGCCCGCGAGAAAGACGCGCTCGCGGAGGCGGGGATTGAAAAGGAGGCGTTCAGGATGAAGGCGCTGCCCGAGCTTGCGTCCAAAGGCACCTACCGCACGCTTCTCGCTCCCCTTAAAGGGTTTTCGGTTTCCAGTTCTGAATCTGGCATGCGGTTCCGGTTCGAGCTGCCATCAGGCTCCTACGCAACGGTCGCGATGCGGGAATTCACGAAAAACGGGTGAGCATCTGGAAGAGGAAGGCATTCGCTTGAGCCTGTCGAAAGGCGTATTCTACAACCCCCAGATGCGCTTCTGCCGGAGCATGTCGTCGCTCGCGGTCGGGGCCATAGGCGAAAAGCTCGAAGTCGTGGACGCTTTCTGCGCGAGCGGCATCCGCGGCATCCGCTACGCGAAGGAGAACAAAAACGTCAGGAAGCTCACGTCCCTCGACATAGAGAAATCCGCCATCGCCCTTGCGAAAAAGAACGCGAAGGCGAACAGGGTGAAGCACGAGGCGGTCGTCGGCAACGTCTCGCGGATGGCCTTCGGGCTGGATGCGGACTTCCTCGAAATTGACCCGTTCGGGACGCCGAGCCCTTATCTTGTCGACGCCTTCCGCTTCTTCAACACGAAGAAGGAGGCGTATCTCTCGGTCACCGCCACTGACGTCGCGGTCCTCTGCGGGGGCAAGACCGCCCCATGCATGAAGAATTACCACTCGAAGCCCATGAACAATGAGTTCACCCACGAGACCGGCCTGCGCATCATGCTCAAGAAAATCGCGGAGACCGCGGCGGAATTCAACATGGGCATCGGGCCGCTCGTCTCCTTCTCGGACAGGCACTACCTCAAGGCTGTTTTGCATGTGAAGAGGGGCGCGGACCTTGCGTACGAATCCATGAAAATGCTCGGGTATGTGAGCTATTGCGCAAGGTGCGGATGGCGGGGAAGCGGGAAATTCCCAGAAAAATGCCAGAACTGCCGAAACCCGGAACCCAAAACAGGAAACATCATCCGGGATGCCGGAAGCCCGCTGCCGGATGCTGAAAGCCGGGTGCCGGAAACCATGCGTCCTTCGGCCGCAAGCTCTCAGGTTCCTGCGGAACCCAAGACCGACTATGCCGGCCCTCTATGGCTCGGCGGGCTGCACGAGCCGGATTTCGTGCGGCGCATGGCCGGCCTGAATGCGGCCCGCGGATATTCCGACAAGGAGGAGCTTGCCGGGGCGCTAGCCCTGATGGCCGGGGAAACAGGCATGCCTCCGTATTATTACAACGTGCACGCCCTGTGCAAGCTCGCCCGCTCGGCATCGGTGCCGGCGATGGGAACAGTGCTGGATTCGCTGAGGGCGGCGGGCCACAGGGCGGTGAAGACGCATTTCTCGCCCATCTGCATCAAGACCGATGCGCCATATGGTGCTGTGAAGGAGGCGGTAGGATGGAGAAGCTGATTAAGGGAAGCGAAGTCGCCGACTCGGACGAGGGCGGGGGCAAGACCGCGTTCGCGGAATTCTTCATGGCCGTGAAGAAAGGGCATGGCGAATGCGGCGACTCGGCTTTCGTATACTCGGATGCGGAAAAAGTCGTCGCGGCAGTCTTCGACGGCGTGAGCGGGGAGCCCGGCGCCTCCTTCGCGTCCTCGGATGCGGCAGAGGCGGCGCTGGAATACCTGAAGGGCCTCGCATCGGCCGGGGACAAGGAGATGCAGGAAGCCCTCAGCCGGGCCCACCTCAATATAAAGCTCGGCTCCACGACCGCCGCCCTCCTCTTCCTCTCGAGGGACGGCTCGTTCGTCATCGCCGGCATCGGGGATTCGCCCATCTACGGCATAAGCAAGGGGGAGGTGAGCCTGGAGCTGCCTCTTGCCCGCGCAGTCGGCGACGGCGACTCCATACTGAAGTTCTTCTATTTCAGGAACATCGTGACCGCGGTGCTAGGCGGGCCGGCGGATTCGCTGGACGTGGGCATCAGGAAGGGGAAGCTGAAAAAAGGCGAGGTGCTCATCCTGGCCAGCGACGGGCTCTCCGACAACCTTTTCATAAAAGTGGACGGCGGCTTCATAGCCGAGTCGTCGGGAAAGGAAGACCTGGAGGGGCTGATAGCGAAGCGGCGCGGCCCCCGGGAGCTGGTGAAGCTGCTGATGGGAGAAATCGCCAGGAGGCTGGAAGCCGGGAAGACCGAGCGCAAGGGGGGCGTCCTCGTCCCGAAGGAGGACGACATAGCGATAGTCGCGCTCAGGAAGCTATAAATCCTTTATCGCGGAAACCGCTTCCATGGGCGTCTCGAATTACCTGCTCTTAGCAATCGGGCTAATCTTCGTCCTCCAGCTCATCATACCGCCCTTCACCGACTCGTTCATCTTCGACCCCCTCCTCGCCCTATCGGAGCCATGGAGGTTCCTCACGAGCATGTTCCTGCACGGCGGGCTCTCGCACATCTTCTTCAACGCGTACGCCCTGTTCATGTTCGGCTCCGTCCTCGAGACGCAGGTAAGCAAGAAGGACTACCTTGCGATATATTTCGGCGCGGGCATCCTGGGCGGGCTTCTCTACTACCTCACGTATATCCTCGCCATTATACCGCCCATCCCCGCCCTCGGTGCAAGCGGTGCCATATACGGCATACTCGGGGCGGTGGCCATACTCCTCCCTGACATGCGCATATTCTTCTGGTTCTTCCCCATGCGGATGAGGGAGGCGGCCATACTGTGGGTGGCCCTGGAGTTCTTCGGCACCTTCAACGTGGCGAGCGGAATCGCGAGCGCCGCCCACCTCGGAGGCCTCCTCTTCGGGCTCGCCTATGCCTGGCTCCTGAAGCGCAGGAGGCAGGAGGCGGTACCCCAGAGCTGGGAATGGCAGCAGGGATACCAGTAGCCCCGTCCGCCGCATGCCAGTACTTCAGGACGGTCTCAGACAACTGCCATGTATAGGGGGTTTCCAGTGCAGGGTTGCCGGTTTCCCATACCGTGTGCAGCCAAAACCGGAAACCATGCGGCTGCTACCGCAAGTTTCCCGGTTCCTCCCGGAACCGAGAACCGGAAACGGAAAACCACCGGAGAGATGCCTGAATGTCAGAAGAAGTTCGGAACTACTGCCTGTGGCATCTCCCCAGCTATTATATACCTTTTGATACAATCTCATAGCGTCAGATTCTACTTGACCCCCAGGTGATGATTTGGACAGCAATGCGGCGTCTCCGGCTCCGGAGACGATGGCGGAGAGGCACATACTCGCGGACGTTTCCCCCAAGTCGAAGGACGACGAGGAGATACTCAAGTTCATAGAGGAAAGCAGGCCCAACATATACGTCGTAGGCGCAGGAGGGAGCGGCAGCAACACGCTGGGCCGCCTCTTCAATATGGGCATCGCCGGAGTGAATCTCATCGCCATGAACACCGACGCCCGCCACCTTCTCCATGTCCATGCAAACAGGAAGGTGCTCCTCGGCAAGAAAGTCAGCAAGGGCAGGGGCGCCGGCAGCAATCCTGCCATCGGGGAGGAGTCGGCCAAGGAGTCCATGGAGGAAATCAAGGAGTCGCTCAAGGAGCCGTCGATGGTCTTCATCACGTGCGGCCTCGGCGGCGGGACAGGCACCGGCAGCGCCCCGATAATCGCCGAAGCTGCCAAGAGCATGGGCGCTCTCACGGTCGCGGTGGTTACGCTCCCGTTCACGTCCGAGGGCAAGGTGCGCATGGAAAACGCCCTTAACGGCCTGGAGAAGCTCAAGAAGAACACCGACACCGTCATAGTCATCAAGAACGACAAGCTCCTGAGCCTGGTGCCCGACCTTCCGCTGAACACGGCCTTCAAGGTCTGCGACGAGGTGCTGGCCGGCTCGGTCAAGGGCATAGCCGAGCTTGTCACGAAAGCGGGCCTCGTGAACGTCGATTTTGCGGACCTGCGGACCATCCTGAGCGAAGGCGGATTCGCGGTAATCGGGCTCGGCGAGGCGTCGCTGGATGCCAAGAAGGAGGACCGGGCGAGGGTAGCCGTCGAGACCGCCCTCAACTCGCCCCTCCTGGATGCCGATGTCAGCACGTCCACGCGGGCGCTCATCAACGTCATCGGCGGCGAGGACATGAGCCTGAAGGAGGCGGAATACGTCGTCGCCGAGACCGCAACCCGCATCAACCCGAATGCCCACATAATCTGGGGCTCGAGGATTGACGAGAACATAAAAAAATCTTCCATGCGTGTGCTGGTGGTGCTCGCGGGGGTCAGGTTCCCCAAGCACGTGATAAAGGCTGACGGCGAGCAGGAAAGCCTGGATTTAGACATCATTGGTTAGGTGGTCTTGTTGGAGACAGGAGAGCTGGTAAAAAGATGCATCAGGATACTGCACATTTCGCGCAAGCCCACTGGTGCCGAATATTCGAAGGTGGCCAAGGTAACTGCGGTCGGCATGCTGATATTCGGCCTCGTCGGGTTCGTCATAGAAGCGCTGGCCAAGTTCCTTGATTCGACGATTCCAAATCTTATAAGGTGATATGAATGATCCACACAATCCGAGTCACTTCCGGTCAGGAGAAGATTATCGCGGAGATACTGATGAAGAAGGCCCGGGCGGAGAAGCTCGACGTCTATTCCATCGTGCACGTGGAGAACGTGAAGGGCTACCTTTTCGTGGAGTCCAACGACGAGAACACGCTCGTCAAGCTCATCCAGAAGGTCAAGCACGTGAAGGGCTTCCTGAAGAAGCCGGTAACGGTCGCCGAGATAGAGAACCTCGTCAAGGCCGAGAAGAAGCCGGCGCTCATCATAGAGGCGGGCGACATCGTCGAGATGTCCAGCGGGCCGTTCAAGGGCGAGAGGGCGAAAGTCCTGAAGCTCGACGAGGCCAAGGACGAGATAACCGTCGAGCTCATGGAAGTGGCCGTGCCCATACCGGTGACGGTCAAGAGCAAGATGGTGAAGCTGTTCCAGAAGGCCGACCAGGGAGAGGACCAGTAGCCCCTCTGCCTGCTCAGCCCCTCGGGGTTTTCCCAGAAGGTTTCCGGTTCCGGGTTTCCAGTTCCGATGCCGAAAACAGGAAACCGGAGACCCGCCATCCGCAGACCTACTTTTTCTTCCCCCTGTCGTCCGCTCCCGGAGCCGGGTATATCACCCTCACCGGGAAGGGGATGCTTATGCTATTCTTCTTGAACGCATAGAACAGCTCCCGGTTGACCTCCTTGAGGACCGCGAACCGGTTGATGTATCCTTTCACCAGGTAGCCGAACTTGAAGTCCAGGGAGTAGTCGCCGAAAGAGTCGAACCTGACCCACACCGACGCCTCGTCCAGCAGGGGGTTCTTTTTCGCGACCGAGCGGAGGCTCTCGGTTATGACCTTCTCCACGAAGTCTATGTCCTCCCTGCAGTCCACGCCTACGCCGTATATGACGCCGCTCAGCTCGTGCGGGGTGGAATAGTTCTCGAGCACGCTTCCGGCCAGTTTCGAGTTCGGGACGGTTATCTCGTTCTGCGAGAGCGTAACGAGCCTCGTAGTGCGCCAGCCTATCTGCTTCACCGTCCCCTCGATTCCGGATTCCAGCTTCACGTAGTCCTCTTCCCGGAATGGCTTGTCGATGAGGATGTGCACGCCGGCAAAGAAGTTGCCGAGCGTGTCCTGCAGCGCGAGCGCCACCGCCAGGCCGCCAACCCCGAGGCCCGTGATGATGGCGCCGGTCTCGAAGCCGAGCCTCTGCAGGATGAAGACGACGAATATCATCACTATGGCGACCTTCACCACGTTCCTGACGAAGGGGAATATCTCGTTCTCCCTGACCTTCCTCTTGTCCACCCGTATCTCGAGGCCGTACCAGAGCAGGAACGCATCCGCGATGGAGCTGAGCATGAGGCCGACGATGCCGAGCATCACGATTACGTAGATGTCGAACTCGTTGTAGCCGCCGAAGACGGCCATGTCCGGATATACGGCCTCCAGGGACAGCCACAGGGCCGTGATGATTGATACCGCGGGCAGATACGCCCCGACCGCCTTCAGCAGCCTGTCATCGAGCGTGGTCTTCGTCTTTCCCACGAGGAACCCGAGCACCTTGAGCGATGCAACGAGAACAATGTCGAAGCCGATTGCGAGGGCCGCCAGCAATATCACGAAGGCAGTTATCTGCCCCCCCGGCAGGCCCGTCAGGAACTCGTAATAGGGGATGGTGACGGCGAAATCCATAATGGAAATAAGAATATCAATCCTTAAAAATTCTTCCCGGCTTTTTCATGCTATCGCATCCGCGACCGTAGTCTAGTGGTAGGATCTGAGCTTCCCACGCGCCTTTTGAAAAAAGGCGCGCCCAAAACTGTCCGTTTGCAAACCCTCGAAGGGTTTGCCGGAAATAAGTTTTAGGGCGCCTTTTACTAAAAGGCGCAGAAAAAGCTCATGACCCGGGTTCGAGCCCCGGCGGTCGCAGTAGCTTTTTTTTCTTCACCATAACTGCTAATCTTATGTGGTTCCCGGTCTCGGGTTTCCGGTTTCGTACGGAACCCGGAACTGGAAACAGGGAACGCAGCTTTCCCGGCGGTCGCAGTGCCTCTTTTTTGCATCGCCATCACTGTCGTTCCCCAGTGGTCCCCAGTTTCCGGTTTCCAGTACGGGATGCCGGAAACAGGATGCCGGAAACGCAACTTTCCCGGTGCTTGCATTGAAACTTTTCTAAGTCTCTGCTACGGCCAAAGTTTCCAATTGGAGCGTCGTGTGCTCCAATGGGCCACAGAAACCGCCGCGCGGTTTCTGCCGCTCATCAAACATCCTGTCCGGTTTCGCTGCGGGACGGAAATTTTCGTAATATAAGCGTCTGTTTTCACAAATCACCATCGAATCTTTCAGAAACTTTTATATTGATTGCGACCTCATCTCCTGCAAGAACGAGGTGATTTCAGAATGGCTGCGAAGAAGAAAAAAGCCGCGAAGAAGAAACCAGTGAAGAAGAAAGGAAAGAAGAGATGATTGTTTTTGGAGGCGCAAGCCTCCGCGATTTCTATCGTGTATCTTTCTTTTTTTATAAAAACAGCGTGTCCAGCACCGAATAGCTGGCGAATCCCATCAGCATGCTCACCGGGACTGTGAGGGCCCATCCGAAGAGTATCTCGCGCATGACCCCCATGTTTATCGCGTGGCCTCCTTTTGCAGCGCTCACCCCCATTATCGAGCCGGAAACTGTCTGGCTCGTGCTCAGCGGGAAGCCGAGCATGGAGGCTCCGCCTACCACGAGGGCGGCGCTGGTCTCCGCCGCGAACCCCTGCCACGGCCTGATTCTCGCCAGCCGGAATCCCATAGTCCGGACTATCCTCCACCCCCCGAAGAGAGTGCCGAGGGAAAGCGCCAGGAACGTTACCGCTTTGAGCCAGAGCGGAATGGCATCGCCCCCGCTCTGCAGGCCATAGAATATGAAAATAGCGGCCAGGACCCCGGTGGATTTCTGCCCGTCATTGGCCCCGTGCGCTATCGAGAAGAAGAGCGATGAGAAGACCTGCAGCCTGCTGAAACCGGCGCTCAGCGCCGCGGATGCCCTCCCCCTCACCGCCCTGAGGAGGATGGCGACGAAGAGAAGCACCGCAAGGAAAGCGACGATGGGGGCCAGCGCCATCGGGACCAGTATCTTGAATATCAGGCTGTCGAACTTCACCACCTCCAGGCCCGCGGCAGCTATGCCCGCCCCTGCCAGCGTCCCTATGAGCACCTGCGTCTCGGAGATGGGTATCCCCTTGCGGTAGGTGATATACTCCCAGACCATGCCGCCAAGGATAGCCGCTATGACCAGGGAAGCCGAAACCGCTGAAGGGTCCACGACGCCCTTCCCGATTGTCGCCGCCACGGCCTCGCCGAGGAACATGCCGATAAGGTTTCCGGAGGCCGCGAGCACGACGGCCTGGATGGGCGACAATACCCTCGTAGCTACGACCGTGGTGATGGCATTGGAAGCATCGCTGAACCCGCTCCAGAACGTCCACCAGAGAACGAACCCGACCGCCGCGAAGAAAACGAGTTCGAGCATCGTCCCACATCAGGAATACTTCAGTCGTATGTCGAGTATGACGTTGCTCACGTCCTCGCACTTGTCCGTGACTATCTCGAGCGTCTCGTATATCTCCTTGTACTTCATTATCTGGATGGCGTCCTTCCCCCGAAACAGTTTCGATATCTCGCCGTGGAGGAGATTGTCCGCGTCGTTCTCGAGCTTGTGTATCTGCACGCAGCTCTTTTCTATCTCCTCCTTCTTCATGCCCTTTATCCCTTCCATGGCCTTGTTGATGTGCTCGACCTGGTACCTGATTATCCGGGCGAACTCCTTCATGGCGGGCGTAGGCGCCCTGATGTCGTAGAGCTCGAGGCGGTTGGCCGCTCCGTAAATGTAGTCAAGGACGTCGTCGTAGCGCGAGGCGAGGCGCGATATGTCCTCGTGGTCGAGGGGGGCTATCAGGGTCTCGTTGAGCTTGTAGTATATCTCATGGACTATGTTGTCGCCTTCGTGCTCGAGCCTCTTTATCTCATCGCGCTTCTCCCGAATCGAGCTGAAGTCCTCGGTGAGCTCGAGGAGCGCTTTGGAGGCCCCGTCGACCATCCTGGACTGCTTTGAGAGCAGCTCGAAGAAAGCGTAATCCTGCGGGATTATCCATTCCCGTATTCCCATAACATCACTGGTAGATGGGGAACCTGGCGCACAGCTCCTCCACCTCGTTCCTGACGCGCAGCTTCAGCTCCGAGTCGCTCGGCTTCTCTATCACCCTCACAATCATGCGGGCGACCTCCTTCATCTCGCCCTCTTTCATCCCCCTCGTGGTGAGCGCCGCGCTGCCGACCCTGAGGCCGCTCGTCACGAAAGGCGGGCGGGGGTCGTTCGGTATGGAATTCCTGTTCGTTATGACGCCGGCCTCCTCGAGGGCCATCTGGGCGTCCTTGCCAGTTATGCCCTTCGGGGTGAGGTCCACGAGAACAAGGTGCGTGTCGGTCCCTCCCGCAACCAGGCGCAGGCCGTTTTCCGAAAGTGTGCCTGCAAGGGCCTTCGCGTTCTTCACTACCTGCGCCGCATAATCCTTGAATCCGGGCTGGAGGGCCTCCTGGAAGCATACCGCCTTGCCGGCAATGCAGTGCTCGAGCGGGCCGCCCTGCATGCCCGGGAAGACGGCCTTGTCTATCTTCTGGGCGTTCGCCTCGGGGCACATTATCATCGCGCCCCTCGGGCCGCGGAGCGTCTTGTGCGTCGTCGTGGTTATGATGTCGGCATACTGGGCCGGGGACGGATACACGCCGCCTGCGACAAGCCCGGCAAAATGGCTTATGTCCGCCATCATGACGGCACCCACTTCGTCGCATATTCCCCGAAACGCCTTGAAGTCTATGGTGAGGGGGTAGGCGGTGTAGCCGCATATGACGAGCTTCGGCTTCTCCTCCAGCGCCCTCTTCCTTATCGCGTCGTAATCGAGCGCCTCGGTCTGCCTGTCCACCGTGTAGGCGCACGGCTTGAACCATTTGCCCGAGAAATTCACGGGCGAGCCGTGCGTGAGGTGGCCGCCGTTCGCGAGGTCGAGCCCCATGAACTTGTCCCCGACGTTGAGGAAGGCGAAGAACGCGGCGATGTTGGCCGAAGCGCCGGCATGGGGCTGGACGTTCGCGTGGCCGACGCCGAACAGCTTCTTCGCGCGCTCGATGGCAAGCAGCTCCACCTCGTCCACATACCGGTTGCCGGCATAATACCTCTTTTTGGGATACCCCTCCGCGTACTTGTTCGTCAGGACCGAGCCGGTCGCCTCCATGACGGCCCTGCTCGCGTAATTCTCGGAGGCTATGAGCCTGAGCGTCTTCTTCTGGTATTCCAGCTCCTTCTCAATAAGTCCGAAAACTGCCGAGTCGGTTTGCTTCAGAGACATATTGACCTCCCAACCTTGATTGCCGCTAATCATTTTAAATGAATCGAGCCATCTCAATAACGCTTTTGGTTTAGAATAAGTTTGCCGACGTCGCATAACCTGGTAGTGCGCACACAAGTGTCTCCAGTTCCGGGTTTCCGGTTTTGGGATTTTGGCGCAAGCCTGGAATCCGCCTTTAAGCTAAGGCGATTCTAATGCCAGCGAGCGTGTTCCCCTGTGGATCGGGAGTTCAAATCTCCCCGTCGGCGATTTTCCTTTGTTTCCAGTATCCGGTCCTGGGTTTCGGCTCAGGAAAATCGCCGTTCTTGAACGGTCCGCCGTTCAAGCGTCCGGCGTTTTTTCCCCCACGCCTGCCTCGCCTCCGGCTCGGAATTTTCCGACTTTTCAGCCCCCAACCGCCAATCCAGGAGAACACCCCATCTGCCCTTGCATGCGAAGCATGCAAGCAAAGGCCGTCTGGAAGACGGTCAGAAGACTAGGCCGGCTGAACCCACCAAGCCGATACTAATAGTCTAGGACAAAATTAGACGAACTTTTATAAATTGTCCTCCGTAGATACTATCTATGGTCTGGCATCTACCAAAAGGAGATGAATTCCTCCCCAAAATATCCGTTGAAGAGTTAAGGCAAACGT
>JBFMCO010000052.1:0-10862 GCA_040754495.1 Microcaldota archaeon
GGACGCTGTTGGACGAATCCTGGACGATTGCCCATCCGTTGCCTGCGAACACGGAATTGACCACGGTTGCCGCGGGCGTCGTGGTGGTGAATTCCTGGAAGCCGGCGAATGCGTTGTTCGAGCCGACCGAGTTCGCGAGGGTGTTGCCGGAGCCGTCCACGAAAAGGAAGCCGACATAGTTGTTGGAGGAGTTCGTATTGTTGATGACCGAGCCGTTGGTTTCGGCCACCAGGACGCCGTTGTTGAAGAGCGTGTCCGACCCTTGTACTATGGCGCTTGATATGGATGAGCCGTCGGCGTCGCAGAGAACGAGCTCGGATGGCGTGATGCCGGCCCAGGCCACGGTCTCGTTCGTGTAGTTGATGGGCCGCCCTCCCGAGCCGGTGAGGTTCAGCACAAGGTTGTCGCAGTCCTCCGGGACGTACGGCGTTACCGAAAGGTCGAACTGCCCGTTCTCCTGCGCGAGGCTGTCCTGGATGGTTACGTTCGAGGCGTTCTGCAGCTCGATTCCTGAATACGTGTTTCCGGAAACGTTGGAGGAGTTCAGGAGTATGTTGGTGCTGCGGATGAAATACCCGTAGTTCGCGTTCCCGAATGTCGTCGTGTTGGTGAATATGGCGTCGGTGCCCCCGTCCACAAAGAATCCGCTCACGTTGTTGCCGAACGAGGTGTCATTGATGAAGACGCTTCCGCTGCCGAAATTATAGAAGAAGCCGGCATAGCCGTTGCTGAAGGCACTGTTGTTCGCGACAGTGTTGTTGGAGGCGCCGATGTTGAAGCCGACCACCGCGTTGGTGAAGGCGGTGTTGTTCGCCACCAGCACCCCGGAGCTTGACAATACGCCGAGCCCGCCGTACGCGTTGCTGAATAGGACGTTATTTATCACGGTGGCGTTTGCCGATGAGAGTTCCACCCGGATTCCGTCCGAGCCGGTATTTGAGAACGCGGTGAGTTCCCTGAAGGTGTTGTTGTTCGAATTGAAGTAGGAGAAGAACCCGTGCTGGCCGTTGTCGAAAGCGGTGCTGTTCGTGATGACGTTGTTGGAAGAGGATGAGATGAACGCGACTCCGGACTGGGCATTTCCGAAGACGGTGACGCGTGTAAGGAAGTTGTTGTTCGACCCCCCGTTGAGCTCGATTCCGTAGGCGGCATTGTTGCTGTCAAAAGAAACTATGTCGGTGATGTTGTTGCGCGAGCTGGCCTCGAAAAGAAGGTTGTCGTTGGAGCTGTTGAATGCGGTGATATTGACGAAAAGGCTGTCGTTGACGCCCTTCGCGTGCAGGTCCTCGTAGTATCCTGATAGTCCCGCGCAGTTCCTGACAGTGACGTTGGTTGCGGGGATAATCCCGATGCCCATTGCGAACGAGGTGCCGTTATTCGTTATGCTAAAGCCGTCGCAGTCGAGCGTGACGTTCGAGGACGATATCTTTACGCATGCGACGGCGAGCCCGTATATCTCCGGGACGCTCACGTTGGCCCCGGCGAGGCTGTTGGTAAGGACATAGTCGCCGCCGGATGCGATGTCGGTGCAGCCGGTGATGTTCGTCGCGGAGAACGAAACCGAGGCGAGAAGCAGGAATGCCAGGAGGGGGTATTTTACGGGGCTCATGATTCGGATTCAGGCTTAGGATTTTAATCGCTTTCGGTTCTCCTAATTATTATATAAGGAGAAGGGCTACGGGGTGCCTCGCCCTCAGCCATATAAATTTTTTCGAATAGAAGCATGTCATGATTCTCATCATCGACAACGGCTCCCAGTATACCCACCTCATAAAAAGGAACTGCCGCGAGCTCGGGTACGATGCCGAGATGCTCTACAGCAAGGCATCCTACGGGCAGGTGGAGGAGCTGATGCGGACCGGGGTGGCGAGGATAATCCTCTCCGGGGGCCCGAGCTCGGTATATTCCGACCCCCCGAACCTCAGCTCAATGATATGCGAACGCATCCGGAACGGGAAACTGGAAACCGGAAACGGCAAGCCTCTGCCGCTGCTCGGCGTCTGCTACGGCCACCAGATGATAGCCCACGCCTTCGGGGCGAAGGTCGCGAAGGGGAAGAGCGCGGAGTACGGCCTGGGCGGGGTGGAGATTGACGACGAGGACGTCATTTTCAAGAATGTTCCGAGGAAAATCCGCGCATGGGTCTCGCATTATGACGAGGCGAAGGAGCTTCCGAAAGGTTTTGTGGGGCTCGCGCACTCGGAGTCGTGCGCCATCGAGGCGATGAGGCACAAGGAGCGGCCGATTTTCGGCGTCCAGTTCCACCCCGAGGTGTGGCACACCGAGCACGGTGAGGACATCATCAGGAACTTCCTCGAGCTCTCCCCAAAATGACGCTCAGGCGCCAGGGGCCTGTTTTTGTTCGGCTTTTGGCAGTTCGCCCTTTGTCTTCGGCTCTGATTCCTGGAGCTTCTGCATGGACTCCAGGACGTCCTCCTGCGAATAGAAATTGTAGTCTGCCCGCGTGAATTTCTCTGCGAACGCCTTCTTCCTGTTGAGCGAGCTCGACGCCTCCAGGACGTTCTCAAGGCCGGACCATATGGAATACCAGATGAGGACGGAAAATATCGTCAGGACGGGCACGGTTTCCAGCGCAGGGACGAGAAATAGCGCAACGGACAGCGACACGCCGAGGAGGAGGCGGATTGCGCCGTTGTTGGCCTTCTCGCGGGTTTTCCGCTCTATGTCCCTGACGCGGTTCCTGAAGTGCTCCTTTACCCTTTTCTTTATCAGGGATTCTGTTTTGTCCGAGCGCAATGAGCGGGGCAGGGTGAAATTGACTACGAAATCGCCCTTGCCGGTGGCTGCGTAGCGCCTGCGGAGTTCGGATATGAAGTCCTCGGAGAGAAGGCGCTTCTCGTATGGCGAAGGGTCGAAGTCCGAGAAGAGGTCGTCGTAGTCGTCCAGGGCGATGTCGGCCTTCTGGAGGACGTCTGAAACCGTCATCGGCCCGTCTTTCCCGTCCATGGAATGAAAGGCGGCTTTGAGGTTTTTAATGGTTGCACCGCAGAAAGTCATCATGGCTACGAAGGTCTTCCTCATCCGGCATTGCCAGAGCGTCGCGAATGCGGAGAGGCGCTACAACTGCAGCATCGAAGACGACGAGGGGCTGAGCGAGAAGGGGCTGGAGCAGGCGGCGCAGGTCGCGCGATTCTTTTCGGGCATGCTGGTCGGGAAGGTCTATTCGAGCCCCTTCCTCCGGACGCGCCAGACGAGCGCGGCCATCGCGGACGCGTGCGGAAGCGTGGTCGAGGAGTGCGATTTCCTGCGGGAGCTCGACTGCGGGCACTGGAACGGAAGGAGCGAGGAGGAGATAATGCGCGATTTCCCGGAGGTGTGGAGGGGATGGCACTACGACCCGCAGAACAACCCGATCCCTGGCGGGGAGACGCTGCTCGAGGTGCAGGCGAGGGCGCTGCCGGAGTTCGAGCGCATCGTGAAGCGCAACCGGGACGAGACGGTCGTTGTAGTAACGCACTATTGCGTCTTCAACGTCCTGCTCTGCTCCCTGGTATCAAGCCTGGCCAATTTCAGGAGCTTCGACACCAGGAACGGCACAATCGCGGAAATCAGGATGGAAAACGTCCCGCGCGTGGAGGCCTACTGGAACCCCACCCGCGGCAAGGATTAAAATGAAATATTGCGATTAGCGTCCATGCTCGCAGTAATAGGGGGAACCGGATTCTACACGCTCGGGAAGAAGATTGAGACGCTGAAGGCGGATACGGGCTACGGACCAGCCGAGGCCCAGAAGGTCCGCATTCTAGACGAGGAGCTGCTTTTCCTGCCGCGCCACGGCCCGGGCCACACGATTGCCCCGCACAAAATCAACTACAGGGCGAACATCGCCGCCCTGAAGGAGTTCGACGCCACGGGCGTGCTCACCTTCCATGCCGCCGGCGCCATATCGAAATTCAGGCCCGGCGACCTTGTCCTCGTTGATGATTTCATAGGCTTGTTCACCCCCGCCACGTTCCACGATGATTTCTCCGGCGGCATGAGGCACGCGGATTTTTCATCCCCGTTCTCTAAAGAGATGAGGGGGAAGCTCATCGAGGTGGCCGCGGCCGCCAAGGTGAAGCTGAAGACCGGAGGCATAATCGCCTCGACGCCCGGGCCCCGCTTCGAGACCAAAGCCGAGGTGAAGGCTCTCGGGAAGATGGGGGCGAACCTCCTGAGCATGACGTCAGGCTACGAGATGGCCCTGCTCGGCGAGGCGGAGATGGATTTCGTCTCGATTGCGGTCGCGACGAATTTCGCGGCCGGCGTGTCGAAGAAGCCGCTCAGCGCCGAGGAGGTAGTGGCGAACATGAAGGGCGCATACGGCCAGCTTGTCGCGCTTATCGGCGGCTTTGCAGAGGAAGTGGTGTAGTCAGCGCGTGACCTTCGCCGATGCTATCTGCTCCAGGTATTCCTTGTTCTTCTCGAAGTATTCCCGGCTCGGCTTCAGTATGTCGGCAAGCTCGCGGGCCACCGCGTTCTTCAAGTCCACCGGATGGAGCTTGCCTTCGGAATAGACGCTCTTCAGCTCTTCCGCATCCCGCAGCTCGATGTCGCCGCCGAACTTGGCCGGGCGCTCTATCTTCATTTTCCGCTCGCGCAGGATGAGGTATTCGGCGTATTCCACGATGGGGTTGCCATCCACGATTTTTTCCGGGCAGTATGCCTTCTTTATCTTCGAGCTTATCTCCTCGGCGCCATCATGGATGAAAATCGCGCTCGAGGGGACGCTCTTGCTCATCTTCGCGTCGATAGACTTGCCTTCCTTTTCCTCCGCGCTGGCGTTCGGGTCCATCCTCTGCATTCCCTGGAGGCCGGGCAGGAGGTGGCCGTGCACGGCCACGAAGTCCTTTTTGTAGTGGTGCGACAGCTCGCGGGCGAGCATGTGCACCTTGCGCTGGTCCATGCCTGCATGCGCTATCTGCACGTCCAGCATGAATATGTCCGCGGCCTGCATGGCCGGGTAGAGTATCGTCGCGGAAGATGTCGCATCGCTCTCCTTCCTTCCCATGATGGTGATGCAGCGGAGCATGCGGTTTATCGTGGTGTCCTTGGTTATCTTCAGGACGTCCTTCCAGTAGTCGTTGTCGTATCTCTCGCTCGCGAGAACGTAGTCGACGCGGCCCTCGTCGAGCCCGAGCGAGACGAAAGCGTGCTTGAAGTAGCCCTTGGCCACCGCGCGTATCTTCTCGAGGTCGCCGCCTAGCTTCTCGTTGATGTACGAATGGTAGTCGGCAAGGAAAACCGTCGGCTTTATGCCCGCGGCCAGAAAATCCCTGAGCTTGAGGGCGGTGCAGAGGCCGGTGCCGAGGTGCACCATGCCGGAGATTTCGAATCCGATGTAGTGGCGGGGCTGGTTGTAGCTCTCGAATACCTTCCTGAGGTCTGCCTCGGTGACGAGCTCCTCGGTGGGCTTTCGCCTGACCAGGGCTATCCTTGCCTCGATGTCCATGGGATTTTAGTTGCCAGAAGGATTATTTAAAAGTTGGCAAACACAGATACTCCTGCCAGCCTCTGTAGCTCAGCGGCAGAGCGCCTCTCTTGTAAGCTTTTAGGAATGGAAAGCCCGTTTTGGGCGCCTTTTCCTAAAAGGCGCAAGGAGGAAGTCGGGGGTTCAAATCCCTCCAGGGGCTTACTGGTTTTCTTCAATATTCACTGCATTCTCAGGGGTTTCCGGTTTCGGGTTTCGGGTTTTGCCTTGTACGGAACCGGGAACGTAGGACTGGAAACCGGGGCAACCCTCCAGGGGCTTTTGTCAACTTGCCTCCAATCGAACGTCGCAACGTTCGATGGACCACAGAACGCAATTGTCCGACGCTTCGGACAATTTGCGCCTTGAACGGAGCGCCGTTCAAGTGCGCGGTTCGCCGTTCTGCCGGTCGCTAACGCTCGGCGTTGACGGTTTGCGGTTTCACAAACCTTATAATAATTACCAAACCAGAATCATAAGACTAATTCATAGAGGTTTTGAAATGAACATAAGCGAATTGAAGCCCGGCACCGGCAGCGTAAATATCGAGGCCGAGGTAGTGTCCGTCGAGAGCGAGAGGGAAGTGAACAAGTACGGGAGGAAGCTTCGGGTCGCGAACGCCACGATAAAGGACGATTCCGGCTCCATAACGCTCGTACTCTGGAACGACCAGATTGACCAGGTCAAGGCCGGCATGAAGATAAAAATCGAGAACGGCTACGTGAACGAATGGCAGGGCGCGCCCCAGCTCACGCTCGGCAAGTTCGGCAAGCTCAGCGTGCTCTGATTCTCGCCTTCCCATCCTTGTTTTCCACATAGACCGTGCCGGACAGCCCGCCTGAAGCATCGGCCTCGCAGGGCACGGCCCTGACGATGGAGGCGTTGGCGCCCGATAGGCGTACGAGCCAGCCATCGTCCGATTCCACTGGTTCCAGCGATAATTCCGATGGCAGCTCCAGCCGCCTCATATTGCCCGCCCCCAGCGCGCAGACCTCGTCTATCGCGCCCGCAAGGGACATTGCGGACGCCCTGAAGGAATATGCGGCGATGCCACGCTCAGCGTAACCCTTTATGGCTGAGAGGGATGAGAGCGAGAGGGCAAGCAGGGAAAGCGCCACAAGGGCGAGAAGAAGATACTCCGCCGAAGCCTGCCCCTTCATTTCATCCCCGGACGAAGCGGCCGTCCGGGAGAATATAAAGTTTCTGCCGGAAGAGGAGTGGAACTGCACACTGCCCGGGAAACTGGAAACACTGGACCGGAAACCACAGGAGCAATGGCTGAGGTGGGCAGCCTAGCGTATGTATGACACGCTCTTGCTGGCCTGCTCGAACTGCTGCTCCATGGTCTTCTGGACCTCTTCCTGCACCTGCTTGAGGACCTTCTGGCTCTCGCGGGCCTTCTCGTCCAGGCGCTTGAGGTCTATCTTGAGGTCCAGGTACTTGGAAAGCGTGAGAACTATCTGCCTTGCGGATGCAGTATCTATGTAGCTGCCGTGCGTCTCCCCCATCACGCAGCTGCCCTCGACGCCCTTGAGCTTGCCGAGGGCCGGGAGAAGGCCCGCGGCCCCCACTATGGAGCCCTTGGCCTCCCCGAATATGACGCCGTGCTTCTTGAGCCGCTCGCGGAGCCCGTCCGTCGTGGCCACGCCGAAAATCCTGCGCTCCTCGCTGATTTTGCCGGTGCTGTAGCCGCCGACCGTGAGTATCTCCGTCACGCCGGCTTTCCTGCAGTAGTCCAGGATTGCCCCGGCCACCTCGTACTGGCCGACAGAGCTCATCGCCTGGATGTCTCCCAGCAGGATGAGGACGTCGCGCTTTTTGCCGCGGTGCACGTAGAAGCTGTTCTTGATTATCCTCATGCCGCCTTTCTTTGTCATGAACACCTGGTGGGGGAAGTGCGGCGAAACGAGGTTGGCCACTTTCTCTGCCTTGAGCTCCTCGACCAGGTATCTTCCCACGACCTGCCCGATGAGGCCTATCCCAGGCAGCCCGGTGACAAGCACGCCGTTCTTCAGCTTCTTGTAAGCCTTCTTCTCGATGATGAGCGTCTCTTTCATATGGAAAACCCTGGAACAGATTAGAGAGATTCTCGGCGGGGTATATTAAGCTTATGCCCCAGCTCTGGCCTTCAGGCGCCCGGGACTTGCCCCGCCTTCGCCCTGCGCCGGTATTCGCCGTACGGGTCGTTGGGATTGAAGCGGGCCGGGTGGGCTGATTCGGTCATCGCGCCGCAGTGCAGCTCTGAGAGCGTATAGGAGCCGCAGGTGCGGCAGATTCGCATCCTCTTCATTCACTTCTCCCGGTCCGACTTGAAATCGCAATTGTGTTTCTGCGCATATGAGCGGATGTGCTCGAGCACGGCCGAGAGGCGCTTTTCCGCGCTCTTGTAGTCAGGCGCGGTCAGGGACACCTTGTAGCGCGGGGCGCCCAGGTAATGAACGGCGATGTCGTCCCCCACCTCAAGCGCCTTGCGCAGGTCGCTGATCCCGTCCGCGTTGTAGCATACGAGCGTGACGATGGAATCGACCTCGACTACGGGCTTCTTTATGCTTTTCTGCGCTACCTCCACGATTTTGGCCTTCACGGCCTTCGAGAGCTCGAGCTTCTTGAGAGCGTCCTCGCCCTTCAGGCTGACCTCCTTGAAGCACGTATAAATGTCGTCGAAGTGGGATTCGATTTCCTTCCTCACGGCGGCCGCGTCACCCGGCGCCTTCGCGGCCTCGAGCGCTATCTCAAGGAGCTTCGTCCCCCGCTTCTCGTTCTGGACCATCTCGAGCTTCCGCTTCTTCTCCTCCTCGCTCACGCGCTTTATCGAGATGTCGACCTGGTTCTTCTCCCGGTCCACGCGGTGGACTTTCATCACGTGCCGCTGGCCCTCGGAGATGAACTCGTGGATGTTCTTTATCCAGCGCGGGGCCACCTCGGAGACGTGGAGGAACGCCTCGAGGTTGTTGTATTCCGGAAGTATGCAGAACGCGCCGTAGGGCATAATCTTCTTTATGACCGCTATGACCAGTTCGCCCTCGTCAGGAAGCTCGACTATCCAATCACCGTCCAGGGGGCGTCTAGCCCAGCTCCGCGACTATCTTGCCGTGTATGACGGCCGTCCCCCCGCTCGGGTGGGCGAGAGGCTCCTTGCATCCGCCGCATTTGATTACCGACGTAGCGTGGCTGAACACGACCTGCTCGTTTCCGCACTTGCATTGCACCTTGAAGTATTTGCCTGCCATAAAATCACGACTTGAACTCGATTTTCTTCGTGGTCCTTCCTCCGACCACGCGCTCCTGCTTCTTCTTGCAGGTATTGCACTGCAGCACGAGCTTCTGCCTCTTGCCCTGCTTCTTCACGGTCTTCTCGCCCTTCCTCTTGCTGCCATGGCCTGCGAGCCTGCGCTTATGCCTGCGGTTGCCCGCTGCGAGCGAGCTTGCGCGCCCCTTGCTGGCTGCCTTGACCTTGTGAAGCTGGTGCTTCTTGCAAAAAGGACAATAGGCGTTTATCTCTTTCGGGAATTTCATCTTTTTCACCTACACTATCTCGGCCATGCCGGCCTTGAGAAGCCACTCGGCCTCGGCGCGGGGGAGGAGCTGCTCCTCTCCCTGCTTGAAAGGGCCGTATAGGGCGTTGTCAAGGCCGCGGTACTGGGAAACGTCTTTGAGGATTTTTATCTTCCTCGAATTCGCCTGGACCGAATCCTCGCTGTCCCAGACGCTCTTGACCGTCTCCCTGGCCTTCTTAATAATCGAGGACAACTCTTTTAACAGTTCCTTTTCCTCCGCCGTGAGGCCGCCCCCTTCCCGCTCCCCGCGCACCGCCATCAGGACGATTTTCTCCTCCCGCTTGGCCTGTATGGACATGATGATTTTCTTGATGTTCTCGTGCTCCTTTATCGAGAGCAGGGACTTGGACTGCATCGCCTCGCCGCTCTTCTTCGCCAGAAGCGCCGACACCGAGGCGTAGAAGTCGTCCGGAAGCGCGACGATGGCCGAGGACTCCATCTCCTTGCGCTGTATGTCCCTCAAATCAGAATATGTAAGCATATTACCCCCCAATGACCGGCGACCCGGCGGCAGAACATGCGCCGGTGCTCCCAGTCTCCGGCCTCCGGTTAAAGCTCCCGCAAATGAATTGCAGCCAACTGTTTTTATTCCTTCTTTGCCGGGGCGGCCGCATCGTCAGCTTTCTTCCTGCGTGGCTTCCTCTTCTTTTGCGGTTTCGGGTTTCGGGTTTCGCGTTCAGGAGGCAGGCGGCCGGATGCCGGCGCTTGGGTGCCGGCTGCGGGAGGCTGGCTGCCATGGGGCTGATGCCCCAAGTCCCCCGGCGCTCCGCGCCGAGGGCCGGCTGCGCGGGCGGGCCTGGCCTGAAGCGTGCGCTCGTCCTTCTCGAGCTCGATTGGGGGGGCCTTCCCGATGCGCATGATGCCCTCGCTCTGCGGTTTCCGCTCCTCCTTGGGGCGCGCAGGGTACATGGGAGCTTCCGCCATCGGCTTTGCCCTCGAAATCGGCATCTTGCCCCCCACAACGACCACTTCGAGCTTTTTGCGTTTCTTCAGGCCCAGAAGGACAAGGAACTCACCTATGGCGGTTTCGATGAAACCGCGGCGCTTGCGCCTGTTCTCGGGCTCGAGGCTGACCTTGTACGGCGCCCCCATGGGCCCGCCCCCCACCAGGCCCCATTTCTCCTGCTCGTCGCCCACGCAGTTCCTGCACAGCCTCTTGTCGTTCCAGATATAGACGCGGCCCTTGAGGTCGCGGCCGCAGCGCTCGCACGTTTCCGGGTAGGAGAGGACCTCGAGCTTCGGCTTCTCGACAATGTGTTCCTCTGCCTTCCTGTCCGCATCCCGCATATCCTGTATGCAGTAGGGGCAGGCCCACTGGCCCTTGTACTGCTGGAGCTCGCTTGCCGGGAGATACATCCTGCAGCGCCAGCACTGCCGGTTCAGGCCGTAGAATATGCACGAGGAGCAGTACGGGAGGCCGTCCGCCCCGTACTCCATCTCGCTTTTCATGCCGCATCGCGTGCAGGTGCCGCTGCTCATCGGATTCTAGACGCAACGAGGATTAAAAATGGTAACGCAGGGCTAATGGCTTTCCATGTAGCGCACGAGGTCCGCATTCCCGCTCCCGCGCAGGTCCCTCTTTATGGTCTCTTCCCACTGCTGCA
Organism: Microcaldota archaeon; assembly: GCA_040754495.1. GTDB lineage: Archaea > Micrarchaeota > Micrarchaeia > Anstonellales > Bilamarchaeaceae > Bilamarchaeum. The sequence continues at coordinate 10,632 of JBFMCO010000052.1, forward strand.
GGGGAGGCATCGTGAAGCTGACTCTTCCGCCGCGGCCGGCCTCGGACTGGCGGGCCACCTGCATGCAGAGGCGCCTGATTTCGGCGTAAGTCTCCTGGATGCGGCTGCGCGAGAGCTGGCTGATTGTCACATGGACCTCGAACTTGCCGATATTGACGATGGTGATGGGAACTGCGATTTCGCTCGCGCCGGTGCCCGAGGATGCCCTCGGCCGGTTGCGCATGACGTATA
>JBFMCO010000053.1:0-40454 GCA_040754495.1 Microcaldota archaeon
GTCCGGACGCCCGCCTTCTCCATGAGATGATACTGGTTTTTTTCCGCGTCCCGCTCCTCTGCCCGCAGCAGGTGCTTGTTCCCGAACACCGGCACGTCGAATCTCTTCTCGATGGCTTCATAGCCGACATAGACCGCGAACGAGCGGTTGGGGACGAAGACGCAGTCTCTCTTCTTCATGAATTCCAGATTCCCTGGCAGGGCCATGTCGCTGAACTTGTTCACGAGCAGCAGCTCATCCACGACGCCGACCTCCCTGGTCCGGCCAGCGGTCTCCCTCTTCCTGGTCTTGTACGGCCCGAGGTAAGTGCGCTCCCTGCCCCTCTGCGCCACGACAAGCGTGCCAAACCCCTCGCTTTTGGCCCCTTCGCAGACATCGAGCGCGGAGTGGCTGCCCAAGGTAGAAATAGTCGTTTTCATGGGATGATAACCCGACCTATATTTATATATCTTAACGGAGAGTTTTCTTCATGAAAAGGGCTCTCGTCCTGCTCCTGCTATCAGCACTGCTGCATGCCGAGTTCGTGATAGAGCGGGTGGATGTCACAGTGAGCGGCATCCAGGCGGATGGGAGCGCAAAGGTCCACGAGGGCATCAAATTCGTGATGTTCGGCAACTACTCGAACTCCATATACGACAGCGGCATCTCGAACAACGAGCTGTCGTTCTGGTCCACCAACACCGGCCTGAAAGACGTGAAATTCCACGTCAATCCGGCGAAGGTGGACATCCGGGACCTGCGCGTCCGGCCCCAGCCGCGCACGAAATGCAACCCCATACAGGGCATCTGCCATGGCGAGCTGATTCTCGATTATTCGGCCTACCCGTCCTTCAAGGACAACGTCACGATGGAGCCCGAGGCCGGCACCGGCCTTTTCACGGTGAGCAAGTACAAGCCGCGGACCAGGCGCTTCACCATAAACCCGTCCGCGCTCTCTTTCACGACTACGCCGGAAGGGAACATCATCCTCGACGACTACGTCAATTTCACAATCAGGCTCCCGGCCGAATCCGTGATGCTGGACCTCAATCCCCAGCCGACCGGCGAGGCGATTCCGCTCCCGGCCAGGGTGGAGGCGCTTTCCTGGACAGACATAGTCCTCGTGAAGTTCTCCCTCATATTCGACGTCGAGGACTCCATCGACAAGGAGGTGTCGGATTTCTTCAGCGGAATCTTCCTCGGCCTGAGCAGGGCTGTCAGCGGCCCGCACGGGGCCGCCCTCATCGCGCTCGTCGGAGTCCTTATAGGCTCTTTCATCTATATCACGATTGCAAAAAGGAGGAGCGAGGAGTGATGTACAAGGGGACGGACAGGGTTCTCAGGCTGGTCATTGAGCGCAGGATGCCCCTAGATGAGCTTGCGCGCCAATGCGGAATGAACGAGGACAGCGTGAGGCGGATAGCCGAGGCGCTCAAGGCAGATGGCTACGTAGATGTGCTGGTGTCAGAGAGCGCCCGGGGCGTCCCCACCGCGGAATTCTCGCGCTACGTTTCGGAAGGCTTCCCGGAGGCCTCGGTCTTCAGGAAGGCGCTCGCCGGCTCGTCGGTCGCGGACCTGACCCCGGCCGAGAAATCCATAGGCATACGCTGGGCCCGGGTTAAGGGCTTCGTCGCGGTCGAGGGCGGAAAGCTCGTTCCGGAGATGGACGAGGGCGATGTCAGGGCCGCAGCAGAGCGCCTCTCCGCCGCCTATGCGCAGCTCCAGAAGACCGGCATGTGCGAGCCGGAAATCATGGAGGAGCTTTTCGAGCGCAAGCTGCTGGATAAGAAGATGGCCAAATCCGCCGTCGTCTCATACACCGGGAAAAAAATAGACTGGTCCGCGTTCGCGGAAGGATTCGACGTGAACGTGCCCGGGCAGAACGCCCCGATAGGGAAAAACCACCCGATAACGAGGATGACGCGGCGGATAAAGACGATCATGACCGAGCTGGGCTTCCAGGAGGTGGAAGGCGACATCGTGGAGAGCTCGTTCTGGAACTTCGACGCCCTCTTCCAGCCCCAGGACCACCCGGCAAGGGAGCTTGCCGACACGTTCTATGTCAAGGGGAGCATGCCGCTCCCGCAGGATGGGGAACTGGTGGCTAGGGTGAAGAAGGCGCACGAGGATGGCTGGAAATACCCGTGGCAGGAGCGGGAGGCATCCAAGGCAGTCCTCCGCACCCACACGACCTGCCTCTCGGCCAGGGCCCTTGCCGCGATGAAGGAGCGCAGGCCGAAGAAGTTCTTCGCAATCGGGCGCGTCTTCCGCAACGAGGCCACGGATTACAAGCACCTGGCCGAGTTCCACCAGGTGGAGGGCATAATAGCCTGGGAGCACGCCACGTTCACGGACCTTCTCGGAGTGCTGAAGGAATTCTACATGAAGCTCGGCTTCGAGAAGATACGGTTCCGGCCGAGCTTCTTCCCATACACGGAGCCGAGCCTGGAGATTGAAGTCTATTTCGAGAAGAGGAAGCAGTGGATGGAGCTTGGCGGGGCCGGCATCTTCAGGCCTGAAGTCAGCATCCCGCTGGCCGGGGTGTACCCGGTCCTCGCGTGGGGCCTGAGCCTTGAGCGCCCGCTCATGCTCAGCCTCGAGCTCGAGGACATACGGGCGTTATACCGCAACGACGCTGATTTCCTCGCCTCAGCGAGGTCGGACATATGAAGCTGAAGACCGCGCTCATCTGGGCCATAGTGCTCCTTTTCCTCGCCCTCGCGGGGATAGTGGTCTTCATCCTCGCATCAGAGGAGATAGACATCGCGAAGACCACCTCGGTCACGTCGTTCTCCGTGCTCGAGACCGGCGCGGCCGACAACTTCGCCTACGGGGTATACAGCTACCGCGGCACCGGCAATCTCACCGTGCTGAGCTACGCCTCCGAGCCAAAGCGCAGGGTCGTGATAATAAACGACAGCCAGGCCGTCCAGGCCGGGCGCCTCCCCGAGCTTATCGAGCGCCTGCGCGTCCTGGAGCGGTACGGCTACAACGTCTCCGTCTCTGACGAGCCGAAAATCGGCGACGCTATATACGTCGTGCCGACAGGGGCGATACCCTCATACGCGCTCTTCAACCTGCAGCAGAACTCCTCCAACGGCACGGTCATATACATCGGGGAGAAGGACCTTCTCCTCAGCAACGGCATAAAGAAGCTCAACTGGTACGACTCGCTTGCCCCGGGCCAGAGGGCGAGGGTCGTGCAATACAACGGCACGCTCGACGATTTCCTGGAAGCAGGCAACGTGACGCTCGAGCGCGAGATTCTCTTCTCTTCGTGGATGCTGCGCAACAGCACGTCCTCGTACATATCCGGCGACGGCCTCGGGAGCGCGGTCGTCCCGCTCAACCGCTCGGGCTACATGCGCATAATATACGAGTTCCAGGACCTCTACGGCGTCTTCGATTCCCCCCGCATGCAGTCTGTCAACCAGTCGCTCGCTCCGGAGCCGCAGTCAATCTACCCGTGGGAGAAATCCTCCCTGGAGTTCGAGCTCAACAAGACCAACGGGACCGCGTTCCTTTCCGTGAAGAAGAACGGCAAGGTGATAGAGCACGAGCAGCTCCGCCGCGTCACGGACGAGAACGTGTTCATAAAGAGGTTCGAGTACGCGGAGCCCGGCGAGTACGTGATAATAGTGGACGACAACTCCGGCCCGATAGCGACCGGGCTGCTGCACGTGAAGGATTTGCGCATCAGCCTCCTCGAGCGCCGCGGCGTGACCTACGTCTTCTCGGCCATGGTCGATGGCAGGCCGCTCGGGGACACGGAGGCCGAGGTCTCGGTCGGCGGCTCCGGGAAGAAATACTACGTGAGCGACGGCCAGATAGTGGTGAACGCCCTCCTGAAGCGCGGCGAGAACACGTTTACCTTCGACATCGGCGGCGCCTCGGTGCCGGTGGTCGTGGACAACGAGGAGGACCCGCTGGTCGATTTCTACCTCAAGTACGGCGCGCCCTCGCTCATCATCGTCATGGCCGTGTATTTCGGGGCCCGCATGACGCGCCGGCCGACCTACCGGCTGCGCTTCGGGGACAGCGCGGATTACGTGCGGCAGGAGATGGCGCTTCCCATCGAGAGGGCGCTCGAGACGTTCAGGATGATACGAAGCGACATGAAGCTCGGCCAGTCGCCCATCACCCCGCACGAGTTCAGTGTCTCGCTCAAGCGCTACCTGACGAACGGCGCCGACGTAACGGAAGGGAACGTGGAGGAGATACTCAAGACGCTCGTCCGGCGGGGCTGCCTCGAGACGCACCGCGACTACTACCAGCTCAAGGGAGAGGGCGATGTCGTCCGCAACGTCCTGCGCAGGATGGTCCGGGAGAAGCTCATCGAGAGCGGCACGCCGTTTTCCGAGGAAGGGGAGAGGTTCGTAACCAAAGACTTCGATATAGGATTCTTCGGCGAAGAGTTCCGGAAGAAGGCCATAGTCGTGGTGGACGACAAGGGCGAGGAGAAGCGCATCCTCGGCCGGCTGAGCGAGGCCGGGCGGGCGCGCCTGCGCATCATGCAGTCAAACGACATGGTCTCGTTCGTGCCTATCGACAGGCTGAGCGATGCATTATGAGAGCCGTCATTTTCCTGCTGCTCTGCGGCGCCGCTTTCGCGCAGTATGCCGACCCCCCGCTTGCGCAGGTGGGCGCGAACAACACCGCCGCGGCCGCCCTGCTTGAGGGGGCGTACAACTCAAGTTACGCGCAGAACGGGACGATGGAGGTGCGCTTCGGCAGCTACTCCCAGCAGCTCAATTTGTCAGCGAGCGTCGAAATCGCCGGCCTGTCGCCTTCGATCGACAACATGAGCTGCGCGACCGACGGCCTCTCGCTCATAATCGCCAGGGGCTACCAGCAGGGCCACCTCACTTCGCTTCCTTCTGAAGGCTATCCCCAGTTCACATGCGACTACTCATGGTTCCAGGGCAACCCCGACATGGCGTGGCGCTGCGACTTCGACACGGACAGCTGCGTGGAATACGAGAACCGCACCGGCGTCGTATATGGCATGAATGCCACATTCTCCTTCAGGAACGTCTCGGCCACGGTCCCGGTATCATCAACGCTTGTTCCGGTGCCGCAGGAGGTAATAGACGCGCTCGCCTCGGCATCGGGCAACGACACGCTTGACGTGAACGTCTCCGGCAGCGCAATCTTCTTCAACGAGGTGAACAACCGCTCGTTCGAGTTCGGGGACTGCGGGAGCAATGTCACGAACCTCACCGCTTCCGTCCCCCTCTCGGCCAACCGTTCCTTCATCGTCGGGGGCCAGAGGAAGCTTTTCTTCCTGCGCTCGCCAATCCTGCGCGAGCAGTGGTTCAGGAACAGCCGCTTCGACGTCATCGCCCTGTCCCAGTGCCCCATCTACCAGGCCGAGATATACCTGAACGGAAACAGGACCGCCAATTTCACATTGGCCACCTTCTATACCGCAACCGACAGCTTCGGGCTGATGTCCATCTACTCCAACCGCTCGAATGCCACGCAGTCCGGGTGGAGCGAAGGAACGAATGAAACCGTAACCCCATCATCCCTCGAGCGCGAGAACGATTCCTTCCGCTTCGTCTATGAGTTCAACCACTCGTACGTCTCCCTCGGGAACAGCAACCTCTCGCTCGTGGTGCATGATGCCGCCCTCCGCCAGGCGTCATTCAACGAGACGCTGACCGGCAGGATGCTCTCCTTCAACAATATGGCCACGGAAAACGGCTCGAACCTGTCTTCCGTCCCATCCAGGCCGAGCGAAGGATTCGAGATGGGCAGCCTCACGCAGGTGCAAATCGGGCTCGGCCTTGTCGCCCTGGTCCTCGTGCTGGCGTTCGTGAATTTCTGGCTGGTGGAGAGGGTTTGAGTTTCCAATTTTCGAGACACAAAACGGAATGCCCGGGACCGGATGCCGTCTGCCGGAAACCATGTGGCTGCGGCGGCAGGGAACCAGAGTTCCCTGCGCACCGTGTCCGAAGCGTCGGACACGATTGCCACAAGTTCCCCGGAAGCTTCGCTTCCGAGGACCGGCTGCCCCTAGCCTGATGGACCGTCCTTGTACCCTTCCACTTCGTCGTCCATCTCCTGCTCTGCCTCAGAATCAGCGGCGCCGACCTTCTCGCCCAGGGCGAAGGTGCGCTTGACCTCGGTTATCTTCACGCGGCACCTCTCCCCCTTTCTCGCGCCCTTCACGAATACGACGAAGTTCTCCACCTTGGCGATGCCGTCGCCCTGCCCGCCCTGGCCCTCTATGGTGACGTCTATTGTGTCTCCTGCGGCCACGGGCTTGGGGACCTCGAATTTCTTATCCACTTGACCCCTCCAGCTGGCCCCTTGCGATGACCACGCCGAGGATTTCGGGCGTCCTTCCCGGCTTGAAAAGCAATCCCTCTTCTTCCATGCGCTTATTTCTCCGCCTCAGCATTAAATACCTTAGGCCCGGGAAAGTACACCGGGAAGTCCCATATTTTCGATGAAAAGGCCGAAACCAGCGCCGCGGAAACGAGGCCTCTGTTTTTGATTATAAATTGCCTTTTCCGCATCCCTTCATGCAGATACGTTCGTGGAAATACCGGCTTTACCCATCAAAAGCCCAACAGAAATGTCTTAACGAACATCTCCATGAATGCAAGGGTCTCTGGAACTCTCTTCTTGAATATACCAAATCCCACCATGCAGAAACTGGCAGGTTCCCATCAAGGAAAATGCTTTATCTCAAAACAAAGGAAACGCCTATCTTTTCACAAGTTGCACAGAACGTTGCCGACAGGCTTGCAAAAAGCCTCGGCTGCCTGATTGCCCGAAAGAAAACAGGGCGAAAAGCAGGATTCCCGAGGTTCAAATCAATCGAGCGGATGAAATCATTCACTTATCCGCAGTTCGGTATCAAGCTGGCAGAGCGCCTTGAGCTTTCGGGCATCGGAAGCGTCTCAATCAAGAAGCACAGGGATATTGGAGGCAAAGTCAAAACGCTCACCATAAAGAAATCGCCCTCAGGCAAATGGTTCGCTGTTTTTACTTCTGAAATCGAGAAAGGCGACGTTCCTAAAAAGAGGGGCGCAGCCGTCGGTCTCGACCTTGGAGTAGAGCACTTTGCATATCTGAGCAATGGATTAGCCATTGAAAACCCCAGGCATCTCGGGCAGGCAGAAGAGAAGCTGAAGAGCGCCCAGAAACAGCTCTCGCGCAAAAGCAAAGGCAGCAAAAACAGGAGAAAGGCAAGGCTGAGGCTCGCCTCGGCATATGAAAGGCTCGTAAACAGAAGAACGGATTTTCTCCACAAGGTAAGTCGTCACCTTGTTGATAACTACTCACTCATAGCAATGGAGAACCTCAATATCGCCGCTTTGGCGCAGGGTTTCCTTGCGAAAGAGGTATCGGATTGCAGCTGGGGGGGGGGTTTTCCGGCATGCTTCGCTACAAAGCGGAAGAGGCTGGTTGCGAAGTCGTGCTTGTCGACCCTGCCCATACGTCGCAGCGATGCAGCGGCTGCGGTCTGATGCGGAAGAAACCGCTTGCGGAGAGGTGGCACAGCTGCCCGTGCGGCGCGTCAATGCCGCGTGACCTCAATGCGGCGATAAATATACTCAAAAGAGCTACCCCGGGAACCGGGGGATGTAACGCCTGTGGAGAAGCGACCACTACCGGTTATAAGCATAACTGGCAAGTATTTTCGGTGAAGCAGGAAGCCCATGCCTTTAGGCACAGGTAGTTCACAAAGTTGCGGTGGAGACATAATCCATGGAGAACCCGTTCGAGGACCAGAAAGCCCCGGTTGCGAAGCTCAAGGCTTACAGGGTCGGCGTGCACAGCGGCAAGGGCGGGGTGGGCAAGACCTTCCTGGCCGTGAATATCGCCTTCTCCCTGGCAAAGCTGGGATACCGCGTCGGCATCCTCGATGCCGACATAGACTGCCCGAACGTCCCGAAGTTCCTTTCCATGAAAAGCATGCTCGCGAAGGGAAAGACGCTGCGGCCTGCAGTTCATGGGGGGGTGAAAATCGTCTCGACAGCCCTGCTGAACCCGGGGAGCGAAAGCCCGATAATCATAAGGGGGCCGATAAAGCACAACATGCTCGTGAGCTTCCTCTCCTCGGTGGAATGGGGCGAGCTTGATTTCCTCGTAATAGACCTCCCGCCCGGGACCGCCGACGTCCCTCTCTCCGCGATGCAGCTATCAGCCCTCGATTCGCTCATTCTCGTAACCTCCCCGACCAAGGAAGCCCTCCTCGATACTGCAAGGGCGTGCAGCATGGCAAAGAAGCTCGGCCTGAAAATCCTGGGCCTCGTGGAGAACATGTCCGGGGAGGTCTTCGGCACCCGCGGGCCTGGGGCGGCATCGCGCCTTGACGTTCCGTATCTCGGCTCAATCCCGCTTTCTGCGGAAACGGCCCGCATCAGCGAGCGCTCTGGGATGGCGTTCCTGGAAAATCCGGCTCTTGCAGGGATACGGGACTCGCTTATTTCCAAAATCCGGGAGGCTTCGGGAAAATGAAGCTCGTCATCTTCGATTTCGACGACACGGTCGTCCGCCTCGGCATAGACTGGCATGCCGTGAAGGCCGAGGTCCTGGCCCTTGCCAGAAGGGAGGGCATTGCGGTGGACGATGGCCAGCATCTTGTGCCTCTCGGCAACAGGCTCTCTGACGACGCGCGCCTCAAGGCGGAGATAGACCGCATATACCTGAAATACGAGCTGGGGTGCGCCGACCGGAGGTCGTACACGGTTTTCCCGGAGGTCCTTGCGCTTGTCCGGGAGCTGAAAGCCCGCGGAATGCTGCTCGCGATAGCGAGCGGCAACCATACGGATTCCATAAAAACAATACTCGCGCAGCTTCGCCTCCTCACTCACTTCGATTTCGTGTGCGGGCGGGATTCCGTACCGCGGAACAAGCCATCGCCGGACCAGCTCGAGCTTATATCCAGGAAGCTCGGCGCGGCAAAGGACGAGGTTCTTTTCGTCGGCGATTCGGTCAACGACGAGGCTGCGGCAGCCGCTGCCGGGGTGAAGTTCTTCCGCTTCGACAAAGGGCCCAGGAAAGACGTTCCCGGCCTGAGGGGCAAGCTCGGCCTCCCCTAGATGAGCTCCAGCGCGATGCCGTGCCCCTCAGCCAGCTTCCGTATCTTCTCCTTCTGCGCCAGATTGGCCTGGTCCTTCACTACGAGCACCCTTGACACCTTCTCGACGTTCCTCTCAATTGCCTGGCTGAACATCTCATCATCGAGAAGGTCTATGGCGTATTTCGGGGCTATATGCCCGACTGCAAGTTCGCTCTCCAGCACCAGTTTCGTCAGCTCCCGGGGGCAGTGGCCGCCCCCAACGCCGAAGACTGTTTCGAAGGTTTCGTGTTTTGGAAGGGCCGCAGCAACCGCATCCGCCATGGCGGCGGCCGCGGTATCGTCCCCCCACTCTTCCTCGCTGCTCCCTATCTCGGCGAACATTATGGGGACGCCGCACGTCGGCCCGTGGTGGTCGGCCTCGAGCGAGGCGCCCCACCCAATCCGGTCCGCCTGCTTCTTTATCTCCCGGAAAAGCGTCTTGAGCCTGCTTGCCGGGGCCATGTTAAGCGTCCGCGGCGAGCCGCCCATCCCGGCATCGCCCCAGTTCCCGGGCATGTGCGCGGTCATCACCTTCTCGTGCGTCCTGCTCTTGTGGGTGCTGAGGACAAGCAGGCAGTCAGTCTGGAAACCGGTCGGCACTTCGAGCACGCTCGGCGCATGCGTGTCTATCAGGCGGACGCCGCCTGCAATCCACTCGTCCTTTGCCTGCTCTGCAAAGCCGTGCCGCTCTATGAGCTTCCCAGCGATATTCAGGCTCGCGATGTTTTCGGATGTGAAAAGGATTATCATGGCACCACCAGGAAGAACGCCGCGCAGGCGATGGGGATGGTCAGGTTGTCGTCTATGCCGGGGATTGTCTCAGCCAGCGCCGCAATCAGCGCGAGCGGGAGCGCTAGCGGGCCTACGAAGGCATACGCCGCGAGCGAGGAGAGGAACATGGCCAGCGTTCCCTCGAGCGTTTTCCTGGAATTGTACGGCAGCCTGAGCCTGCCCCGCAGCCCGGCGAGGGTGGATAATCCGTCCCCGATTCCAAGGACGAATATCACGGCCGCTATCTGGCTCGCGTCGCTGAGCGAGGAGATGGCCACAAGGGCCCCGGCCGCGTAGCACGCAGAGCCCCACCCGGGCAGGGGGGCATCGAGCCGCTCGAAGCGCTCCTCGAACCACTGGACGAGCGCCACCTTCCTTCCAAGGAGCCTGGCGTTCATGAGCAGGGTGCCGGCCAGGATGATGAAGAAAACTGCGGCAAGCATGAATCCCCTGCCGAAAAGCAGGAGCGTGGATAGCGCCCCGATGCCGACAAGGATATGGAAGAGCTGCCTTGCGTCCTCGCGGGAGGTGTCAGCCATATTTCCCGCCTCCAGTTTCCGGCCTCAGGCTTCCGGCAGCCGGTGCAGGTTTCCCGCTTCCGGCCCTCATCTTCCACGCCATGTCCGTGAGATAATACGAAATCAGCGCCACAGGAAGCGCCCCTGCGATATCCTCGAACACGTGCACGCCGAGATTCATCCTCGTGAAGGAGACGAAAAGCGCGAACAGGAGGAAAAGCGGGTAGCTCTTCTTGTTCAGGAAGCCGGTCATCAGGGTAAATGCGATGGCCGCATGGGTGCTCGGGAACGAGTATCCGGGCGGGCACCAGGCTTCAGCGCTGCACGGCCTCTCGTGCGCGAGCGCGGTCTTCACAATCGTCACAAGCAAGGCCGTCAGCGCGAGAGAAGCCATCAGCTTGAGCCTCTTGTCGTTCCTCGACTCTCCGATTAAAACAAGGGCGAGCACTATCGCCGCATAAGCGATGGAGCCATCAAGCACCATGCCTGCGGCCTTCAGGATGGGGCTGTCAACAGAAAGAGCGATAGACGTGATTGTATCCATCGCATCCCCACTCTCGTCAAAAGTTTATAAAGTGGAAGGCAGCGAGGCCGAGGGCGCAGAGCCCCAGGCTGTAGATGGCAAGGGAGGAGCGCTTTCCCTCCGCGTCGGCTATGGCGGCAGAGGAGATTGCCGCGTATATCACTATGTACGGGGGGACGAGCGAAGCCGCCCCGGCGGCAGCCTGCGACGCCCCGTCCCCCAGAAGCCCGCCCATGCCCTGCAGGAGGGAAAGTGCCATCTTCATGATGAGCGGGATGAGGAGCGCCCCGAGCAGGAGCGTGTATTTCTGCATGGCAAGAAGCCCTGCGCGCTCCCTGCGTGCCTGGAAAACCCGTATCATGTCCTCGGCCAGGCTGTTCAGCCTGTCCAGCGAGCCGGTCTCGGCCATCCTCCCCATCATCCGGCAGGCCCGCTCCAGCATGGGGGAGCGGCACCTCGCCGCAAGGTCATCCAGGGCCGCATCTGCGCGTACGTTCATCTCGAGCTGCCTCCTGGACTTGGCCGCCTCTTCGGAAAGGGCGCCGAAGCCGCCCTCCTCCATGTGCCTGAAGGCGCGCTCGAGCCTTGCGCTTTTCGGCAGGCCGCTCGCGCAAAACAGGGCGTCCGGAAGCCTCGCCTCTATGTCCTCCAGCCTGCGCTCGGCAAGGTACAGCGTCAGCGCCATGTACGCGCCGGCTACGGCGCCAGCTGGAAAAAGGAGCAGCTGGAACCTCGGGAACAGGAAGCCGGCCATGACGGCTCCGGCAGGGGCAAGGAGCCTCAGGTCCAGCGTGTCCCCGCCCATGCGGCTGCGCGGCATCATGGCCTTCGAAACCATCAGGAGGAGGACGCCGCCGGCCGGGAACAGGACGAGCATGGCTAAGCTCATCTCCCCCTGCCCTATGCCGCTCCCCCCGGCTATCGCGTATACCATGAAGAAGGTGGGGAGGACGGCGCTCGATATTATGAAGAGCAGCCCTATCATCGCGCTTTTTGCCGAGAACTCCTTCAGCCGGTGCTGCTCCAGCGAGAGCAGCTCGTCCCCTATCCTGCGCATCTCCGCGCCCCCGGAGCCGGTGTCGTACGCGCTTATTACCTGCGAGACCGCCCTCTTCACCGCAAGGGACGGAAACGACGCGGCAAGATTCGCGAGGGCCTTCTGGAGCGGCACCCCCTCGTCGCACTCCCTGAGAGCCGCGCAAATCTCCCTCCCGAGCGGGCCGTCGCCTTCTGCCGCGAGGCCTATTGCCCTCTGGAACGGGACGCCCATGTCCAGCATCATCCCGAGCGCGCGCAGGAAATACGGCATGGAGGACTCCATCTCCGCGGCCTTTTTCGCAAGCTCCATTTTCGGGAGATAGAGCAGGAACGAAGCCGAAACCACCAATACCGCTCCCCCGGCAACCAGGGCCGGCTGCTTCAGGATGAGCGCCAGAACCGCCGCAAGCAGGGCAAGTGCAGCCGAGAGGATGAGCGTCATTCCCATGTACTTTGCGGGCTCTGCCCCGAGCACGATGAGTGCCCTGTCGGAAGAGGAACGCATAGGCAACGCCGGGAAGAAGGCCGAAAGCCTGACGAGTCCCTCCATCACCGCTCCCCGCCCCTCTCACCATCATAGCCGTAAAGCTCCTTCTGCGCTTTCGCGAAGAATTGGGCATACTCCGGCCCGGAAGACGCTATGAGCCTTTTCCTGCGGGCGAGCTCGGCATCCATCTCCTTCCTGCTCAGGCCGAAGCTCTCGGCCGCACGCTCAATCAGGCTCCCGGCCCGGAACGCGCTCCCGTCGCGGTACAGCGTGCGCCCCCCGGCCTCGGCAATTTCCACCACCCGCCGCATCTCGCTCGCCTTCCTCTTTTTCGCGTCATAAGCCAGCATCCTTCTCTGCACAACGATGCAGTCGATGCTCCCCAGGTCGTCATCCCTCGCTCCGAGCGAGCGCAGGCGCGAGAGCGCCTCCTGCGCGCTCTGCGCATGGAACGTGGCGTAGCTGCCCCTCGCCTGGCCGGCAAGCAGGACGTCGAAGAGCGCCTCGACCTCCTCCCTGTTGCGCACCTCGCCTACGACCATCCTGTCCGGGCGCATCCTCAGCGAGTCGTACACGAGGTCCTTGAGCGTTATCCCCATGTCCCTGCTTGCCACAAGCCTGAGCTGGTGGCTGTGGGGGAGGCTTATCTCGGGCGTCTCCTCGGCAATGACAATCCTCTCGTTCCACGGTACGAACGAGAAAAGCGCGTTCATGGTGGTGGTCTTTCCGCTTGCGGTGTTCCCTGCAAGGAGAAGCGAGAAATCGCACTGCATCGCAACGGAAAGGAATGCGCACGCGTCTGCCGGCAGAGTCCCGTTGTCGACAAGCTCCCTGGGAGAGAACGGCTTCTCCCTGAACCTCCTTATGGTGATTTCGCCGCGCGAGACCGGCGGCAGGGAGGCGTGGAGCCGCGAGCCGTCCGGGAGCATGGCGTCCAGCCTCGGGTTCTGCATCGTTATGTGCCGCCCCAGCGAGCGGGACATACGGTTCACCATCTCGGCTATCGTCCGCTCGTCCTCGAAGCACGCGTTCACGCTCCTCCAGCCCTGCTTCCTGATATAGACATAGACCGGCCTGTGCGGCCCGATGACGCTTATCTCCTCCACGGCCGGGTCGTCAAGCAGCCTCTCTATGAACGCGAACCCGTAGATGTGCATGAAAGCTATCTGGCCGAGATAGCCTTGTTGCGCCCGGTCGAGATAGAGCCCCGAGTCGGCTGCGGTCTTCCCCAGAAGCTCCTCGACGAGCCTGCGGCTCTCCTCCTTCCCCTGCGCGATGCGCGAGCGCGTGGCCTCCCTGAACCTCTCCTGCGCGTCGGAAATCAGCTGCTGCTCCTCTTCGGTGAGCGCGGGCAAATCCACCCTGTACTCGCCCTGGCCGAGTATGCGCCAGCCAAGCATTCAATCCCCCGCGCATTAGCGTTTCCGGTTTATTATTAATGTTGGCAGGAGAAATCGGTGCATTCGCACATGGCCGTGTTTCCGGCACCCGGTGTCCGGTATCCAGTAAGCGGCGCACTGCTCATGTTAACTTTTATTTAACAGTCGTAAAATAATATTTAACATCCTTGGGAGAGGCCGGCGCAGCATTGGAAAGTGCCAAAAGCTTTTGCGAGCTTATCAGGAGTCGGATAAAATGAAAATCGCGGTCACGGGAGGGGCAGGCTTCATCGGCTCCCACCTTGCCGACAGCCTTGTTGCAGAGGGGCACGAGGCGCTCGTGATTGACGACCTTTCCTCCGGCTCGAAGGACAACCTGAACCCCCGCGCCGCGTTCGTCAGGAAAGACATCCGGACGGACGTCTCGCGCCACCTGAAAGGATGCGACGCGGTCTTCCACCTCGCAGCCGACCCTGACGTGCGCTCGAGCGCGGAAAACCCAAGGAAAAGCCTTGACCAGAACGTGCTGGCGACCTTCTCGCTCCTCGAATCATGCAGGAAGGCGGGCGTAAAGCGCTTCGTATTCGCATCCACCTCCACGGTCTATGGAGAAGCCGCAGTAATACCGACTCCTGAAACCCACCCATGCATGCCTATCAGCAACTACGGCGCGAGCAAGCTCTCCTGCGAGGCCTACGTGTCCTCGTATTCGCATTGCTACGGCATCAAGGGCACCTCCCTGCGCCTCGCAAACATCTTCGGGGAAAGAAGCAGGCACGGCGTCATGTTCGATTTCTACAACAAGCTGAGGAGGGACCCTTCGCGGCTTGAGGTCCTTGGCGACGGGAAGCAGGACAAGTCGTACCTCCACGTATCGGATTGCGTTTCTGCCTTCCTTGCCGCGTGGAAGGGCCAGAAGAGGGAGTACGACGTATACAACGTCGGGAGCAGCGGCAGGCTCAAGGTGGACGACCTCGCCCGCCTCATGTGCAAAACCCTCGGGCTGAACCCTAAGCTCGAAACCACCGGCACATCCCGCGGCTGGGCCGGGGACGTGCGCCTGATGCAGCTCGATACGAAAAAGCTGGAAGCGCTCGGATGGAAGGAGGAGGTGCCCTTTGGCGAGGGGCTGAGGCGCTATCTGGAGTGGCTCGGATGAAAGTCGCCGGCCTGATGGCAGGAGCGCCTCCCAACAGCGTGCACAAGGCATTCTTCGAATCGGCCTGCAGCAGCATCACCCCCCTCGGCCTCCCTGCGCCCGGCAGCCGGCTTTACCAGGCGAAGAGGATGGTGCACCTCCTTGCAAATTTCCGCAGGAAGGAGCTTGATAGCGCGGACGTCGCGCTAAGCGAGTCAATCTACGAGTACCCGGCGCTCCACAAGCGGCTGTTCCGGAAAAATCTCAAAATAATCGAGCTGTTCGCCTCCCCCAAGATTTTCAAGGTGCTGAACGGCGAGGCCGACCCGCTTTCGTCCGCGCTCATGAAAAGCCTCATCAGGGAAGTGGATGCCTTCCTGCCCGTTTCGCAGATGTGCGCGGATTTCCTTCGCGAAAAAGGCATTGACAAGCCTGCCGAGGTCGTCCATCCGTTCGTATCTGATGCGAAATACGCCTCCCTCTCCAAAGCCGCCTACGACAGCGGCTCGAAGACCATAATCTGCGTCGGCAACCCGCCTGAATACAAGGGCATGGACTTCCTGCTGAAGGCCTTCGACGCCCTCTGCTCGCGCGGCCATGACCTGCGGCTCAGGCTCGTGACGAAGGGAGTCGCAAGGAAGCATCTGGAAGGAATCAAAAACCTGGACAAGGTCGCTATCAGCCCGATAGCGGGCGATTCTGCATTCTGCGATGCCCTGTCCTCCTCCCTGCTCTCGGTCCATTTCGGGAGGTACGACACCTTCCCCGTCTCCACGCTTGAAGCCATGCTTGGCGGGGTGCCGACTTTCGTATCGGCCTGGACCGGTACGAAAGAGCTTGCGGAGAAGGCGGATGGGAGGTTCGTGCTGCCTTTCGACGTGGAGAAGAGCGCTGACGAAATCGAGCGCTTCCTCTCCCTTTCCGAGGGAACGAAGCTGGCCTACTCCAAGAAGTTCAGGGAACTCGCCCTGCCTTTCAGCCGGAAGGAGCAGGTCGCGCTTTTCAAAGAGAAATTCGACAGCCTGGTTTCCCGGCTATCGTGACCGTATGCCGTAGCCCCACGTATCCGGTTTCCTCGCCCAGTTTATGGCGAAGCTCAGCAGGCCGAAGGACAGGAAGGCCGGGAACACAAAACAGAATACGGCCAGCCTCAGCGCGTGCAGCAGCGGGTTTCCGCTCTTTGCGAGAAGGAACTCCCCCCGGGATGCCGACACCCACGTCTCCTTCGCGAGCAGCATGGAGAGTATCACCGCATAGTTGTTGATGGGATAAAGCAGGACCTTTTTCCCCAGGGCTTTCCCCGCCAAATCCAGCATGTGCGCCGGGCCCTTTCCGTATCCGTAGCGGAAGACGTTGCCGGTTTTCACGGACTGCAGCGGCGTGACGACAAGCTCATAAACCTCGCTGCCTGGCGCGGCATCGCCGCCCCCTTTGGGCGGAATGGCGCCCTTTCCGAATTTGTGCGCAATCAGGGCCTTCATCAGGTGGAAGCCCGCCTTCCTCGCCCTTTCCGAGCCGAATACCAGATACGCAGGCAGGAGCACCGAGGAGCCGTAGATGTAGTCCACGAAATGGCCGGGCATTATCAGCAGCATGTCGTTTATCCGGTAAAGGATGCTGCGCTCGAAATCCGCGAAAATCGAATGCCTGCCCGGGTGCGACACGCTGCATCCCGTGCTGACCGGCCCGGCAAGCTTCAGCACCCTCGAAGCGAGCTCGGTGTCGTCCGCCCCGATGTACATGGGCGCGAAATGCAGGCCGGCTTCCTTCAGCAGCGAGATGTCGAGCAGGCTGTAGAAGTGGATTCCGCTTCCGGTGAAGGCCCTCTCGCCGTCCACCACGAAGTGCGGGCTGGAATATGCGAGCATCGCGCCTTTCTTCCGCTCCTCCACGAGCCGCCCTATCGTGTCCGCATCGAGCGGCAGCAGGTCGTCGTCCGTCAGGAAAACATACTTGTATCCGTTCTCAAGCGCGTATTTCTCCCCCGCGAAAAACCCGCCGGCCGAGCCGGTGTCCTCGTTCCTTTTGGCCAGGACCACCACGAACCCGGGCCTCATGGAATCCAGGAAGCCGGACACCTTCTTCTCGTCCGACTCGGAGCTGAGCATGATGAGGAGGTCGAAATCCCTGAAAGTCTGTTTCTGCAGAAGCTCCAGGTGCCTGAAAAGGTAGTCGTATGCCTTGTAAGAGGGCATTATGATGAGGCCGTCGTGCCGGCCTTCCCCGTAGCGCTTGAGCACCCTGGCAAGCTCGTCGAACCTGACTGAAGCCGCCCTCATCCTGTCCATTGAACCACACCTGCCCCACAACATGTCCGTGGGATTGCGTCCGGGGGCATCTAGCGCCTCGTTCTCAGGAACTCCTCGAACCTGGCTATCATGTAATCCATCATTTCGTCCGTTATGCCCGGGTAGACGCCCACCCAGAACATGTCGTTCATCACACGGTCGCTGTTCTCGAGTTTTCCCGAAACCCTGAACCCGACCCCGTCATAAGCCGGCTGCCTTATCATGTTTCCGCCAAAGAGCATCCTGGTCGCAATCCTGGCATTCTCAAGGAACTGCACGATCCCGTTCCGCGTGAAAGGCGCGCCCTCCCTGACGGTTATCGGGAACCCGAACCAGCTCGGCTCGGATTTCTCATGCCATTTCGGAAGCACCAGCACGTCCTCGTACTGCCTGAGCGCACCGTAGAGCTTCATGAAATTCCTTCTCCGGGCATCTACGAACGACGGAAGCTTGTCCATCTGGGCGGCCCCTATGGCGGCCTGCAGGTCCGTGGCTTTCAGGTTGTACCCGATATGCGAATAGATGTACTTGTGGTCGTATCCGGGCGGCAGCGAGCCGAGCTGCCAGCCGAAGCGCTTCCCGCAGGTGTTGCTCACCCCCGGGGGGCACCAGCAGTCCCGTCCCCAGTCCCTGAAGGACTCGGCCAGGGTTTTCAGCTCGTCGTTGCCGGTCAGCACCGCGCCGCCCTCACCGGTCGTGATGTGGTGCGCCGGGTACAGGCTCAGCGTCGCGATGTCGCCGAAAGTGCCGACATGCTTCCCGCCGAACCTGGAGCCGAGGGCGTCGCAGCAGTCCTCCACCAGCCAGAGTCCGTGTTTCTTCGCTATCGCGGCGATGCGGTCGAGCTCGAAGGGATTGCCGAGCGTGTGCGCGACCATTATGGCCCGCGTCCGCTCGCCTATGGCCTCCTCTATGGCCGTTGCGCTCGGGTTGTACGTGGCCAGCTCGACATCCACGAACACCGGGACGGCGCCGTTCTGCAATATGGGATTTACTGTAGTGGGAAAACCGCTTGCGGAGGTGATGACCTCGTCCCCCCTGCGCAGCCGCCTCTCTCCCAGCCTGGGGGAGGTGAGGGCGCTGAGCGCAACAAGGTTCGCAGAGGAGCCTGAATTCACCATCATCGCGTGCCTGAGGCCGAAGAACCTGGCCAGCTTGTGCTCGAAGATTTTGGTATAGGGGCCGGCAGTCAGCCAGAAATCGAGCGAAGAGCGGACAAGCAGCTTCAGCTCCCGCTCATCGAAGACCCTCCCTGCGTACTGGATGTAGGTCTTGCCCGGCTCGAACTTCTTTCGCCCGTGCTTCATCCGGCAGAACTCGGCCACCAGGCCATCTATCTCCTTGAGAATCTCGTCCTCTCCCATCACGGAAGAATCCCAGCGCCGCTTTAAATAATTTCGCAGAGAGAATCATCCATGAAGGATATCCCAGTAGTCATACTGGCCGGGGGCAAGGGCATGAGGATGCGCGACTACAGCGAGAACATCCCGAAAGCCCTCGTGCAGATAGGCCCGTACCCGGTCATCCTGCATGTGATGAAAATCTACGCCAAGTACGGCGTTCGGAAATTCATCCTCTCCCTGGGGTACAAGAGCGAGATGATAAGGGAATTCTTCGACAAGAACCCGCAGGAAGGCATGGACGTGGAATGCGTGGACACCGGGCTCGAGACGCAGACCGGCGGAAGGGTGAAGCTGGCCGCGAACCACATAGACGCGGAAGACTTCTTCGTAACCTACTGCGACGGCCTGAGCGACATAAGCATCGGGGACCTGTACTCATTCCACAAGAAGCACAGCAAAATCGGCACGATGAGCGCGGTCCATCCGATGTCGCCCTTCGGCATGGTCGAGATAAACGGCGGCGGGCTCGTGGAGTCGTTCCGCGAGAAGCCCTTCCTGAAAGACTACATCAACGGCGGCTTCTTCGTCTTCAGCAGGCGCTTTTTGGATTATGTCGCGCCGGAAGACGTCCTCGAGGAGGCGCCCATGAGGAAGCTGGTGCAGGAGAAGCAGCTCGCGGCTTACCGGCACGAGGGCTTCTGGACGTGCATGGACACTTTCAAGGACGTGGACCGGCTGAACTCCCTCTGGTACGGGGGCGAGATGACCCATATGGGCTACAAAGGCAAGGTTCCGTGGTTGTGATGGGTTTCTGGTCGGACAAGCGGGTCCTGATAACGGGCGGCAACGGCTTCATAGGCTCATGGCTTACCGAAAAGGCAATCGGCATGGGGGCCAAAGCGACGCTCCTCATAAGGAAGGAAAGCCCGGTCGGCCTTGCCAGCATTCCCGATGCCGCAAAAAAAGCCACGGTGGTCCGCGGAGACCTGAGGGATGCCGCGCTCATGGAGAGGATATGCCAGGAGCAGGACGTAATCCTCCACCTGGCGGCAGTCACCCAGGTGCTCTACAGCATAAGAAACCCGCAGGAAACCGTGGAAGTGGACGTCAATGGCACGCTCAACATCCTCGAGGCAATGCGGAAGAAGAACGACGGCGCGTTCCTTGTTTTCACGAGCACGGACAAGGTCTACGGGGAGCCGGCTTACCTTCCCATAGACGAGAACCACCCCATTTCGGCCAAATCCCCCTACGATGCGTCGAAGCTGGCTGCGGACCGGCTCGCCTACTCGTACCATGTCACCTACGGCATCAGGGAATCCACGTCAAGGTGCTCGAACGTCATCGGCGGGAGGGACGCGAATATCCTGAGGGCCATACCCAGCTTCGTCTATTTCCTCATGCAGGGCCGCAGGCCGGTCATCAGGACGGCCGGCAGGCACCTCCGGGACTACCTCTACGTGGATGATGCTGTCCGGGCCATCATGCTCCTTGCGGAGAAGCAGGAAAAAAGCAGGGGAAAGGCATTCAATTTCGGGACCGGAAAGCCGACTTCGGTAATGGAACTGGGGAACATGGTGGCCGCGGAGTTCGGCCCGGGCCTGGAGCCCCTCGTGCAGGGCAAAATCGTGCCGGGCGAGATAGACCGGCAATACCTCTCGTCGAAGCTGGCGGAGCAGGAGCTCGGCTGGAAGAGCGCAGTCCCCCTCGAAGAAGGCGTGCGGCGCGCCGTGGAATGGTACAGGAAAAACCCGCAGTGGCTGGAAATCATCCGCAGGAGCTCGTCCCATTACGGCTACGACATTGAAGCGATTTACGGGTAATCCGATGAAAATCCTTGTTCTTGGCGGAAGCGGGCTGCTCGGGCGCGAGCTTGTCTCAAGCCTTGCGCCTTCCAACGAGGTGACCTACACGTATTTCAACAACCCGGGGCAGGTTCCCGGAGCGAAGGGATACGCGCTCGACCTTGCCGACCTTGCGGCAACCGAGCGGCTCATGGACGGCATCGCCCCGGAGGTCGTGCTGCACACGGTAGCCCCGCCGAGCGTGGACTGGCACGAGAGGGAGCACGCCGCCGCATACGCCACGAACGTCCTCGGCACGAGGGCGATAGCGGAGAAGGCGAAGAAGATGGGCGCGAAGCTCGTCTACATCTCCACGACTTTCGTCTTCCCGGACGCAGGCCGGACCTTCACTGAAGAGGACATACCTGCCCCTATAAACTTCTACGGGGTGACCAAGTGGGGGGCGGAACTGGCCGCAGCCATCAATCCCAACCACGCGATAATACGCACGGACCAGATTTACGGGTGGTCCCTTCCCGGGCAGAAGAAATCCTTCGTGGTTTCCACGCTGGAGAAGCTGGAGAAGGGGCAGAAGGCCGAGGTCTGCAGCGACTGGCTCAACTCCCCCACGTACGTAAAGGACCTCTCCCTGGCCGTGAAGGGCATCATGGAAAAAGACAAGCGCGGCATCTACCACGTCGTAGGAAACAGCTTCCTGGACCGGGTGAGCTGGGCAAGGAAGATAGCCGCGGCTTTCGGAAAGGACCCATCGCTCGTAGTGGGGATAGAGTCCTCGGGCCTGAAGCTTCCTGCGCGCCGCCCCAATGCGCGCGTATCGAACGAGAAGGCAAAGGAGGAGCTGGGGCTGCGCCTGCGGACAGTGGATGAGGGGCTTGAGGACATGCTGGGGTCGAGGCCATGACTGAGCGCGGGATGGAGATAGAGGACCTTCCGCTGAAAGGGGCATTCATCATAAGGCCGAAGGAGTTCTACGACGAGCGCGGAGCGTTCTGCAAGACATACGACCGCGCGATGCTAAGAAGCCGCGGCGTGGAGCCCGGCGTCGTCGAGGAATTTTTTTCGGTCTCGAAAAAAGGGGTGGTGCGCGGGCTGCACTACCAGGCCGAGCCGCATCCGCAGGCCAAGCTCGTAGGGGTTCTCAAGGGGGCTGCATTCGACGTCATCGTGGATTTGCGCAGGCGCTCGCCCACCTTCGGCAAATGGGTTTCTGTCGAGCTGAGCGGGGGGAATCGCCGCACGCTCTACGTGCCCCGCGGGTTCGCACACGGCTTCCTCTCGCTCGCGGACGACACGCTCATGCTGTACCGGGTGGATGGCGACTATTCGCCTGAGGCCGAGCGAGGCATCATATTCGACGACAAGTCGCTGGCGATACCCTGGCCGAAAATGGAGTATATAGTGTCCCGGAAAGACCGGTCCTGGCCTTCCTTCGACAAGGCTGACAAATTCGACTGATTGCATGGCGTTCCAAGACCTCGTGTCCTCAATCCGCGTAATCAGGAAAAGCGGCTCGAAGACGCTGGTAATCCTGCCTTTCTATACCGAATACGGGCATCTTGCACGCCATCTTTCCCTCCTCAGGAAGCAGACATCCAGGGATTTCGACCTGCTGATAGTCATGAACGCGGTTACGGACGAAACCCGGGCCGCTTCCATCGCGGAACCCGCGGCGTCGGATTTCGGCGTCATCCTTGCGAAAAGGAAGGAGGATACGGGCAGCGCCGGGGGCTTCTCCGCCGGCCAGCTCTATGCCCTTGAGAACGGCTACGAATGGATGGTGTTCACGGATTCGGACTGCTACCCTGCGGATGAGCGCCTCATCGAGAACCTGCTTGCGAACCGGCAAAAGGGATACGTGAGGCCGGAGTGCCGCCTTATGAGCGATGGCAGGGCCGTGGAGGTGAACAGGGGCGGCAATGTGGCGTTCTACAGCCTCCTCTCATCGCAGCTCGTCCGGAAATACGGCATCTACTACGCCCCCATATACTACGGCGCGGACGACCTGGAGTATATAGAGAGGATAAGGGAAACGCCATTCAACGTCCACAGCTTCTGCCAGCACCCCTACCCTGCCGGGGCATACCGGAATTTCGACAAATACGTCCTCTACCTCGTCCACCTGCTCATATTCACAAGGAACGCGAGGAGCTTCCTGAACAATATCGTCAACCTCACGGTCTCCCTGCCGGTGTTCCTCCTCTTCCTCCCCCCATATGGGCGAAAAGGCCACTGGGGCGCAATCAGGTGCCTGCTGGCAGGCATATACGGCAAGCCTGCCGTGGAAGCCCTGAGGACGCGCTATCAGGACAGCATCACCGGGCCGGACCTGGAGGGCTTCGCGGCGGTCTCGTTCGAATCCTCTTACGGCAGCGACACGTCCTACGCGTCGAGCCTCATGAGGCCGATTTCCCACTTCAGGAAGGACGTCATTATAGAAAAAAGCTACTCCGGATTCCTCACCACGCTCGCCGCGCTCGCGGCGAGGAGGGCCTATTGCAGGCTCGACGGGAAGGCCCTGCTCCTTGCGGACAACTCCAACCCGCTCATTCATGCGCTCAGGCTGGCGCTCTTCCTGGCATACGTCCCCCTGCTCGCCTTCTTCTTCGCCCCCCTATTCACGCTGCTGAAGTGCCTTCGCCAGCCTAAGACCATGCGCTACGGCCTCGAGTGAGCCCTGCAGAACTCCAAATCCTCCGCTATTTTCCGCTGATAAAGCCCTTTATAGTGCCCCATCTTCAGGAAAAAGACAGCCAACGCGGCCGGGAGCGAGAGGACGGCTAGAGGCACTGCAACTATCTGGAAAGCCAGGGCAAGGAACGCGTTGTTCTCATAGAAAAGGAAAATCCTGCCCTTCAGTTCATCGTAAAGAAACACCTTTCCGGCGAACGTGGAGTATGGGGGCACAGCAAGCGAAAACTGGTTGGCAAGTATGACATCCCTCCCGGCCAGCCTGCGAACGAGCCGCGCCATGCCCCGGAGGAGCGAGAGCGGCGAGCCTCCCCTTGCCCCGCTTCCGACAAGCTCCCCCTCCCTTAGCGTCTCTATCCCCGCGCCAGCCAATTCCTCCCCGGCCTTCTCAAGGCCGGTGGCTATGAAAAGCGACTTCTTCCTGTCCAGGCCGTCAAGCCGCGCCTCCTTCAGCCCGAGCCTGTCCGCGGGCGCGCTCCTCCTGCCGGCGCGGCCTAGCGCGAAATCCCAGAAAGCCTGGATGGAGGCGAGCAGGAATGCCGGCTTCCTGAATGAGAGCGCGAAGAACGCCCCCCGCACTGAATTATAGAGGAAATAATAGCAGAACACCGCGGCCTTTCCCGTGATGGCCATGTGCATGTAGACGTTGCGCGCAGAGAGATATGTCCTGAAGGAGTCCGTCGTTATCCTCCACGGGTGGTCGATGACGATGCCTTTGTCATGGACGACGCTGGCAACCCCCTGCAGCCTTTCCGCGAACTCTATGTCCTCGCTCATCAGGAAGAAGGGGTCGAAGTAGAAGCCAACCTTGGGGAAGATGTCCCTCCTGACCATCATGTAGTGGTTGGAGAGGCCTATCGGGCTCCCGTTCGTGTAGTAGCCTGCCACGAGCGCGTCGCCCTTCCCGGCATGGGCGTAGAACCGCTCCATCATCCCGTTCCCGGCCGGGAACGCATCGTCATCCGCGAATATTATGTAATCGTACCCTTCTGCATACGCCTTCTTCGCGCCTTCCTTGAAGCCGCCGGCAGGCCCGATGTTGTCGAAGGAAAGGAAGTGCAGTGCAAAATCCCCGGCGAACTCCTTCCGTGCGAAATCCACCGGCGACTTCCCGTTGTTCACTACCACAATGCCATCCGGCTTCCTCGTCTGGCCCCGCAGCAGCTCAAGGTGCTTCCTGAGCTTTTCAGGAACGTCCATCGTGACCATGACGAGCGCTATCCTCATCCGGGCACCCCCTTGCGCAGGGACTTGTCAGCCTCCCTGCAGAACTCCGAATCATCGCGGAGCTCGTTCTCCAGCATCCTCTTGTAATGCCCCCTGCGGACCAGGTAGATTGCCGCGGCGAGCGGAAGGAGCGCGGCGGTTGCGGATGAAAAG
The DNA here is from genome assembly GCA_040754495.1 of Microcaldota archaeon. Lineage (GTDB taxonomy): Archaea > Micrarchaeota > Micrarchaeia > Anstonellales > Bilamarchaeaceae > Bilamarchaeum. The sequence goes on from JBFMCO010000053.1 coordinate 24,417, forward strand.
AGCAGCGTGAACAGCGCGGAGAGCGGGACGCTGTTCCTGTAGAACAGGTACGCCCGGCCGCCGAGCTCGTCATAGAGGTAGACATCCCTCGCGAGCATGGAAAGCGGCGGGAAGGCGAGAAGATAGTGGTTCTGGACAATTATGTCCCTGCCGCCCAGCCTTGAAACCGCTGAGGCGAGGCGCCGGATTTCATGCAGGGGCCCGCCGCGGCCTTGCTCTCCCGTGAAGTCCCTTCCGCCCGCCGCCTCGATGCCTTTCATGCCCGCAGGATGCCTTAGGCCTTCGGCCTCCGGGACAATCCATAACGCCTTCCTGTCCGGCCCCTGCGCTCCGGCCGGCTCAAGCTCCATCTCGACTGACGCCACGTCCACAGGGCCGGCCATCCCGGAAGCGAACTGCCAGTATCCTCCGGCGGCCGCAAGGGCGAACTCAGGCTTCCTGAGCGCGAGCGCGGTGAAGGCGGCGCGCATGCAGTGGTAATAGAACAGCATCGCGTAATGGACGAGGCCGCCGTGCATGGCGATGTTTATCATGGAATTCCTCGCCAGAAGAAAGCTCCTGCGGGTGTTTATCTTGAGCCTCCAGGGGTGGTCTATCACTATGCCCGGGTCGTACGCTATCCGCGCCGCCTTTTTCAGCCGTGCAGTGAACTCGTGGTCCTCGACCATGAGGAAAAACGGCTCGAAATAGAAACCCGTCTTCCGGAGGACGTCCCGGCTCACCATCATGTAGTGGTTCGACACGCCGATTGCGGTACCGTTGGTATGGTGGCCTGCGACCACGCCTTCTCCCTTCTCCGCGTGGGATGCAAATTTGGCGATGACGCCGTCCCCCACCGGGTACGCGTCGTCATCCGCGAAAATGACGTAGTCGAAGCCGCGCAGGTACGCCCTCCTCGCCCCGGCCCTGAACCCCCCGGCCGGGCCGATGTTGCGCCCGGTTTCCAGCACATCGAGCGCGAGCGACGGAAACTCCCGCGCCGCCCATCCAGCTCCCTGCGTGCCGGTGCTGACGATTATGACTCCGTCCGGCTTGCGGCTCTGCATGCTCAGGGCGGAAAGGCCCCGCCGGAGCCTCTCAGGCGAGTCGAACGAGACTATGACGACCGCAATCCTCGCTTTCAGGCGAACACCCTGAAGTATTCGGCGGAGCGCTTCAGCCCCTCCGCGAGCCCCACCTTCGGCTCCCACCCGAGCTCCTTTTTCGCAAGCGCGATGTCCGGCTTCCGCCGCTTCGGGTCGTCCTCGGGCAGTGCGACAAGCGTTTTCTCCACCTGCCGCCCGAGAACCCGGCCAAGCGTGTCGGCCAGCTCCAGCAGCGTGCGCTCGTCCGGATTGCCGAGATTCACCGGGCCGGTGAATCGCTCCGGGGATTTCTCAAGCCGCACGAATCCCTCTATCATGTCGTCCACGTAGCAGAAAGAGCGCGTCTGCCTTCCGCTTCCATAGATGGTGAGCGGCTTGCCGCGCAGGGCCTGCATGATGAAATTGCTCACCACGCGCCCGTCCTCGGGGTCCATGTGCGGGCCGTATGTGTTGAATATGCGCGCTATCTTCACCGGGTGGCCGGTCTTCCTGCGCCAGTCCATGATAAGCGCCTCGGCCGCCCGCTTCCCCTCGTCGTAGCACGCCCTCGGGCCGACCGGGCTGACGTTGCCCCGATAATCCTCGTTCTGCGGGCTTTCCAGCGGGTCGCCGTAGATTTCCGAGGTGGATGCCTGGAAGACCGGCGTCCGGCCCTTCTCCGCGTATTTCAGGACGTTCCACACCCCCCAGGCAGAAGTCCTGAAGGTCTGCACCGGGTCCTTCTGGTACCTGGACGGGCTTGCCGGGCATGCGAGGTTGTAGATGAAATCGAACCTGCCGAGTTCCGGGAGCGGTCCGACTATGTCATGCTTCACGAGCCTGAACCCGCGCTTCTTCGACAGCAGTTCCACGTTGGGCCCGAACGCGGTCGAAAGGTCGTCAACGGCAACGACTTCATGCCCGTCCCCAAGCAGCCTGAGGCAGAGGTTCGTGCCGAGGAACCCGGCCCCGCCAGTGACAAGATACCTCACTTCCTCACCTTCGCCACCGGGGGCGGCAGTATCTCCTCCACGAGCCTGTTCGCGGCCCTGTAGGATTCCAGCGTCCCGATGTCTATCCACATCCTCAGCGGCTGGATGTCGCCGTACAGCCTGCCCTCTTTTGCCCATTGCGGGAAATATGCGCTTTCCAGCTTGAATTTCCTCATCTGGACGTCCTCGAGGGCCCCTGGCTCGAGCACGAAGTATCCGGCATTAGCCAGCACGGACTTTGTCTGGCCGGCGGCCGGCTTCTCTATGAAGCGCGTTATTTTTTCCCCGTTCAGCTCTGCTATGCCGAAGCGGGGCGCGTCCTCCCTCGGCACGGGAAAGAGCGAGAGCGTGGCGCTTCCGCCGTGCTTCCTGTGCGCCGTGATGGCTTTCCCCACATCGAGCCTCGTAACGTTGTCGCCGTAGCAGACGAGCACCGGCTCGCGCAGCTCCTTCTCTATGAGCACTGTCTTGAGGTCCCCGCCGGTTTCCCAGCCAAGGGCCCGCACCACGCTTACCTTCACCCTGTGGTGGTCCGCGTGCCTGAAATACTCCTCTATCACGTCAGCCATGTGCGAGACAGCGACATAAACTTCGTCTATCTCCCCGCAGGATGCGATGTTGTCCAGCACGTAGTCTATCACGGGCCGCCCGCCCACCGGGAGCAGCGGCTTCGGTATGGCGTACGTCAGGGGCCTCAGCCTCGTCCCCTGCCCTGCCGCAAGTATGACTGCCTTCATTCAGTTTCGCCTCGCCCCAGAGCAAGATATCTGAGCCCTGCCTTTTTAGCCTCTTCCGCAGGAAGCATGCGCCTGGCGTCTATGAGCAATCCGTCACCGAGCGCCCTCTTGTACTCGGCCGGGCTCCTCCTGAACTCGGGCCATGCCGTGAGGATGATGGCCGCATCGCACCCTGCGAGGCACTCTGCCCAGCCTTCGCAATAATGCGCCTGAGGGAACGCCTCCCGCATCCTTTCCATCGCCTTGGGGTCGTAAGCGCGCACACGGCATCCGGCATCCAGCAGCCTTTTCATGACGATTAGCGCCGGGCTCTCCCTCACATCGTCCGTCCCTGCCTTGAAAGCGAGGCCGAGCACCGCCACCGTCCTTCCTTTGAGCTCCATCCTCTCCGCGAGCATCCGGAAGGGCCTCTCCTGGGCCTCTGCATTCGATGCCAGCACGGCATCGAGCGCCTGCGGCCTCATCCCGGCCTCCTTCGCCTTGGCGACAATGGCCCGGACGTCCTTCGGGAAGCACGAGCCGCCGAACCCGGGCCCGGCCGCGAGGAAATGCGGCCCTATCCTCTTGTCAAGGCCAACGCCCTTCATGACATCGTCCACGTCCACGCCGCTTTTTTCGCACAATTCCGCGAACTCGTTCACGAGCGAAAGGCGCGCCGCGAGGAAGGAGTTGGACGCGTATTTTATCATCTCGGCGGTTTTTATGGAGGTGAATTGCTTCGGGCATGAAAACGGCTCATAAAGCTTCTCTATCTTGCTCCTCGTCCTCTCGTCCAGGCATCCGACGACTATGCGGTCCGGCGAATCGAAATCCTCCAGCGCGCTCCCTTCCCTGAGGAATTCCGGCACCATTGCGAGGCCGATGTTCGCCCCCAGCGTCTTCCCGCTCGCGGAAAGCGCAGCCCCCACGACCTCCTCGCTAGTGCCGGGCACGACGGTGGAGCGGACCGCCACCACCACGAAGCGCTTGGCGCCCGCAAGCTCCCCGGCAAGGCTGTCCGCGCACGCGCGGATATAAGAAACGTCTATGGAGCCGTCTGGTTTCGACGGCGTGCCTACGCAGATGAAGACCACGTCGGCACCAGCCACAGGGGCGAAATTCGTGCCGGCTTTCAGCCTGCCCGAATCGAGCGCCTCCCGGAGCCTCTGCCCGAGCCCCTTCTCGAATATCGGGGCGATGCCCCTCGAGATGTTGGCGGCTTTCGCCTTGTCTATCTCTATGCATGAAACGTCATGCCCCAGGCCGGCCCAGCCGACGGCAGAGATGAGGCCCACGTATCCGGCACCCACTACGGCGATTTTCATCAAAACCGGTTCTCCGATACAAGTTATAGCCGAGCCGATTTAAATGCGGCCTATGCGGCGCGCATATATCATGGGATGGCTCTTCCCCATCTCCACGCGGTATCCCTTGCCCTCAAGGAACCGCTTCATGTGCCCTGCCGTATGGTTTTCGTCGATGTTATGGTATTCCATGCTTATCTTCTCTATCTTCCCGAGCGTGCTATCATCAGAGCCCATGAGTATGTCGTACTCGGCGCCCTCGCAGTCGATTTTGAGCAGGTCTACCTTCCCGATGCCGTTCTTCTCGAATATCTGGGCGAGCGTCATGCTTTCCACCGCGACCGACTTCTCGCCCTGCCTGTCGAAGCGGTAGAGCGAATGGCAGACGTTCTCGTCCGAAAGGAAGAGCCTCTTCTTTCCGCCGCTCCCCGCGACCGCCGCATTGAAAGGGACGACGTTGCCGGCGGAGTTCAGGCCTATGTTCTCCAGGACCATCGCGTAATTGCCCGGGAACGGCTCGAATGCGAAGACCTTCCCCTTCCGCGCCTTGCTTGCGGCATATATCGTGAAGACGCCTATGTGGGCCCCTATATCCATCACGGTGTCCGTCTCTCTTATCTCAAAACCCGGCGGGGCGTAGGTATTCCTTATCCAGATGTCGTTCAGGACGCCTTTGTCAGAGCTGCCGCCCCGCGTCGCGTACCTGATGCCGTTCCTGAGCGAATAGACTCGTTTCCCGCCTTTCCGTAAGCCCAGGTACTCGGCCAGGTAATACGGCCATTCATTCACGAGCGAGATTATGCCCGCCACCACCCTCGCCTTTCCAAAGATGCCTTCGGCCATCGCAATCAGTCCAATCAATCGTCCCCAATCATCTTAAACCTTCAACCGCAAAACCGCTTATGCGGCTTGTCGTTGCCACCCCGTTTCTGGAGACGCGCGGGGGCATGGAGCGCGTCGTCCTCAAGATTGCGCAGCATTTCAAGGCGAAGATACACTGCGTGTATTACGAGCGGGAGGGCACGTTCCAGGATTTCCAGAAGCTGGATATAGAGGTGGCCAAGCCCGGCCTGCTCGGGAAGCTCCCCATAGGCCGCCGCGTCGCGAGCGCGATGGACGTCGGCTATCACTTCTACAACACCAAGCTGGAAGACTGCGACCTCATAAACGCGCACCAGACGCCGTCCGAATGGGTAAGGAACAGGAACAGGCCCGTGGTGTGGTACTGCCATACGCCGAACCGCGAAGCCTTCGACCTCTACGAGTGGCGCATGAAGAAACGGAACCCGATTTCGAAAGCGCTCTTCTGGTCGTCAATACAGGCCTTCAGGTTCTTCGAGTTCAGGACCGTGCCTGACATAGAATACGTATTCACGAACAGCAAAAACAGCCAGGCCCGAATCGAGAAATACCTGCGCCGCAGCGCGGAAGTCCTCTATCCCGGCGTGGAGGCGGAAAAATTCTCGTGCAAGGGATACGGGAATTTCTTCTTCTACCCCTCGCGCATCGCGCCGGAAAAGGAGCTGGAATACGCAATCGAGGCGTTCAAGATATTCGCCAAGAGGGCCAACGCCTCGAAACCGGGTGCCGGAAACTGGAAACTCGTGATAGCCGGCGCCCTGTCGAAAAGGCCCGAGCACGTTCAGTACCTGAAGCGCCTGAAGGCGCTCTGCACGCCGGACATCACCATAACGACCAACGTGGGGGACTGGGAGCTGCGCGACCTCTACGCCCGCTGCTATGCGGTCCTCTACACGCCGGTGAACGAGGACTACGGCTTAGTCCCACTCGAAGCCATGGCCTCCTCGAAGCCCTGCATAGCAAGGAACGAGGGCGGCCCGCGCGAGACCGTGATTGACGGGAAGGACGGCTTCCTCGTGAACAGCATCTGGGAGATGGCCGGCCGGATGGAGGCGCTTTCAAAGAGCCCGGAGCGCTGCGCCGAAATGGGGAAATCCGGAAGGGCGAAGGTGGAGAAGGATTTCACCTGGGAGCGCTTCCTGAAGCGCTTCGGGGAGAAGGCCGAAGAGCTCGTTTCTCAGAGCGCGCGCTGAGCCTGCAGAATCCTGGCTATGAGCTCTTTGTGGGCGGCCACCGCGCGCTCATGCCGGATTTCCATGAATCTGCGCCCGCCGGCCCCCAGGCTCTCCGCCAGCCTTTTGTCAGCAAGGAGCGATTCGACTGCATCCGCCATTTCCCTGGCATTATTGCAGGCGATTATGGCAGGGCAGCGGCCATCCGGGTCCACGCCCTCCTTCACGAAAGCCGTGGTCACGACCGGTATCACGGACATGAGCGAATCAAGGACCTTGGTCGGGACTCCGCCCCCGAATTCCAGCGGGGCCAGCATGAGCCGCGAGCGCCGGAGGGCTGCAGGCAGGTCATCGACCCAGCCGGAAACTATGGCCTCGTGCCCGGCTTTCCCTGCCCTTGAAGCGGCGTCTTTGGTCGCGTTACCGGCCTTCCTGCCCACGATTGCGAGCGAAATCTTCCTTCTCAGGAGCGGAAGCACCTTATCGACGGCATAGTCCAGGGCGGAAATGTTCGCCCAGTAGGACCAGTCGCCAAGCATCACGGCATCGCTTTCCTTCCTGCTTTTTTTCAGGCGCGCAGGCTCCACGAGGGTGGGCAGGATGACAAACCCGTCCTCCCGGAATCCGGATGCCAGCCCGTCGCGCCTGCAGCAATAAGCTACTGCGTTAAAGCGCCCGGCAAGGTTCTTGTGCGCGTTGTGCAGGGCGGCGCACCTCGCCAGCCCGAGCAGGGCCCCGGCCGCATCCATCCTTGCGAGCGCCGCGAGCGCGCTGCTCCGCAGATGCAGCCTGTTGGAATCTATGAAGTCCAGGACCTTGAATCCGGCCCTGACATCCCTGCACGCCCGGCCCGCATAATACCCTGCGGCCCATACGCTGCCTATGCCCTCCTGCTCCATAAGCTGCCCAAGCATGCTGCCCGCCTCCCCGGGCACCCCGCGCCTGCCGGGAAACCAGCTGGATGCGGGATGCGCGATGGCACCGCGAACGCCCGCGACAAGCGGCCCGGCGTTCCAGTCAGAAAGGCAGACGACATGGACTTCGAAATACGAGGAAAGCAGGAGTATCTGCGGCCTGAACCTGCCATACAGCCCTCCGCCGGATGTTGCCCTCCCGACTACGAAAGCGATTTTCGGTTTTTCCCCCATCATGACCACGGGCCGCCCTTCCCGGGCGCGTTAACACTGTCCTTCGCAGGCCTCTTCTTCCTGGGCAGGGCCAGCTCCTCCTCGACTTTTTCGTCGAGCGTGCTGACCGCCGGTTCATTGCCCTCCCCCGCGCCGTCCACGAAGCCAAAGACGCGCACCAGGAGCTGGAGAAGCTTCGTCGCGGCGAGAATCAGCAGCAGGAAAACGATGCCCGCCGCAACCGTGAAAAGGTCCGGCGGGACGCCGGCATAGACAATTGCCATCACCACATAGACCGTGACGTTGATTGGCGGTGCGGAGAATAGGAAGAAGGCGACCTTTTTCGGGAGAAGGTGAAAGTAAGTGATTAGCATCAGCAGAAGGCTCGTGACGGCCAGCGCAACCGCTATCGCGAGATAAAACGGGCTCGATAGCACGTTCTCCCACGACCCGCTGCTGAAATAAATCTCCCTTACCAGGTTCATTCCGACGAACAGGAAGACCATGGTGTTCCCGAAGGCCGTGTTCCAGCCGAGCTCTTCCTTCCGGTGGCGCCCGAAATAAAGGGCGATGAACACCGTCGCGACAAGGAGCGGGACTGCGGCCCAGAGCATACCTTCGTTGCTGAGCGGGGCGAGAATGATGCCCGTTAGCCTTCCATGCACGGCAGCAACGGCGGCGGCCGCCTCGTCATAAAGCGCCATATAATGGAAAAAATACTGCCATGGTTTAAAACATCTCCTGAGCAATCGACATTCGGATGAAAATCCTGGTCACAGGAGCATTAGGCTTCATAGGCTCTAATATCACCGGACGCCTGGTCGCGGACGGCCACGAAGTTACGGCCCTTGACAACATGCACACCGGCAGCGAAAGCAACATAGAAGCCGTGAAAGGGAGGGTGAAGCTAGTCCGGAAAAGCTCCGGCGCGGTGTCCTCCCTAGGGGAGCGGTTCGACGCAATCATCCACCAGGGCATCTACTCGTCCTCGCCCATGTACAAGGAGAACCCGCATCTTGCGGCGACCGTGCTGGACGAGTGGCTCTCCATCCTGGAATACGCGAGGAAGAGCGAGTGCAGGCTCGTCTATGCGTCATCGAGCTCCATCTACAACGGCAACGCGCCGCCCCACCGGGAGGACATGCACATATTCCCGACGGATTTCTACACCGAGGCCCGCTTCTCCATGGAGCGCCTCGCGAAACTGTATTCGGACTTCTACGGGGTCCAGAGCGCCGGGCTTCGCTATTTCAGCGTGTATGGCCAAAACGAGTCGGCCAAGGGGAAGTACGCCAACCTGGTGACCCAGTTCCTCTGGGGGATGAAGGCCGGGCAGAGGCCGGTCATCCTCGGAGACGGGAGCCAGACGCGGGATTTCGTATATGTCGGCGATGTCGTGGAGGCGAACCTGCTCGCGCTGACATACGAGGGCACGGACGTATTCAACGTGGGCACCGGACGGAGCGCCAGCCTGAACGAGGTCGTGGAGATGCTCAATTCGGCCCTCGGGAAATCCATCGAGCCCGAGTACCGCCCGAACACGATAAAGAACTACGTCTTCCACACCCGGGCCGATACCCGCAAGGCCAAATCCTCGCTGGGCTTTTCAGCCCGGGTAGGCCTTGAAGAGGGCGTCCGGAAGCTGCTCGATTATTATTAGGTTGGACCATGGACGGGGACGTCTCGAGTTACTCCAAGGAGGTCGCGAAAGGCAGCCTCTGGAGCCTTGCCGGGAACGCGTTCTTCAAGCTCGTTTCCTTCTTCTACGTAGTCCTAATCGCGCGGGCGGCGTCGCCGGACGATGTGGGCCTCTTCTACCTCTCCCTCAGCATCGTGAGCCTGGTGACCGTCTTCAGCGACATCGGCCTCCCGGCCTCGTTCCAGCGGTACGTCCCGTATTTCGAAGGCAGGGGCGAAAGGGGCCGGGTGTCGTCCCTCCTCCGCTCGGGCAACCTCATCGTCGCGGGAGCCGGCCTGGTTTTCTCGGCATTCACGTTCTACCATGCGGACGGCGCGGGCGGATTCTACCAGAACGCGAAACTGCCGGAGGCCATCCGCCTGCTCTCGGCGTACGTCTTCTTCGGCAACCTCTTCAGGCTGAACACCTCGTTCCTCCAGGGCCGCAGCGACATTAAATCCATGCAGTTCGTGTCCAACATCCAGAACCTGCTCAAGCTCGCCATATCGCTCCCGCTCTTCCATCTCTTCGGGGCGGGCGTCGCGACGATTACCGCGGGCTTCGTCCTGTCCTTCGCCCTCGCCTATCTCGTCTCGTTCCCGGCCATGCGGAGGAACGCGGCCGGCCTCCCGCCCGCAGGCTGGATGCCCGAGCCGGCCCTGCTCCGGGAGGTTGTCCCGTTCGGGCTCATGATGACCGTGCTCGGCTCCTTCTGGGTGATAATCGCATCCACGGACAAGGTGCTCCTCGGCTATCTGATGCCGCCCCAGAGCGCCACGGAAACCGTGGCGGCATATTCGCTCGCCACCACCCTCGCCTACGTCCTGATGACGTTCCCCATCTCCATAGAGGCCATCTTCCTGCCCATCATATCGCGCCTCTTCGGGAAGGGCGAGCTGGGGGAGGTCCGCCAGGTCACCCAGACCGCCCAGCGCTGGACGCTCCTCATAACAATCCCGGTCTCCATCGTCATGATGCTCTTTGCCGCGGACATGCTCGCGATATTCTACGGGGAGCAGTACCGGGCCGCAGCCGCCGCGATGGCCATAACCACCCTCGGCCTGCTCATCCGGGCCTGCTCGTGGATGCTCTCGCTCGCCCTCGCGGCCATGAGGAAGGTTGGGCTGGAGCTTGGAATCACCCTGGCGGTCGCGGTGGTGAACGTGCTCCTGAATGCCCTCCTGATACCCCTCTACGGCATGGAAGGCTCGGCCGCGGCGACCCTGGCCGGATTCGCCCTCATGCTCGCCCTCCTCGCGTATTATTCGCGGAAGCTTTTCGGCTTCACGTTCCCGCCCGAAACGTACAAGCTCGCCCTCGCGGGCGCGGCCGCGTTCCTCATAGTCTTCGCCCTCAGGCAGCCGCTTTCGGCCCTGCAGGGCTCGCTGCCTGATTTCGGGGCAGGGGAAGCGGAGGCATACTCGTCCAAGGTGCTCTACCTTGCATATCTCGGCTTCCTCATCGCGCTTTCCGTGGCGCTCTTCGCCCTCGCGTCACTCCTCCTGAAATGCCTCCACCAGGAGGACGTCTCCCTGATGCGGAAGGCGATGGCGCGGGCCGGCGTCCCGGAGCGGGCGATAGCGCTGGCCGGGAAAATCGCGGACTACGGCGTCCGGAAGCAGTGACGGGGCGGCAGCCGGGCGGTTTCCGGCCCCCGGCATCCGGGCCCGGGTCTCCGGTTCCAGGTTCTGCGTTTTGGGTTTCCTGCTCGGATTCCGGGGCTTCCCCCCGCCGTAGCGCGACGTTTGCGGCCGGAGGCCGCAAACCATCGAGATTTAAAAGGCTTCCAGACATTATTGTGTTTCATTTGGGGTATTGATATGTTAGAAGAAATCATCTTCAGCCAGGTCACAATGCCCGGCGAGCTCATCCGGCTGGGTCTGGCGTTCCTCGGGACCGGCGCCGCAGCCTATTACGACGTTTTCAACAAGAAGAACATCCCGGACCAGCTCCTTTACGCCTTCCTCGGGCTCTCGTTCCTGCTGAACATCGCCCTTTTCGAGGAGAGGCTGTTCTGGTTCTCGATGGCGGTCGCCCTGTTCCTCTCGGCCATAGGCTACCTCTTCTACAGGGTGGGCCAGCTCGGCGGCGCGGACCTGTTCGTGCTCTCGTCCATCATGCTCCTGCTGCCCCTGCACCCGTCGTTCGTGGGGCTTCCGTTCAACCTGCCGTTCATCTTCTCGGTGTTCATATTCTCCGGGATACTGTTCGCGCTTTATGTGGTGTTCTATTTCGGCTGGAAGCTCACCCAGGTCGAGGCGAAGCCGAACCTCCTCTACGCCCTCATACTCGTGCCGTACGGGGCGTTCGCGTGGTTCTTCATAAACTCGTTCCTCTTCTCCCCGGTCTTCTTCGCGTTCGTCACGATATCGATATTCGCGTCGGTCTTCTTCCTGATGTTCCGGGACTCGCTCAACCGCCTCCTCTCGGAGGAGCTGCCGGTGTCGCAACTCGAGCCCGAGGACGTCCTCGCGCTCGAAATCATGAACAAGGACATGATAGAGCGCTACAAGATACCGAGGCTCGTGACGAAGGACGAGATAGACAGGCTGAAGAAGACCAAGGTGGGCGAGGTCATGGTATACACGAAGCTGCCGCCGTTCATCCCGTTCATCCTTGCGGGCATGGTGCTCTCGCTCCTCTTCGCCCAGAGCCTGCTGCTCATCTGAGCATCTTTTTAATGATGAGCCGGCATCAATCTGGTGCATAGATATGGACGCCGTTCAGATACTAAACTACGCAATCGCCTTCTTCTCCCTCTTCACCCTAAACGTCTTCATACTCCTCTACCTGAAGCACCGCAGGGACTACGAGAAGCCGGTGAAGAAGACCGGCTGGACGCCCCGCGTGTCCATAGTGATGCCTGCATATAACGAGGAGAAGTATATCGTGCCGTCCATACGCACCCTCCTCGAACTCGACTACCCGGGGGACTTGCTCGAAATCATCATAGTGGACGACGGCTCCACAGACAACACGTACAAGGTCGCGAAGGCATTCGAAAGCCCCTCGCTCCATGTGTTCAGGAAGGAGAACGGCGGCAAGGGCGCGGCCCTCAACTTCGGCCTGAGGCAAGCCCGGGGCGAGCTTGTCGCGACCATGGATGCGGATTCCTACGTGGCGAAAGACACCATCAGCCAGCTCATACCGTATTTCGAGGACAAGGATGTCATGGCGGTGACGCCTGCCGTGAAGATAAAGCAGAGCGACTCCTGGCTCAAGGAGTTCCAGCGCGTGGAATACCTCATGATACTGTTCTCCCGCAAGCTCCTCAGCTTCATAGACTCGGTCCCGGTGACCCCGGGCCCGTTCAGCATGTTCAGGCGCGCTGTCTTCGACAAGGTCGGATTCTTCGACGAGAAGAACCTGGTCGAGGACCAGGAAATCGCCCTGCGCATCCAGGCCGCGAACTTCAAGATAAAGAGCTCCATGACCGCCGATGTCTATACAGAGCCCCCGGACAACATGTCGGACCTCATAACCCAGCGCGTGCGCTGGCAGAGGGGCGGCATAAGGAACTACTGGAAATACCGCGGCATGATAAAGCCGGAATACGGGGATTTCGGGATGTACTTCGTGCCCCTGAATTTTGCCGCCCTCACCGCGTTCTTCGTCATCCTCGGCCTTCTCATATACTCCGTAGTGACGACGCCCTACTACTACCAGTACGTCTGGTTCGAGACGCTCGGGATGCAGGTTAACCTCGTGACGTTCGTGGGGGCGTTCGTGGTCATAACCTCCACGCTGTTCCTCTATCTTGCCATAAGGAGCTTCCGGGGGGAGCAGGTCAAGCTGCGCTACCTCGCGTCCTTCCTCCTCTTCTACTGGTACCTGATGGTGGGCTACAACGTCCTCTTCCTGCTCAAGGAGCTGAAGCGGGAGGGGTATTCCTGGTGATATGCTGGAGCGAAAAATCAGCGTTTCCGTCTATGCGGCCGCGTTCGTGATATCGCTGGCCATCTTCATACTGGGCGTCTACATAGGCTCGGTCTTCGACTCCTCCAGCCTCAGCGGCCTTTCGGAGGAGGTCTCGACGATAGAAACTAAGGTGGCATCGGTCCAGCTCCTCATGCTGAGCGAGGGCAACTCGTCCGCCTTCTGCCCGGTCTACCTTTCCGAGCTGGACTCCATAGAGAGCGAAATCGAGCGCATAGGCCACAAGCTCACGTTCCTCGAGGACAAGAACGTTTTCGACGACGAGCTGAAGAGGAAATACTTCGTGCTCGAGGCGGAGTCCTACCTGCTCTCGAAGAAGGTGAAAAGCCTCTGCGGCGAAGGCAGCGTGCTCCTAATCCATTTCTATTCGAACAAGAACTGCCCGCGCTGCAGGGACCAGGGCACCGAGATACTGAAAGCCCGCGACGCTCTTGACGGCATTATCGACGTGAAGCTCTTCTCCTTCGACGGCGAGCTGGACTCGCCGGTCGCGGAAGCCTTCGAGGCGCAGTACAACGTCAGCGGCTACCCGACGGTGGTAATCGGCGAGAAGGCCTATCCTGGCTACCGGACCAGCGAAGAGCTGCAGTCCCTCATAAAGGCGGCAGGATGATTGTGGAAGTCAGCGTCAGGCCCGGCGCGAGGCGCTTCTCGCTCGCCTCGAAGGGCGGCCGCCTCGTCGCGGAACTCGAGAGCGAACCGGAGAACAACAAGGCGAACATCGAGCTCGTGTCGGGGCTGTCGAAACTTCTTGGAAAGCCCGTGCGGCTGATTGCAGGGCACAAGGCCCGGCGGAAAAAGCTCTCGGTGGACATAAGCGAAGCCGAATGGGTCGAATTCCTCGCCCGGCTCCCTCCCTGATTTTAAACAGTACGCCATGAAATACAACCATGGCTGGAGCGAAGGTCGTCGTGCTGGCGGAGGAGAAGGCGCTGCGCAGTCCTTCCGGCGGAGAGCTTCTGCAGGAGCCTTTGCAGGGGCGGGCTTCCAATCTGGGTGCGGACCGGCAATCCCGCGCATCTGGCAAGCCTCTTCAGGCTGCTCTCAGAGGAGTTCCGCTGCGCAGGCTTCGATATCGTCACCGGCAGCCTGCAGGCCGACCCGCACCCCGCGCTCAACATCCTTTCATCATTCGAGGTCCATATGAAAAGAACAAATCCGCGCGAGCCCGAGCCGCTTTGCACCGTGAGCATTTACGGCGAGGGAAAGGCCGCCTCGCTCCTCAAGCTCAACCCTGATTTCCCGGGCGCCTCAGAGGCGCTCCGGAACGTCCTCGCAAAGGCCAACGAGCGCAATCTCCTCGCTTCCTGCCCCGGGGAGAAGAAGGATTATGAGATCTCCATCAGGGAGCAGGCCTTTGAAGGTCCGGTCCGATGAACCATTAAAAATACTCTTCACGCAATATCCCCGGTGATAATAAAATGGCTGAAGCTGATTTGCTCCTTGGGCTCGGATTGCTACCGGTCCTCCTTTGCGTGGGCGGCCTCGGGCTGCTCCTCATCCTCTACGTAGTCGCGACGTACAATAGGCTTGTCAGCCTGAGGAACCGCGTGGACAACGCCTGGGCCCAGATAGACGTCCAGCTCAAGAGGCGCTACGACCTCATCCCGAACCTGCTCGAGACCGTGAAGGGGTACATGAAGCACGAGAAGGAGACGCTCGAGAACATAACCAAGTACAGGGCGCAGCTCGTCACAGGCAGCGTGGAGGACCGGGCCAAGGCAAACAACATGCTCACCCAGGCCCTCAAGTCCGTTTTCGCGGTGGCCGAGAACTACCCCAAGCTCGAGGCCAGCTCGAACTTCAAGCTGCTCCAGGAGGAGCTTGCGGGGACGGAGAACAAAATCGCCTACATCCGGACCGCGTACAACGACTCGGTGCTCGAATACGACAATGCGCTCGAGATGTTCCCGAGCAGCATCATCGCCGGCACGTTCGGCTTCAAGGCCAAGCCGTACTTCGAGGCCCCTGAAGCGGAGAAGGAAGCGCCGAAAGTGAAGTTCTGATTTGTCCGTTTGCCTCGCCTCCGGCTCGGCACGGACAGAGCGGATACCATGGCAGAACACATTAGCTTCTTCGACGCCATCGAGGCGAACAAGCGCAACTCCTACCTCCTGATAGCCCTGATGTTCGCCATATTCATGGGCTGCGTCTGGGCCATCTCCTACATCCTCGACATCGGCCTCTGCGGGCCAATCCTCGGCTTCTTCGCCCTGCTCCTCTACACGGTGACGGTGTATTTCGCAGGGGACGGCATAATCCTGGCCCTCAGCGGGGCCAAAGAGGCGAAGCGCGAGCAGTATCCTTTCCTCTACAACGTGGCCGAGGGCCTCGCGCTCGCGTCCCAGATACCTATGCCGAAGCTTTACGTGATAGAGGACCCTGCCCCGAATGCATTCGCCACGGGAAGGGACCCGAAGCACGCCTCGGTTGCGGTCACCACCGGCCTGCTCCAGATGATGAAGCGGGAGGAGCTGGAGGGCGTAATTGCGCACGAGATGTCCCACATAGCCAACTACGACATCCGCTTCGCGATGATTGCCGTGGTCTTCGCCGGGGCAATCGCGCTCCTTGGCGATTTCGCCTGGCGCATGATGTGGCTCGGCGGCGGGCGGGGCGGCAGGCGCGACCGCGGAGGAGGCGGCCTAGTGCTCATTGCGCTGGTTTTCGTGATTCTCGCGCCCATTTTCGCCCAGGTCGTGCGCTTCGCGCTCTCCAGGCAGAGGGAATTCCTTGCCGATGCCAACGGGGCGAGGCTCACCCGCTATCCGGAGGGCCTTGCGAGCGCCCTGGAGAAAATCGGGAAGGCGGGCCTGACGACAAGGGCCGCGAACGACACCACGGCCTCGCTGTTCTTCTCGAACCCGTTCCCGCAGAAAATCGGCTTTTTGGGCTCGACGCACCCGCCAATCGATGAGCGAGTGAAGCGGCTGCGGGCGATGTGAAATCAATCTATCGTCGCCTTGTATTTTACCGTTCCTTTGACCGGGATGGCGTCGTGTTCCAGCATCACAGTATGCACTGGGCAGCCGCAGCTCCTGTTCTCAGGCTCCCTGCATTTTTTAATGCCTAATTCCACCGGTCTGTGACCGGTGGTCGGAACATACTTATCACTAAAGGATAAAAATCACGTCGGTAGCCGGCGGGCCGCAAAGCGGCCCGAGGCCCTCCACGAGAGGTGGCTACCG
>JBFMCO010000054.1:0-4531 GCA_040754495.1 Microcaldota archaeon
TTCTATTTCGGCATGCTGGGGCTCTCCCTGGCTTCAAGGGGTGCTACGTAAATGGCTACCGTGGATGACTTTATCGCAAGATACCTTGGCTTCGTGGACAACGGAATAGCGATGATACCCTACAAGAGGGCGTCGCAGTGGAAGGAGTTCTTCTTCAACCCCACCGCGACGATTGCGAAAAGCAGCGACCAGATAGGGGAAAGGATGGTCGACTTGTACGTCATAAGCGCAATCGAGCTCCTGCTTGACCTCGTGGGCGCGGTCCCGGCCCTGCTTCTCATGCTGATAGGCGGGGAGGTCCTGTCCATCGCCCTTGTCGTCGGCATCATGGTGGCCGCGCTCATCGTGGGGCCGCCCCTGATGTTCCTGTACTCGCTCCTGGAGCTGCTTGTCGCGAAGCTGGTCGGCGGCGTCGGGGACATGAGGGCCAATTTCAACGCGTCGGCCCTTCCCGGGCTTGCGACGTTCGTCCTTTTCCTTCCGATAATGGTGGCGGCGGTGCCTTTCGACTGGCTGCAGTCCATACCCATAATATCCATCTGCGGCTCCATACTCGGCATCCCGTTCTCCATAGCACTGCTCATAGGGGGGCTTTATTCCCTCTACCTGAAGTACCTGGCGTTCAAGGAAGTGCACAAGCTGTCGATGTTCAGGACCCTTGCCGTGGTGTTCGTCCCGGTCCTCGCAATGGTAGCCCTGCTCATAGCGCTCGTGATACTGTTCTATGCGGCGATGATGGCAGTCCTTCTCGGAGGCATCGGCGCAGGGAACCTTCTGCAACCGGGCTGATTTTCAGCCCCTTGCGGCTCCCCTTACTTTCTTTATTATATTCCTGACCACTTTTTTGTCGAACGGGTCCGGCACTATGCAGGCGGCCGAGGGCTTTTTCACGGCTTCCGCGATGCCTTTTGCTGCCGCAATCTTCATGGCATCCGTTATCTTCCTCACCCGGAGGTCAAGCAGCGCCCTCAGGAATCCCGGGAAGCAGAGGGAGTTGTTTATCTGGTTCGGGTAGTCGCTCCTCCCGGTTCCGAAGACGTCTATGCCGAGCTCCCGCGCCTGCTCGAGCGAGATTTCCGGGACCGGGTTCGAGAGCGCGAATACGATGCTAGGCTTTTTCATGGATTTTATGGTCTCGGACGGAAGGGCGCCGGGCTTGGACGCCGAAACGATTATGTCCGCTCCGGCGAAATCCTGGATTCTGCCCGAGAAGCCGGACGAGTTCAGGGCGGCAAGCTCCTGCTTGTATTCCTCAAGGCCCGGCCTCTTGCCGCTTATCGCTCCGTGGCTGTCGAAAACGACGGTGTCGCCAAAGCCCGCGGCATGGAGCAGCTTCGCAATCGCGTATCCCGCGCTGCCTGCCCCCACAATCCCGACCTTCGCGTCCATCGTCTTGCCCGTGACCTTGAGCGCGTTGTAGAGCCCTGCCAGCGTGACGATGGCCGTCCCGTGCTGGTCGTCGTGGAAGACCGGGATGTCCAGCTCCTGCGTGAGGCGCTTCTCTATGTGGAAGACCTTCGGGGTGGAGATGTCCTCCAGGTTGATCGCCCCGAAGCCGGGGGATATCGCCTTGACTATCTCCACAATGCGGTCCGCGTCCTTCTCGGCAAGGCAGATGGGGTAGGCGTCTATGCCTGCGAACTGCTGCATGATGAGCGCCTTGCCCTCCATGACGGGAAGGGCAGCCTCCGGGCCGATGTCGCCCAGGCCGAGGACGCGGGTGCCGTCTGTCACTATCGCCACGGAGTTCGATTTCATGGTAAATTCGTACGCAAGCCCCCGCTCCCGCGCGATTTCCCTGCATGGGGCCGCGACGCCGGGCGTGTAGAGGGTGGCAAGGTCTTCCATGGTCCTTATCTTCGCCTTGGCGCCTATGCATATCTTCCCGCGCAGCTTCCGGTGGACCTCGATCGGGTCTTCCATGAGGTACAATCGCCCTGATGGGATATAAATCTACGCCGGGAAGAAATCGCTCCCCCCGATGAATTCCCGGAGGATGGAATCAGGCGGCACGAGCGATTCCTGGCCCCCGGTTGCGTTCCGGAGCTGGCGGAAGAGCCGCAGGATGCGCCGCGCCCGCGCATGCCCGTCGAAAAGGTCCGGGTTGCGCTCGAATAGCGGGATGATGCTGACAAGCTCGTCGCGCAGGCGTGACTTGAGGATGGGCAGCTCGTACGGAAGGCCGGTATCGACCACCATGTCGGCGCTGTGGACGTATGGCAGGATGAACCTCTCGCCCTTGCGCACAAGATGCCAGTGCCAGAGGGTGTTCGGCACCGGATAGCCCCGCGTGCGCGAATCGCGTATCATGCGCCGGAGCAGCCGCACGTCCGTGAAATAGACCGGGCGGCCGTCGTGGTCGGAAAGCACCGTGAGGGGCTCTATGTAGAGCTTGAACTTGTTCGCCGCGGGAATCGCCTCGGTAAGCTGCGGGGAGAGGGCGTGCATGCAGTCCAGCAGGAGCACTTCCCCGGGGGCGAGGGAGAATGGCGCCGCCTCTCCGGTCCTGAGCCCCTGCCTGAAGTCGTAGTGCGGAACCATGACGGTTTTGCCCTGCATGAGGGCCGATAAGTGCTCGTTCAGGAGCGCGATGTCGTAGGTCTCGGGCAGCTCGAAATTGACGTCCTCGATTGTCCTGCCGTCCACGCTGTATTGGAATTTCTCGGTGAATCTGTTGTCCCTGAAATACATGTCCACTTCCAGCGCCTTGAACCGGACGTCGGGGTGGGCTTCGGAGAGGTACCTGAGGGCCTTGCGGCTGGTGGACGTCTTGCCGGACGATGTGGGCCCGGTTATCATCATGGCGCGAAGGCGGCCTTCGCTTATCATGTCGCCGACCCTCTGCGCGACCTCGACGAGCTGGGCAGAGCTCCGCTCCTCGGCCGCCCGGATAAGCTCGCCGACATGAGGCCCCCTGAACCATTCGTTCAGCCCTTTCGTGGTATCGCAGCCGTGCTCCCTGTTCCACGCCCTGCGCTCCTCGAGGCGCTCCTTCGGCCGCGTGTCCGGGCTGAAATGCTCGGGCTTGAGCTGGCCGTTCCGGACGAGGCAGTGGCCCTCGCGGTAGAGCATGTAGGCCATCCAGAGGCTTTCAGGCTTCGACGAGTACGAGTCCTCGCCCCGCGCGAGGTCGCGGTGGAGCACCTGCACGATTGCGTCCTGGACCCGCTCGACATGGAGCGCCTCGCCCGAGCCTACGGTCCTGCGCAGCTCGGCTACGACTTCGTCCGCGAAAAAGCCGGCCTCCTTCTCAGGCTCCATCTTGGGACGCTGCTCCACTGCCAGGATGGCCTTCTTTATGACATATTGTATCCTGGCCTTGTCGAACGGGACGACGCTCCCGTTTCGCTTGGTTATGGTCCGGAGCCTGCCATTCCCCATGTTTTCCCGCCTGCCTCTTGGCCCGCTATATTGGCCTATAATGATTAGGCATGGGGAAGTTTTTAATCGCTTGGAACGAAAAAGGCGGAGGACTGCCCCTAGCCGAGGAATCTCCTTCTCCACGCCGCGGCCTTGATGTCCTCGGTGAGGTGGGTGTGCTTCCCGGCCCTGAAGTTCTCGTATATCCTCGTCGTTATCTCCGCATAGTCCTCGTCGGGCTCGGATTCCACCCACCCGAGGACCTTCGAGACACCGCTGCGGACCGCGGGCGGCATCCTCCCCAGGTTCGTCCTGTTGAGGAATTTCGCCGAGTCCTTGAGGTCCTCGTCTATCTTGGTGTAGAGCGAATGGAGCTCGTCGAACTCCTGCTCGCTCAGCGCCGAGAGGCCGAGGAGCTCGGGCGGGATGCCCACGGAATAGAATGAAGCGCAGAATTTTATCGCCCTGGGGAGCTTGATGCCCTTCATCGAGCGCGAGTAGCCGAAAAGCCCCACGTGCAGCTTCCTCGCGCGCCGGCCCGGAACGAACACGGATATTCCGTTTATGAGGTCGGCCATCCCCTTGAGCTGGGTCTCGTAGGTGCGCATCATCTTCCTGATGAACTCCATGGCCCGCTTCTCGTCGATCTGGAGGGGCGGCCTGCGGTGCACGTGGTTTATCATGTCAACCGCGTTCACGGCATCCCGGAACGGGTGGTCGTACTTGAAGGACGACTGCACCGTGTAGGTCTGCACGCTCGGGTACTCGTCCCCGCAGTTGTTGACGTTGTTCGGCGTGAAATTGCCCCGGAAGGGCGCTCCGCCGACGCCGATTATGGGCAGTATCCGGACGCCGCTCTTCTCCTCGACCCCGTGCAGCTTCTGCAGCGCGATTTTGGATATCAGGACCGCGCTCGCCGAGCCGTAGTTGAGGGCCGGGTCCGAGCGGGCGAGGAAGACGCGCTGGTATTCGAGGTCCTTGCCCTCGAGGTATTTGGATACGATGGAACCGCAGTTCGCGAGGGACTCGATGTTCTCGAACAGCGGGATGATGTTGATGCTCTCCGGCTGGAAATCGCCGACCCATTCCTTCACGGAGATCTTCTCGCGGCCGAGCTTCAGCTCCTTCTGGCCGATTATGACGTGCTCGTAGTAATTCCTCACGCGCTCGA
>JBFMCO010000055.1:0-22764 GCA_040754495.1 Microcaldota archaeon
CAGTGGGCCTCGTCCAGGACCGCTCCGTCCTTCCTGACAAGCGAGACGACCTGCTCTATCTCCTCCAGGGAGGCCGTTCTCTTGCCCGGAATGACGTTCCCGGCGATATAAACGTGTATGCCGACGAGGTTGTCCATCTCCGTGTCCGTCCGGTGCACGCGCGCATCCGAGCACCGGACGAGGAGGTAATCGGCCTGGCCGGCCATTATCTTGAGGAACCGCTGGTGCGGCGTCATCGGCGCCCCCTTGAGGGCAGCGACATGCTCCGCGTTCCCGAGCATGATGAGCTCGAGCGACTCGTCCGCGGTAAGCTTCCCGCCAAGGTGCTTCTCGCGCAGCTCCAGGGCCCTGCGCTCCTGAAGCTGCTCCTGCTCGAAATGCCTGTGCCCGGCATGGCTGTCCTTCTTCTGGCGCTCCTGCCTTTCCCTAAGCTCCCTTGTCGGGTCCATGAAATGATATGCCCGATTGGGATATTTAAGCTTTCCAAATGACGGCCGGACGGGAGACGGAATGCGGCAAAAAGCCGGGCTTGCATTTTTAAATCTTGGAACCCAATCCCAAAAACGCAAATGCCGCCAGCCAGCGGCAGGAGTTGATAGGATGGACCAGAATGAAGCCCTCAACAGACTGATGGAAGGGAACCGCAGGTTCCTTAGCGGGAGCCTGCAGCAGAAGGATTTCGCGGCGAGACGTGAGCAGCTAAAGGGCGGGCAGGAGCCTTTCGCCACGGTAGTATGCTGTTCCGACTCGAGAGTCGTGCCCGAGTATATATTCGACGCCAGCCTCGGCGAGATATTCAAGGTGGAGACCGCCGGCAACGTGCTGGACAAGATTGGCATCGGCTCGGTCGAGTACGCGGTCGGCCACCTCGGCACCCCCGTGCTCGTCGTCATGGGGCACGAGAAGTGCGGCGCGGTGAAGGCCGCATACCACGGCCATGCGGAGTCCAACATCGCGGCCATAGTGAAGAAGCTCGCGCCGGCAGTGAAAAAGGCCAAGAAGGGCGGGGCCGAGGACGATGAGCTCGGCAAGGCGGTCGTCTTCAACGTCAAGGCGGTGATGAGGAAGCTGAAGAAGAGCCCGCTCGTCAAGAAGGCCCTGGACGAGAACCGGCTGAAGATAGTAGGAATGAAATACTACCTCGATGGCAGGGTCGAAGTGGTAGCCTGATTGCAGGCGTCCCCCTCTATTTCCTTTTTAATTATTTGGCGAGAGATGTGTTCATGGAGAAAGTGCTCATTTTGTCAGGCAGCAAGAGCGATGAGGAAATCGCCCGGCAGGCGATGGACGTGCTGAACGCCTTCGGCGTCGCGCATCGCTACGAGGTCGCATCGGCGCACAGGAACCCCGAGAAGGTCGAGCGCCTCGTGAAGGAGACTACGGCTCAGGTACTGATAGGCATTGCCGGAATGAGCGCGGCCCTCCCCGGGGTCATGGCATCCAGGACTACGAAGCCGGTAATCGGCGTCCCGGCTAACGCCTCCCTGAACGGCCTTGATTCGCTGCTTTCTGTCGCGCAGATGCCGCCGAACGTGCCCGTCGCGTGCGTGGGCATCGGGATGGGCAAGAACGCGGGCATGCTCGCAGTGCAGATACTTGCCCTGACAGATTCCGCGCTCGCTGCGAAGCTCGCGGATTTCAAGGAAAAGCTCAAGCAGTGAAAAAATGGCCGCCGACTCCGAGAAGATGTACCAGTTGAAGAAGAAGCTCCGCCAGCTCGAGGGCTACCGCGGCAGCGGTACCGAGCTGATATCGGTGTACATTCCGGCAGGTTCCCCGGTCCACGAGATGGGGAACAAGCTCCGCGAGGAGATGAGCCAGGCGAGCAACATAAAGTCCAAGTCCACGAAGCTCAACGTGCTAGGCGCCCTCGAGCGCATCATGAACCACCTGAAGCTCTATCGCAGGACCCCTGAGAACGGCCTGGCTGTCTTCGCAGGCAACATCTCGGACAACCCGGCGAAGGTGGACATCGGGCTCTTCACGCTCGAGCCGCCGGACAAGCTCAACATAGGCGCTTACCGCTGCGACAGCCGCTTCTTCCTCGAGCCGCTCCAGGCCATGCTCGGCTCGACCGACTCCTACGGGATAGTCGTCCTTGACGGGAGGGAGGCGACCGTGGCGATAGTGAAAGGCACGAACATCAGCATAATCAAGAAGCTCAACTCCACAGCGCACGCGAAGATTCGCAAGGGAGGGCAGAGCGCGAGGAGATATGAGCGCCTCATCGAGGAGCAGATTGAGGTCTATTACAAGCGCGTCGGGAACTCGATGGACGAGGCTTACCTGAAGGACGAGAAGCTTGCCGTCAAAGGCGTCATTGTCGGTGGCCCGGGCCCGACGAAGGATTTCTTCATGAAGATGAGCCCGTTCAACTACCAGATAAAGGTGCTCGGCGTGGTCGACACCGGATACACCGACGAGTACGGGGTGCGGGAGGTGCTCTCCAAAAGCGAGGGGATACTCGCGCAGCAGGAGGCAGTGAAGGAGAAGATACTCATAGATCGGTTCATAAAAGAGGTCGTGGGCGAGGGCCTTGCCACCTACGGCGAGAAGGAGGTCCGCGCCGCATTAGAGAGCAGGCAGGCCGAGAGGGTGCTGCTTTCCGAGGGTCTCCAGCACGTCAGCGGCCTCTACAGGTGCGGCTCCTGCGGCAATGAGGAGCGCAAAATCTCAAGGGAGAAGGCCGCGGACACGGCCCAGTGCCAGAAATGCGGGGCGCAGTCCAGGCTCCAGAAGCAGGAACTGCTCCTCGACGAGCTGAACGAGATGGCCCGCGCGGCCGAAATCCCGGTTGAGATAGTGTCCGTGAATACCGTAGAGGGAAACCAGTTTTTGAGCGGATTCGGCGGCATAGGGGCTTTCCTCCGCTATAAGACCAGATAGCCGCATGGTGCCACTGTTTATAAGCACATATTCACACATTTTCTTCCATGATGCGCGTGTCATGTTCTATCAGGGAGCAGGAGGGTTCTGCAGGGATCAAGACCAGGGCCGCAGCCATAATGGTAGCCGGCCTAGCGCTCCTCCCGAGGTGCCAGGCCGAGCTCCCCCCGCCGTCATCCCCGGTGGAGGTGAAGCAGTACCTGGCCGAGGTGCCTGCGAATCTCGCGGAAAGGCTCAACGAGCCGGGAACAGGCTCCCCGCTCAAGGGAAGGCTGGCAGACTGCCGGGGGGCCAAGGCATGCGAAGTTCCGCTTTATCCCGGCCATATCCTCCTGAACGTGAAGTTCGCGCCGGAAAACGAGGGGAACCTAGAGGTAACGACCCAGCAGATAAGCGGAACTGGCGTGGTCTTCCAGAAAAGGACGGATTTCAATTTCTCGGACCCGGCTTATGAGCTGCAGGAAGTGCCTTTCGGAGAGACCAGGCAGCTTTTCAACACGGACCTCAGGGTGAGGGTGGAAAGGAAAAAAGACGGGGCATACGCAATCGTGGAATAATCAGGTACGTGCGATGCCGCAGGCCCCGAGCTTGTACTCCGGCCCGACCGTGACGACCATTCCGTTCGAGTAGTATCTGGCCCCGCCCGGCCCGTCCTTCACGTAGATGGTTATGCCGTCCTTGAGCATTGCGAAGCACTCGTCGTAAGTATGGACTCCGTCCGGTGCGACGCACCCTTCCCTGCCCATCGAAAGCGGCGTGACCGTCTTTCCCCCCATGCCGCTGCTCGCTGCGAAATCCACGCCGCACTGGAGGACGTTGTTGCTCACGCCATCAGGAGCGCTCCGCACGTCCATCACGATGTACACCTTCTCCGCGTCCAGGAAAATCCCCTTGAACGTCTCTGCATCAACTTCCTGCCCTGTCGCGAACTTGGAGCCTGCGAAGACGAAGAAGTAAAGCGCCATGGCGATTGCCACGACAAGAAGCACGGCTATCGCGAGCGTCTTTGGCAGTGAATCCCCCCTGGATGATACCGGTTTTGCCGGAGACTCCTTCTTTTCCGCATGATGCGCTGCCCTGGCGGATGGCGCAGCCTTCGGCGAGGCCTCTTTCTTTTCCGCCGGCTGCGGGGCCGGGGCTGGCTCGGCCTTTGCGGCCTGAACCTCTGATGAAGCCTCTTTCTTCTCTTCCGCAACCTGCTCCTGCGGTGCAGGAGCCTTCTTTTTCCTTGCCATACGCATCAGCTGAACAATGCCACGAGCGGGCACGATTCATAATAATCGAGATTCGCGCGTATCTCCGCCCGGTTCTGGTATATGACCGAGAAGCGGGGCGGCGCGTTGCGCTCCGAGTACCCGAGGACGAATGATGAGTCGGCCTCATCGGCTGCAGTCTGGCAGTCTGAGGCGGCCAGGCTGGTGTTGGCGCCCCCGCTCGATGTGAGGGTGCACGTTGTCGGCGTCAGCATGAGCATGGTCCAGGTCTTGTTGCGCTCGCCGAACGAGCCGGCCAGCGTCGAGGCGCACGAGCGCATGGCCTGCGCGTCCTCGAAGGAGGCGTTGCGCAGGTCGACCAGTATGGAGGTATTGTTCTTGGAGTCGAAGTCCGAGAGGAATTCGGGCAGTGTCGCGTCCGTGGAGGTCTTGCCCAGGAACAGGTACATGAGGGCGCTGAAGACGAAGATGAGCATCACCAGCGACAGGAACGCCGCGCCGAGTATGTGGGTGGTCTTCGGGATTGTGAATTTCCCGGTCGCGAACACGTACAGGAACAGGAGCAGCGCCATCGAGGAGAACGAGAGGAACACGAGGAGGGAGAACAACCCCAGGTTGAGCGGGCTGTCCGGGATTTCCGCGGCTGGAACGATGTCGGTCTTCTCGGCCACGTGGGCGATGCCGGTATTCACCCTTCTCGCGAAGCCGCGGAAAAGCAGGAGCACCCGCGTAGAGGGCGTCTCGCTCTCGCTCTGCAGGAGCTCCTCTGCCTCGTCCGCTATGTCAGAGTAGTTGGCCTCGAGCGCCTGGAGCTGGGCCAGCGTGAGGCCGTCCCTGAACTGCGCGTCCAGGTCCGAGCTCTTGTTCTGGAGGAGCTCGAGGGATTTCAGCGACACCGGGTCAAGGTCCTTGCTCTGGAGCACGAGTATTAGGGCATTCGCGCCGTTTTTGGCCTCCACGGTCTGGTTATACTCGGATAGAAGGAACCCCGCCCCCTCATTCACCTGGGCGGTCAGGTTCTGGTACTGCCCGATATCCAAATCCAGGTTCGTGAAGTTGTGGCCGGTTATGTCCTCCGGGATGGTGGTATGGAGCGATTTGAGGTCGTCGAGCCTGCCGGAGAGCGTCTTGTTCTGGACGTGCGTGAGCGCTTCTTCCGCCGTCCCTATGGCCGAGGATGCGCTGGAATTGAGCGGGCGGAAGACGTCCGAATAATACGTCTCCATGTTCTCGCTCTTCACGTGCTCGAGCCGGGCCAGGGTCTGGTTGTATATTTCCGATGACATCCCCTGGTATCCGCTCAGGGGGCCAATCTTATCCACGAGGTCTTCTGCCAGGCCCTGGAGGTCCTCGGCGGCGCCCTGGTCCAGGTCGAAGGAGGGGCAGATGGCCCAGCACTTGTACTGGCATGCCGCCCTGTCCTCAGTGTCGTTCAGGCGGGGCGTCCTGAAGATGGTGCTTTCTATCTTGTCGGAAAGCGTTTCCAGCTCCCCGGAGGTATCAGATATATAGGTGAGCGTTTCCACGAGGTTGCTCTCATTCAGGTTGTCGAGCCGGGTGCTGTAATTGGCGAGGAGCGCGTCCATCTTCAGGCTGGAGGGCGTGAAGTCGTAGAGCGGCTGGAAGAGGACCGTGGGCGAGCCGAGGTTCAGCCCCTGCCCGTACACCGAGAAGAGGAGCATGGCGTTCCTCGTGCAGGACTCGTTGTCAGTGCAGCGCACCGGCTGGCCTGAGACGGTTATCTTGCCGTTCGAGAGCAGGACGTCGTCCCTGCAGACGTATTCCTCCTTCCCCTTGAAATCGTAGCCGTCGTTCCTGCTGTCGTTGAACTGCTTTATGAGCGAGCTGAGCTCGTCAAGCTCGTCCTGGGACGGGTAGTACGTCCGGATGTAGTATGAGTAAAGGAGCGAATCGATTTCCGTCCTGTTCGAGACGGGCGCGCCGTTTCTCAGCAGGAACGCATCCTGCCCGCCTATATTCACAATCGAGTACGCGGTCCCGTTCAGCGTGAAGTTCGTGTAGGATATGGAAGCGTTGGATTCTTCCGGATAGAGGTAGTCGGTGACGTTGAACGAATACAGGACACCGAGCAGTAGCAATAGGCACACGACGCTTTTTTGGGAGGTCATCGGAGATAATTTGACTTCCTGGTTTAAATACTTTTTTATTTTTCGCGCCGGACGACATAATCCGCTATCGAGAGGAGGGCCTGCTTGTCCGTGGAATCGGGCAGGCGGGAAACGCGCTTCCTGGCAGCCGCTATGAGAGAGATGGCCATCTGCCTCGCGTATTCGACCGAGCCGCTCCGCCCCATGATGGAGATGGCCTCCCGTATCTGGCGCTCGTCCCTGGTGTGGGAGGACAGTATCGATGCGAGGCGCTCGCGGTCCGGGCCGGGCGCGTGCGAGAGGCAGTGCACGACCATGAGCGTCCGCTTGCCCTCGGAAATGTCGCCGCCTATCTCCTTCTGGTATTTGGAGAATTCCCCGGTCAGGTTGAGCACGTCGTCCTGTATCTGGAACGCCGTGCCTATCAGCTCGCCGTATTCACGCAGGGCGCGCCTGAGCGGCGCACGCGAATTGGCCATGAAAGAGCCGGACTCGCAGGATAAGCCCATGAGGGCGGATGTCTTCCCGTTTATCATGTCGATATATTCCTTCTCGCTGACATCGAAGCGCCCGTCCTTTATCCAGGATATCTCGATGCCCTGCCCGTCGACCACCCTCTTGAACGCGGCCGCATAGAGCTTCTGGAGCTTCACCAGCCGGGATGCGGACATGTCCAGCGTGACGAGCTGCCCCCACAGGAGGGTGTAGAGGGCGTCCCCCGAGTTGAGGGCGACCGCCACCCCGTGCGATACGTGGAGGGCAGGCTCACCCCTCCTGAACTGGGCCCCGTCCTCTATGTCGTCATGGATGAGGGTGAAATTGTGGAACATCTCTATTATTGATGCGGGCCTAACAGCATCCGCGTAGCTCCCGCCCGATGCGCCGCATGAGAGCAGGCAGAGCACCGGCCGTATCCTCTTCCCGCCCCTCCGGATGAAAGGGGCAAGCATGCCGTATACCCTTTTGTCCTGCGCGCCGAGCCCGGCCTCCATAAGCCCCTCCACCTCCGACAGGTGTGGCTTGATATGGGGGTAGAGTTCCATGGCATAACCTTGTCCGTGTTGTGTTAAAAGGATTGCTAAAGCCTTTTCGTGAAACCGCAGCGGCAGCGGACGCGGAGGCAGCCGTTCTTCCGGTCGTAGTAGGCGACCATCGTCTCTCCCGGAATCCAGACGAGGTGGCATTTGCGGCAGAAGCTGTTGCGGAACTCCTTGGGCAGCCCCGCCTTGTGCTTTTTCAGCAGCTCGAATGCCATGCCTACGTACCGCTTCGAGCGCTCGGCCTTTCCCTCGCGGACGGCCCTGCGGGCCTGTTCCAGCAGCCGGCCTGTCGACGTGCGTACGCTGGATTTTATAAGGCTTTTCCGCGAACTCTGCATGCAGTTGGTTCGATGGAAAACTTTATATACGATTACTTTGTCCGCCCGATATGGGAGCGCACAGGCTACAATGCAGTGAACACTCTCGTATATGCGCTGATAGCGATAGCCGCGGTATATGCCCTCAGCCGCACCCTCAAGGGGCGGGTAAGGATGGACGACGGATTCATGCGGGGGGTCCTCTCCTTCGTTCTTTTCGGCTCGACCATCAGGGTCGTGACCGACGCCATAGACACGGGCGTCTTCAAGCCCGTGACGATTGCGCACCAGCTCGTGCTTGATTCCCACCTGTGGGACTACGGATACCTGACGGTCAGCCCGGGCATATACATCCTCACCGCCGCCCTCCTCGTCGCAACACTTGCCATACTGCACAGGCTGAAGAGGCCCGAGCTCCTTCCGTACGTGGGCCTCGCGCTCTGGCTGCCGCATTTCCTGCTTCTCCTCCCGTTCATGGCATACTGGATTTACGCACTCCCCATATTCGCCCTCGCCGTCATCCCGGCTTATTTCGCATGGCGGCATTTCAGGGAAAACTCGCTTGCGCTCATCGTCGCCGGGCAGGCCCTTGACGGTGCTGCTACTTTCTTCGTAATAGACTATTTCTCCAAGATAGCAGGCATACAGTATTTCGAGCAGCACGTCATCGGAGGGGCGATAGGCGCCTTTTTCGGCACGTTCTTCGCATTCTACCTGGTCAAGGTGGGGATATCCTTCGCCGCCGCCTACCTGCTCCAGAAGGAGAAGATGGACGGCGAGGACCGGCTTTTCGTCGCCCTCGCGCTCATGATAATGGGATTCGCCCCGGGGATAAGGGACATACTGAGGATGGTGGTCGCGGCATGAAAAAAAGATACATGAAGAGCGCAATCGCAGTTGCGGAGAATGGAGTGAAAAAAGGCAATTCGCCTTTCGGCTCCTGCATCGTGAAGGGGAACCGGGTCGTGGCGGTCGCGCACAACACCGTGCTGACGAGAAAAGACGCCACGAACCACGCGGAGATGAACGCGATACGCGCCGCGTGCAGGAAGCTCCGCAGCCATGAACTCAGGGGCTGCACCATATATTCAACCACCGAGCCATGCCCGATGTGCTTCTCGGCTATACACTGGGCGAAAATCGGCGCCATAATATACGGGACCGGAATCCAGGACGTGAAAAGGCTCGGGTTCTCCGAGCTCACCGTGAGCGACCGGAGGATGAAGCGGGAGGGCCATTCCAGGGTGAGGATAGCATCCGGCTTCATGAGAAAGGAGTGCAAGGAGCTCCTCGCGCGCTGGAAGGCGCGCAGCGGAAAGACGTATTGAGAGGCGGCCGCAGCCTTGCAAGCATACATTTAAATTCCCTTTTGGCCACATATAACACGGGAATACGCCAATCCCGGAGCGAATCCCATGAGAGACGCGAGGATAAGACTTCTGTTGAACCCAAAGCTTGAAGAGCACGAGAGGAAAGCGGCTGCTTCCGCGGCCGCGCACTTTGAGCGTTTCGGCCTTAAGGTCGAGACGATTACGAGCCCGGATGCGCCGGTATGGAAGGACTTGTGCCGCAAGCGCATATTCGAGGCCGTGTTCAGGGAGGGAATGCTGACCCTGCATGGAAGCGAACCCTTCGGGAGGCCGTCGTATGGGGTTCCCAACGACGGGGCAATTCTCGCTGCCCTGACGCCGCACAAAATCGAATGGGTATCCGACAGGAGGGTGCCCCTGGAGGGATTCAACCTCTTCATGGTCGGAAGCGTTGTTTCGACATCTTCCCTCAAGCCATCCGCCGCAGACCCTTACCGGAGCGGCGGCCCGGCAAGCCCTGATGAGGCCGCAGAGGCCATCAGGCTGAGCATGATTCATGAGCTCGGCCACGCACTCCTTGGCAGGGAGCCGGTGACGAACTTCGGCTCCTTCCACGGGCCCCTTCCTTATGACGACGACGGCCATTGCCTCGCGGCAGGCTGCATAATGCGGAACGTTGCTGACTACCTGTCGCTCCTCCGGCGCGTGGCATCGGACAGGATGGATTTCTGCGAACGGTGCGGGGACCTCCTGAAAAGCAGGGTGTCGTATATCAATTATCTTGGTGCTGCGTGATTCTCATGGCCGGAGCGCATGTCAGGATACTTTTCCCTTCGACGGTCAGGCCGGAGGAGGCCGGGGCCGCCTCGCGCGGCGCTCATCGCCTCAGCCGCTTTGGAGTCATGAACGACCAGCTCAGGGTAGACAGCAGGAGCGGGAGGCAGGTCCGGCATGTCAGGCGCGGCGAAAGCATCCTCGACATCGTCACATCCGTCGGGATGCCCGTCGTGCACCCCTGCTCCCTCAGGGGGGAATCGCTATGGAGCCTGATTTACGAAAGGAGCATATTCGGAGTAGGGCTTACGCCGAACACGCTCCTGGAGGCTGCCGAGGACAGCGAAGGCGGCTACAAGGAACCGGCAAGGATGACGGGCCTCAGCATGAGCGGCGTCGGCGCGATTGTATCGCTTTCGATGATGCGCAGCCTCGACGCCGGCCTGAAGGCGCTTGCCATTGAAACGGCGGTGGCGCACGAGCTCGGCCATGTATTCAAGGAGCGGGGCACCGGCCACTGCCCGGATGCTGGCTGCATAATGCAGGAGAACGAGAATTTCCTGGATTTTTTGGAGCGGTTCGTGAAGCCGCGGCTGGACTTCTGCCGCTCGTGCAGCGCTGAGATAAGCACGGGCGTAAATATGCTTGAAAGGATCAGGTATTCCTGAAAAGGGGATAAGCCTGAAAAATAAGAAATCTTTAATCCTTGGCCTGCTGGGCCGTCTGCGCCTTTCCTGAGTAGTGCGTGTCGAGTCCGGTATTCTTCAGCGCTTCAGCAACGCGGGGGTTTTCGCTCTCGTGGAAATGCGCGTGGATTTTCGCTGCGAATCCGAGGCCTCCCACAGGCTCCAGCCCGTCGCGGAGCCTGAGCTTGTTGATTTCGCGGTAAAGCAGGTCCAATCTATGCATGGGTTTGGCTGTCGTCATTTTTTTCCACCTCTCGTATCAATAACACTGACTGGTCAGTAGCATTGTTCATTATGGCCAAAGATATATATAAATGTATAGGTAGACGGAGGCGCTAGAGCTTGGTCGCAACCGCAATGAGCAGGAGGACTCCGCCGAGGAGGACGAGGGGGAACGTTATCTTGGCGACAGCCACGATGGAATTCACGGTCGAGATGACCTCGATGGACTGCTTGGCGCCGAGCACCTTGATGTCGAACCAGCGCGTGTCCTGGAAATACTGCGCATCCTGCATGTCCGATGCCGCCTCCCGGCACGCGTCCCTTATCAGGGAGAGCGTATCCTCCTCCTCCTTGAGCGGGTTGAGCACCCCGCGGACCATGTTCGTCTGGTGCGTGTCGGTCGTGAATATCCCTGCCGAGAAGTCCCTCCTGAGCTCCTTGCCGAGTTTCACCACCTCGGCTTCTATCCTGTCCCGGAACGCAGGCGTCACTCCGTTCGAGTCTATGACGACCACGACGTATTCGGGTTTTGAGGATATCACGGCCACCTTGATGCCCGCCCTCCCTATGACGTCCGAGCCGGACTTGCGGAAAGACACGCCTATCCTGAGGGGCTTGAGGGGCGGCTTCTTCGAAAGCGCGTCCTTTATCGCCTGCATGTAGCGGTAGCCGACCGGGCTCCCGGGCTCGAAACTCGTGATGTCGCCCGTCTCCGCGTTGTGCTGGTCTACGACCATGGCCTTGCCTACGCGCTTCTCCGCCTCCATCATCAGGGCCATGCCGAGGCCGAAGTTGATGTCCTCTGTGACCTGAGGGGCCCTGCTGAGGGACACGACTGCCGAATCCCCGACCATCAGGGCCTGCGCCCTGCATTCGTCCTCGCGGCCTTCGGACAGCCCGGCCAACGCATCCCTGAACGACGCCCCCTTGATGGAATCGTCGAAGGCCGAGAGGAGCTTCGTTATCTGGCTCGTGGAGACCGGATTCAAATCATGCGTCACGGTTCCGTGGAACACGAAGGTCTTCGAGCCGTATTTCGCGTCTATCGCCTCGGCGACAAGGTGCGAGAACTCGCTCCCGCCGAGGTTCCCGAGGGGGCCGAAATGGACGTATGGCGTGACGAAGAAGACCGTGTCCTTCTTCCTCCTGAAAGCGCTGAGGCAGAGCATCGTCTTCACGTCCTCGCCCACCTGCTCGAACACCTTCTCCACGTCCTTGTTGTGGTAGAGCCACTGGCTGAAGAGGTACGACATCGCGTCCGTGCTGCTGAGGCCGAGGTTCTTCTTCATGGGGGCGTTTATGATGAAGAAGAAGATGACGATGGCCGCAAGCAGGACGAAGGATGAGATGTAGAACTTTGCCGCAACGTCGAGGAAGGGCTCGCTCGTTACGTAGAGCGCCTGGTTGCTGAGGAGGAAGGTGAGGTAGAAGAGGAGCTGGAGCATGGCGAAGAGGATGGAGCGGTATTTGAGGATGAAGACGAACCTCGCGATTACGTACCAGAGGACGAAAACGATTGCCGAGCCCACGAGGACGACAAGCTGGGCCCAGATGGGATTCACCCCGGCGAGCAGGAGGCTGGCGCCGTACGCGAGCGAATATACCGCCTCCCCGGCCAGAGCCGTCGCGGCGATGCGCCGGTATGGCATCTTGCGCACGAGCAGCTTTATGAGCGCCGACGAAAGGAGGGCCGGGAGCGCAAGCAGCATCAGGCCGTCTGTGAGCGCATTCTCCAGGGGGTGCCCGGAGCCCAGGTTTATCAGGAGGCCGAAGACCAGCCCGAGCAGGACGATTGCGAGGAGGAGGTAGCGCGTCGGGGGAAGCGTTATGAAATACGAAGTGAGGTTGATGGCCTGGTTTATGTTCTTTGTCATTGATTTTTAATATCGTTCTCAATGGTTTTAAACGATATGTCAGCCCTAATCTGCCCGAAGTGCGGCCGCAGCAGCGACAAGGTCGCGTTCGTCGAGGCTTTCTGCGTGGACTGCTACCCCGTCCGCATAGAGTGCCCGCCGAAGGTCGAGGTCGAGCAGTGCGGAAGGTGCGGAAGGGCCCGCATCAGGGGGGAATGGACGGATATTGGCCGGAAGAGGATGGCTGAGTTCATACTCTCCAAATGCAGGGGCGACATCGAATCCGCCGAATACGATGAGGAAAGCGGCGAGGCCTCGTTCACCATGCGGCAGACAGGGGCGGTTGCCCGGAGGACGATTCCGCTCGACATAAAAAAGACCATCTGCCGGGACTGCTCCCGCATAAGCGGCGGCTATTTCGAGGGGATAATCCAGCTGCGCGGGGACCCGCTCAAGGTAAGGGGCCATGCCGACATGCTCGTGAAGAGGCTTTCGAAGAAGACCTTCATCGCCAAAGAGGAGGAAAAGGACGAGGGCCTGGACATATACGTGGGAAGCTCCAAGGCTGCCCTCGAGGTCATCACGTCGCTCGGCGTAAAGACCCTGATTACGAAGAAGCTCATCGGCCGCGACGAGGGGAAGAGGCTTTACCGGACGACGTTCCTCCTCCGCCTCTGATTCAGAGCTCGACGCCCTCATGCACCCTGACCGCCTCCGGCACCGCCGGAAGGTGAACGAAGGTCGTCTTGAACCTTGTGAGCAGGGCGAACGTCGCGGCCTTGGCCGGAGGTATCCCGAAGAGCGAGAACACCAGCGTCGAGCCGCCTTCGCTGAGGCCCAGGCCAGCTATCGTGGGGCTCGGCACGAATTCCAGCATCGTCACAAGCGGCTGGAGGAAGAAGTAGAAAAGCGGCTCAGGGAACGGGGTGTCGAGCGATATGCCGACGCTTTTGCCTGCGAAATACCAGGACATCGCCCTTGCAGCCCAGCTGAAAAAGATGAGCGCGATGATGTGCGGCGTCTTCCTTACGACCACGTGCGAGCTGTCCTGCATCTTCACGACGACTCCGAAGAGCCGCCCGAGGAGGGGCAGCTTCCGCGCGAAGGCGAAAAGAGCGAGGAAGCGCCGCGAGAAGAGCGTGAGGAGCATGACCACTATGACCGCCCCCACTGCCAGCGCGCCGGCGATGAGCACCCAGCCCTGCTCCGGCTCTATGAAAACGAGCATAATGTAGAGCATGGCCAGGCTCCCGGCCACTACCTTGAAGGTGAAGTCGAATATCTGCGGCCCGAATATGGAAAGGAGGGCCTTGTCGGCCGGGACGCCGTAGTTGTATTTCAGCGCCGCGGCCGTCGCGAAATAGCCTGCGCGCGAGGGGGTGAAGTCAGCGAGCAGCATCCCCACGAAATGCGACCGGACTATGGATAGGAACGGAATCCCGGCCTTCATCTCATCAAGGAGCATGCTGATGCGGTAGGACATGATGATGTCCATCAGGAGGAGGCATAGCATGCTGAGGGCGATAAAGCCAAGGTCCACCCCGCCCAGCTCCCGGACGACGTCCCCGAGGCCCACGAGGTGGAGGATGAGCGCCACGAGGGCGAGCGACACGACGCCGTTTATGGCAAGTATGAGCTTCTTGTCCATGTCACACTTCCCGGTAATGCAGCGTGAACTCGAGCTTTTTCCCGTCCGGCGCGAGGCCGAGCGCGGGCGGGATGCTGCGGTTTATCCTGTTCGTGAATGAGATTGCGGCGTCTATCTCCCCCTGCACCATCAGCGCATGGAAGGAGTTCATGAACAAAATGAGGTTCTCGGCGCAGAGGTAGAGGAGCGCGGAGAGGCTGCCGCGTATCTCGTCCGGGGCCTTCTCGAGAGTGGTGGCCCCTTCCATCGTCGGGGTGTTCAGGTTGGCGCCGAATATGCTGGTATGAGACTTCTGGCAGAGCGCCCAGTACTGGTTGAAGAAGAACTTCTCGTAGACCTCCTTCGAGTAGAGGTTCCTCATCGCCTTCTGGAAGCCGTGCTTGCGCCGCAGGTTCTCGAGCCTGCGCTCCCGCGTGTTGGACCATTGCCCGCTTTTCACGAGAGCCAGCTTCTGCGTCTCCAGCTCCTCGATTCCGACCGATTCGCGATAGAGCGAATCATCCGTGAGATACGCGTACTGCCAGACGATTGTCTCGAAGACGGTCCGCATGTTGTTGCCGGCAGGGTCGAGCATCCCGAGGCGGATGAGCTGGTATGCAGCGGAGAGGTAGACGCAGTTCCTGTGGAAAAGGGCGAGCATGCGGCTGGTCTTGCCGTCCGGCTTCCGCCCGGCGACCGGCCCGTAGGAGGCGAAGCAGAACGCGAGCGCATCCTCAGCGAGCGCGCACTCCCTGCTGAATAGCGCCCCGGTCTGGACATGGACGTGCTCATAAAGGCCTCTGAGCCTCTCGAAACCCATGGGGTTAATCATCCGTATAGCTTTTTGTATGCATCGAAAAACAGGGAGAAGAGTATCGAGCGGGCGAAGGCGGGGTTCTCGCGGGCGCGCCTGACCGAGTACGCGAAAGCGTCCTTCCCGTAGGGAACGTACTCGGCAAGCGGGACGCCGCGGGCGCGGAGCTGCGCATAATACGAGGGAAGGACCCCTTTCAGCACCTCTATCTCGAAGAACCTCTTCCGGTGCTTCTTCTGCAGCTCCATTGCGAGCCCTATGGCCTCCGAATGATGGGAGCCGACCGCGATGCCGAAGCCCTCGGGGCTTTTCTCGAACGCGGCGCGGATGAGCTCAAGGAAGCGCCGGTGCACCTGCTCCGGCGGAATCGCGAGCCGCGCATCCTCCCGGTAGATGCCCTTGACGAGCCTCACGCGCACCGGAACCTTCTCCGCGATGGCTATCAGCGCCTCAAGGTCCCCGGGCGTCCTCTTCAGGTTGGCCTGGAGGCATACCCCAATCGGGTATGCGGACGCGTATTTTTTGTAGAATCCGAGCGTGAAATCCGTGAATCTCGAGCCTTCCATGTCGAGCCAGACGTAAATGCCGGCTGCCGAGGCATAGGAGACCGCATCCAGCGTGCTCTCCTCGCAGAAGCTTCTGGGGTCTTCGATGTCCAGGGCGTCGAACCCGAACTGCGAGGGCTTGATGGTCATCGAGGCGCTTGCCCTGGCGGAGCGGATGA
The DNA here is from genome assembly GCA_040754495.1 of Microcaldota archaeon. Taxonomy (GTDB): domain Archaea; phylum Micrarchaeota; class Micrarchaeia; order Anstonellales; family Bilamarchaeaceae; genus Bilamarchaeum. Next base: position 15,576 of record JBFMCO010000055.1, read on the forward strand.
TGTCCACGAGGCGCTTGTATTCCGCCACGGCCTCGTTTGCCATCCGGCTTTCCGTGTAATGCTCGCCGAGGTAGTTGATGATGCAGCGTTTAGCGGCGCAGTAGCGCACCGCGTCCCTGGCCGTGGCGCCGGCCACCCACCTCGACATGAGCGTCAGGAAGAAGAGATTGCCTACCGCCCTTATCGCCCCTGTGAGCATGACTGGCAATGGCCCCCAATGTTTATAGAGTTACGGCCCGCAGACCCAGACCCGGCCATCCCGGCCTCCTTCAATCCAGGATTACGTCCCTGCCGGTGAGCTTCTTGAATATGGCTTCGCTCAGCGTCTTGTCGTCAATCTGGAAGGCGGTGTAGAGGTCCGGCCTCCTCTCGCGCATCTGCTGGAAGAAGGGCGCCTTCTCGTCGCGGACTTTCACCGCCTCGTCCTGCCCGCCTTTTTCCAGGCGGCCCCTCCACGCCGATATCCTTTTCTTCGCGTCCTGGTACTCCTTCGACTTTATGAGTTCGCCGAGTTTCATCTTATCACCTGAACCGTTCCGCATTTATCTGCGTGATGCATTTGCCCATTATCGGGTCCGACTCCCAACCGGACATGTCCATGCCAGCTGCGGATGCCTTCTGCATTATGATGGAATACGCTTCGGCATTGACCTGGGTGGACATGATGGTGTCGAACGTCCCTGCACCGAGCCTTGCGTCGAGCAGCGTCCGGACTTCGGTGAAATCGCCGCTGAGATATGCCCTGCGCAGCGGCTCCTCGCCGACAGCCTGCTGCATGATGAAGCCTATGGCCGTCTCGTACGGATATGCGACGCCTTGTGGGTCGTAGCCGCGCGAACGGGTAAGCTGCTGGGCGTGCAGCTCGGTCAGGCCTTCGTGGATGTTCCAGTAGCCCTCCCCGCGTATTACAGGAGCGCCCCGGTCGTCCCGCCACCTGATTCCCGACCCGCCGCCAAGGAATGAAGCGTAATGGAGCTGCTCGTGGACCATGAGGTTGTATGCAGTGTCCTCGCTCCTTGAAATCGTCACGACGATGTGGTTCGTTCCCGGAAAGTAGAAACCCAGGTGGCTGCCAAGGCCAGCTTCCCCCATTGCCCTGAACCATTCGGGCGTTTCAGTCGTCGCCACAGGCGGGACTGCGGAAAACCTATCGTAAACCGTATCGCCGAGAAATTCACGTGTCATCCACTGCGTGGCGATTTCGGTGTTCATCGCTGTCGCGTCCTGCTGGCTTGACTCGCGCCTGTCAAGGCCTTCTGTCCTGGCTGCCAGCCACCCCCGCAGCTCCTCACTGAGGGCGGTTTCAGCCCTTTCGCGGAGCTCGTCGGAATGGGCTCTCGCTTCCTCAGGCGTGGCGAATGCCCGCTCCGGTTGCTGGAATCCCTGCGCCATCTGCCCATAGCGGCGCTCCACCGGGTTATCGGCACGGCGGCTTCCGAGCAACGTGCGGATTCTTTCCGCCTGGCTGCCAAGGCTCCTCGTCGAGTCCATGGCCGCCTGCGTGGATGCGTCGAGACGCTGCTCCTCCCCGGCGGTGCGCACGGGAACTGCCCCGGCCACCCTCTGCCGCTGCTCCGTGACGACACGCACGGTGGCCTGCTCGGCCTCCTCGACCCTGCGCTCGAGAGCCTGGCCCCCCATCATCCTGCCTCCAGGCGCGCCCTCGCGCGCTCGAGCCGCTCGCATATGTCTGCGAACTTCCCGAGCCGTGTGAGGACTGACGAGAAATCCCTGCTCCCCTTGAGCGACTCCTTTTCCCATCCTGAGAGAAGCTCGTGGGACATCTTCAGGTATGCGATGCGCCGCACCAGGCGCCGCGGCTTCTTCTTGGCCGCATCCCAGTAGGCCAGCGCCGCCTCGATTTTCGAAAGCGAGTCGCTGACCTTCTTCTGAGTCTCGGCCTCGAGCCCGGATGCCTTGGCTTCATCTTCCATGGATACACCTTGAGCGTTATGCTTTTTATCTCACGCTTTCCACCGCCCCTGCCTCCCGCCCCGGCGGTTGCCTCCCCATTCCCGCAGCCTCCGCGGCCGCCCCGGCAAGGCGTATCAGCGCATCATTGTCCCAGGCAGCAAGCCTCGCAGGCATCTTCTGCTCCGCTCGCTCCCTCAGGAAAAGCAGGGCGCCTGCCCCACCGCCCGTGGCGAGAAGCGCCTCGAACGTCCCTCCTCCGAGCACCTCGTCCACGCGCCTGCGGACCTCGGTGAAATCCCCGCTCAGGTAGGCGGCCCTCACGATATCGGTTCCGGCAAGCTGCTGCAGGTAGAATGCGACTGTGGTTTCGTTGGCATACGCAACGCGGCTTGTCCTCTGGCCGTGGGAGCGCACAAGCTGCTGCGCATGGAGCTCGGTCATCCCTTCGTTCAGCCACATGGCTTCCGTGAAAACCGGCCCCCCCTGCGCATCCCGGTAGCGAATGTTGCTTCCCCCTCCGAGCCAGGAGGCGTAGTGGAACATCTCGTGCGCGAGCACGTTCCGCTTGTCCCCTTCGGTCATGTCTTCGTCCATGAAAGTATCGACATTGATGGATAGGTGGTTGGTGCCGGTATGGTACATCGCCCCGGCATACATCGGGGTTCCCTCCAGGTATGCGAGGAAGGAAAAGAAGCGGAAGGATTCACTGGTCACCACCGGAGGCGAGCGAGCGAAGCGGGCCGAGAGCGCCGTGCCGAGCACATCGGCCCCGAACCATCCGGCCACGCCGGCGGAAAGCCTTTCCGCTGAGCCCGGAGGCGCCTCGCGCCCCTCGGCATAGGGGGGTTTGCTCAGCGCCACGCCAGGGCCGTAGATGTGGGGGCGGATGCGCCGCAGCGCGTCAAGCACCCCGCGCTCCTCCTCCTGCGAGTGCGCCCTCGCTTCGGAAAAGTTCCGCAGGAACCGCTGGGGGCGGTCATGCCCCCGTCCGCTCGTGCGGAAGCGCGCTTCGAGCGAGAGCTGCTCCGCAGGCGTGCCGGAAGAGGGGAGCGGAACGGAAAAATCAGGATTTATCGTCCTTCCGTACGCGGCGAGCGAGCGAAGCGAATCGCAGGCCGCGGCCACGGAACCCGCCGTGCGCTCACGCTGAGGGGGCGCCTGCTCCAGCCCGCGGGCATGCTGGGTGACCTCGCCGGCGGCAGCGAGGGCATCTTCCACGCGCCTCTCCAGTTTCAGGCCGCCCATTTCACATCCCCGATGCTTCGATGCCCCTGCATATTTCCATGAACCGCCTGAGGCGCTCCCGGACGGAAGCGTCGTCCCTGCGTCCCTTGAGCGAATCTCTCTCCCATCGGGACAGGAGGCCGTGGAAACGCCGCAGGTAGGTAATCCTTCCCTCGAGCCCTTTCGGCTTCCTCTTCGCTAAATCCCATTCCGAGAGGGCTGCCCCTATCCTGGAAAGCGAGGCGCTGACTTTCTGCCGCGTCTCCTCTTCGACCCTGAGAGCGTCATCCCCTGCGGCGTCCATGGGTGAAGATATGTCCGCAAAGATTTAAACGTCAGGACTTTCCCCTGAGCCTGAACACCTTCGGCCTGAGCATCCCCTCCGCCTCGAGCTCCCCGGACTCTATCAGGCCCTTCTTCTCGAGAAGCTCCAGGTAGTTCCGTATCTGCCTTTTCGTCTTGGGGATTTTCCTGATGAACCGGTCGTAAAGCGCGGAGGACTCCAGCTCGCCTTCCCGCAGCAGCTCCATTATCAGCATCTCCTCTGACGTGAGTTTCAGCTCCGGGAGCTTGAATGCCGGCTCGGCCGAGACCGAATCCTCGAAATCCTGGAGCATTATCTTCTGCCTGCCGGCCTTCTCGGCCTGCTTCGCGGCCTTCCAGAGCCTTTCTATGGCGATGCGCGCAGAGCAGTCCTCGGCCGAGCGCACGATTTTCATGAGCAGGCGCTCGTCGTAGCTGCCGGGCGAGAGCGCCCTCTCCGCCCGTATCCGGAGTATGGAGAGCAGCTGCTCCGACGAGTACTGCCGGAATTCCATCTCCGAGAAGCGAAGCGAGCTGCGCACGCGCGAATCCAGCTTCGCAAGGAGCGCCTTGTTGTTCGTGAGCCCGACTATGCCGAAGGTGAGCCTCTGCTCGTTCGAGCGCGAGGCCACATAAAGCACCTTGTCGTCCCTGAGGCCGTCCATCTCGTCGAGCACGAGGAGGATGGGCTTCTTGTAGTTCTTCACGTACTGCGATATGCGGTCGAATATCTCGTCGGCAGCGAGCCCCCTCCGCGGAAGCGGGAGCCTCATCTCCTCCACGATGCGGTTGTAGACCGCCATCTGCGTCGTGTTGGCCCAGCAGTTCACATAGACAGGAAGGACCGCAGAGGAATGCTCGGAAAGCTGCTTCAGGATGTATTTCACGCACGTGGTCTTGCCGCTCCCGGACGGGCCGTGTATGAAAAGGTTGGTGGGGGTGCGCCGCGTGAGGAGAGGCTTTATCGCGTCGGCGATTGCCTGCAGCTCGTCATGCCGGTGCAGGAGCTCGTCGGGCACGTAGTCCGGGAGGAGGACCTCCTCAGACCTGATGATGCCAGGCTCCCTTTCCGCGCCGTCGAAATAGTTCGGCATGCGCTAATATCGCATGGAAGATTTAAATGAGGCGCGGAAGGAGGAGATTTCCGCGGAAATAATAAAAACAAATATAACGGTTGCCTGCCTTAGAGCCACCGATGGCAGAGCAGATATGGGTGGTCAAGGAAAGCGGCGAGCGCGAGAGGTTCAGCGCGCAGAAAGCGAGGATGGCGCTCCGGAGGGTGGGCCTGAGCGGCAAGGAGAGCGACGAGGTCATCGGGAGGCTGCGGCCGAAGCTCCATGACGGCATAAAGACGAAAAACATATACGCCATGCTCTACCAGCTCGTCGAGGAGATGAAGCCCGAGGTCTCGCACAGGTACAACCTGAAGAGGGCGCTCTTCGAAATCGGGCCCGAGGGCTACGAGTTCGAGGATTTCATCGCGAAGCTGCTTGCGCTCGAGGGCTACCGCACCGAGCTCCGGCAGATTCTTACGGGAAAATGCGTCAACCACGAGATAGACGTCCTCGCGGCAAGGGACGGCGACGCTTACATGATAGAGTGCAAGTTCCACAACCAGCCCGGCGCGAAATGCAGGATACAGACCGTGCTCTACGTCTATGCGAGGTTCCTCGACCTGAGGGCCGGGGCCGGCAGGGGCCTGTGCAGGAAGCTGACGAAGCCCTGGCTCGTGACCAACACGAAATTCTCCGAGGATGTCGTGAGCTATGCCGAGTGCATGGAAATCCCGCTGCTCGGCTGGCGCTACCCGTTCCGGGAGAGCCTGGAAACCCTCATAGACAGGACCAAGTGCTATCCGGTCACTGTCATACCGATGCACCGCGACATCCTGGGCAGGCTGCTCTCGCGCAAGATAGTCACCGTCTTCGACATCCCGGAGAGCGCGCAAAGGCTCGCGGACGTGAGCGGCATACCGCTCCCGAAGGCGCGGGAGATAATAGAGAAGGCGGAGTACGCCAGATAGCGGTTTCCGGCAGCCGGTTTTCGGTTCCGGAACGGAACCGGAAAGCTTGCGGCACGCATGCCGCATGGTTTCCGGCAGCCCGAAGAGGGTTTCGGGTTTTGCGTTCCGCCCGAAACTGGAGACTGGAAACCGGAAACCACCGGGGTTGACCTCCATGGAGAGGATTACAGAACTCGACGCCCTCCGGGGCGTGGCCATCCTGATGATGGCTGCCTACCACTTCATATTCGACATCTACTACCTGGGGTTCGCGCAGATAGACCTCCAGTTCCTGCCGATACTGCTCTTCCAGCGCGCGACCGGCACGCTTTTCCTGCTTCTCGCCGGCGCCTCGCTCTGGCTGAGCGAGCGCCATAACAAGGAAGGGTATGGGAGGCATGCCAGGAGGGGGCTCCTGCTCGCCGCGGTCGCGGCCCTGATAACGCTCGGGACCTGGATTTACCCGCACGAGGGATTCATCACATTCGGGATAATCCACATGATAGCGGCATCCACGTTCATAGCCCCGCTTTTCTTCAGGTTCGGCAGGCTTAATATCCTGCTCGGGCTGACTCTCATCACCGCCGGCTTCTTCATCGGAGCGGTAGGGACCGATTCGCGCCTCCTCTTCCCGCTCGGCGTCACGTACCCGGGCTACACCGCCCTGGACTACTATCCCCTGATACCGTGGTTCGGGGTGGTGCTTGTGGGGATGGAAGCCGGGCGCATCATCTTCCCGCGGGGGAAGGCGACGTGGAAGAGCCGGGATTCCGCATGGGCATCGCGCCTTGCCTTCCTCGGGAGGAACTCCCTCGCGCTATACCTGGCCCACCAGCCCCTGATTCTAGGGGCGATGATGGCTTATCGGGCGCTCGCGCCCTGACGCTCAGTCTCCGATGATTTCCGAAACCTGCCTTGCAGCCTCCACGCAGCTGCTCAGCTTGCCCGAAAATACGGAGATGAGCCGGCCGTCTATGCTCTGCACCATCGTGGGGCGGGCATCGGTCGCGTCCATTCCGGGAAGGACTGCGCGCACGGTGAACATGGAACCCACGTGCTCGGCCTTCCGTATTAGCGGCATGAACTCCGATGCGGATTCGATGAACCTTCCGAAATTGGTAATCGGCGGAGCCTTGACGATGCCTCTGTCCAGGAGCGGGAGGAATGCTGCGTCAATGTCTGGAAATTTCCCTACGTTCGTCTTGTGGATTGCGTGGACGACATTGCCAAGGAGATGAAGCCCGGTCTTTCCGAAAGGGTCCACGCACATGAATGGCCCGTCCATTATCACGACGCTTTTGCCTGCGAATGCAGGGGGAAGCTGCACGACCGGCTTCTCGCAAAGCTCGAACTGGAAATCCCGCTGCATCGAAGGCTCGCCGGAAAGGAGGGAGTTCAGACCGGAGTAGGTGCAGTTCACGACGATATCGTAGCTGCCGAGCGCGCCGTATTTTGCCTCGGAGCCGAGCCTGAGCGTCACGCGCGAGGCTTCCAGCCTGCGCCTGCAGATGCGGCGGAGGATGCCGGGGTCCAGGAGGTCCTCTTTCGCCCGGATGCACAGTGCCACCTTCCCTGGCCGGAGAATGTCCAGCGATGCCTCCTCGTGCTCCAGGCCATGGCGCCTGCAGAATTCCAGGTACGCCTCCGGGGACGTCAGGCTGCGCTCCCGGGCTATGCAGTAGTAGTGCTCGAGCCCGCTTATCACAGCCTTCCCGTACTCCCGCATGAACGAAGGGTGCTCCCTGA